>DASVPU010000033.1:0-13600 GCA_036389475.1 Solirubrobacteraceae bacterium
GCCTGCCCTCGGCCACGCGTGGGAAGTCGGGCAGCCCGCCGACAACCAACAGCGGTGGTTGGACGACGCCAAGGTCTGGAACGACCGAGCCCTCGAACCGATCAACCGCAACCGCAAACGCTTGGGCCTGAGACCCGTCGACGACGTGCACGCTCACATCCGCACCGACCACCCGTGGCTCGCCGCCGACCCCACCCTGGCGCCGCTTCCGCGCACACCTGCAATGCAGGTCCTCCCGACCGGCGCATGGATCCTTACCGACTCCAGGCCGTTGCCGTCGGAGCTGGAGGACTTCCTCGAGCACGGTGAACCACCGATCTACCTCGGCTTCGGCAGCATGCCCGCCTCGCAGAACACGAGTCGCACGCTGATCGACGCGGCCCGGGCCGTCGGCCGACGAGCGATCCTGTCGCAGGGGTGGGCAGAGCTCGGGCTGATCGACGACGTCCCCGACGCCATCGCGATCGGCGACGTCAACCACCAGGCACTGTTTCCCCGGGTCGCGGCAGTCGTGCACCACGGCGGAGCCGGAACGACCACCGTCGCCGCACGCGCCGCAGCGCCTCAGGTCGTGGCCCCGATGTTCTCAGACCAGTTCTACTGGGCGAAGCGCACCCGCGCCCTGGGGATCGGCGCGCCCCGGCCCCCCGGGACTTTGACGACCGACGCACTCGCAGCCGCCCTGCACGATGCACTGCGGCCCGCGATCGCGGAACATGCTCGGTCTGTCGCCGCAGCCATCGTGATCGATGGCGCCGTCACCGCAGCCCGACGACTGCTGGCGGAACCGAAGACCGCGGCGCCTGCCGGCTGACAGATAATCCAAGCCAGCCGACCGACGAGTCGAGATCGTCCACAGCGCCGACAGCGGGCGATCCGACGAACACCCACCCGATCGTATGTGGCGGATCGGCGAGCTCGTCGATGCCGCCGGACTCGGCGCTGCGCCACTACGAGGGCATTTGGCCTGCTCACTCCGCCTCGGCGCACCACGGCAGGACATCGGATCTACGGCAGCGACGACGACGTCGCTCGCGTGTACCGAATCTGCGCGCTGAAGCGCATCGCCGCTTGCCAACGCGCTGGCCGGCCCACCCCGAGCACGCCGCCATGTAGTCGCGTCTTCAGCCCGCTGGGCTCCTCGTCGTCTTTATCGTCCTCTTCGAGATGTTCGCGCTGTAGCGCGCACCAACGTGTCGCACCGGCGCGGCCGGCTGCGTGCGAGTCGGATGCTCAGCCGCTGATTCGTCGATGAGCTCCGGTAAGCGACGCGTCGCCGAGCCGACCCACCAGTTCGGCTCGCGGGCGCCGATCAACGGGTTGATGAATTAGACGGAGAGTGTGGCCCGGGTTACGGGACCGGAGTCATGAACGAGAACCGCGATGCCTGAACTCGCGCGGATCCTGGATAACCGGCGCCTCGTCCTGGACCACCGTGTGGGCAGGCCGCGGACCATCCTCAACGTCCTCCTCGAGTTCGCCGTCGAGCTGCTTCTTGCGCAGAAAACCACCGGTGGTGAGCAGTCCTGAACCGATCACCACGGCGCCGACAATGATGATCAGCGTAAGGAACACTGCGATTCCGCCTTCCATGCGGCCCGCTTACCCATGAAGACGCAACGGCGAACCCTGCCTTGCGCCAACGAGCTGTCGGCAGCGGCGTGCCACGAACCTTCACCCCGCGCCGGCAGACCCGGCTTTGCCGGCGCGAGAAAGGCGCGTGTTCCTACGAAGCTAGCGCTCGAGGCGCCCGCGGTCAGTGCCCGCCGCGAGACCTGCACGCTCGGCGGCAGCCAGCAAGGCGACGGCGGCGATGACCGCGACGATGAAGCCGAAGACGTTGAGCTCCATGATGTCGCCGCTGCCGACCAGGTTGGCGATGACGCCTCCCACGACCGAGCCGATAACGCCTAACACCAGCGTCCACAGCAAGCCGATTCGCTGCTTGCCGGGAAGCAGCAGGCGGGCGAGTAGGCCGATGATGAGGCCGGCGACGATGAAACCGATCATGGGATGCTCCTCGGAAGTTCTTGTGCGGGGAGCAACACGCATACCCCTCGCGCCGTTCACGTAGCCGTCATCGTCCCCGCACATGGCACGTCCCGTGGCACGACGCGTGGGGGTCTGCCTCAAGACCGTGACCGGCCGCTCGCCAGGATGAGCTCATATGCCGCAGCGTGGGATCATTGCCTTCGCATGGCGGGGCGGATCGCGCGGTGGCGGACGAGCTGAGCTGGGACTCGCTGCTGGCCTGGCGCGTCGCGCGCCAAGTGCTCGCGCAGCCCGCGCCGGCGCAGGCGTGGTTGGACGTCGTGCGACGGATCTGCGGTTTGCATGCCCAGCTTCAGAGCTCGGCCGAGTTGACGCTGGCGGCGCGCGTCGACGGCCTTGGATCGGATGTCGTCGGACGCGCGCTGTGGGAGGAGCGGGTGCTGGTGAGGACGTGGGCGATGCGCGGCACGCTGCACCTCCTGCCGGCTGACGAGCTGGCGCTGTACGTCGGAGCGCAGGGCGTCCTGAAACCGCGCTACGAGCAGGCCAGCTGGCGCAAGGCGTTCGGTATGACAAGCGCCGAGGCGGTCGCGGTGCTCGATGCGATCCGCACCGCCCTGGCCGGCCCGCCGCTCACGCGCGACGAGCTCGCCGACGGGGTTACCGAGCTGCTTGGTGACCTCCGCCTGGGCGAAGCTGTGCGCGGAAGCTTCGGGACCATGCCGAAGCTCGCGGCCCTCCGCGGCGACGTCGTCTTCGCGCCGCCGAAGGGCCAGCGGGTGCGCTTCACGCGCCCAGATCGCTGGCTCGGCGAAGACTGGAAGCCGGCTCCGGCGAAGGAGGCCATGGCCTGGGTGCTGCGCCGCCACCTCGCGGCGTACGGCCCGGTCACACGCGAGAGCTTCGCGCGCTGGTTTGGCATGCCCTCCGGGGCGCAGGCCGGGCGGATCATCGCCTCGCTGGGCGACGACATCGCGCCCGTGCTGCTGAGCGGGCAGGAGCACTGGATGCTGCGCGCCGATATCGCCGATGCGGCCGCGGCGGAGCCTGCGAGGAGCGCCGTCGCGCTCCTCCCGGCGTTCGATCAGTACGTCGTCGCGGCGCCGCGCGAGGACAGTCCCGTTCTCCCAGCCGGGCTCAAGGGGCGCGTGTACCGGCCGCAGGGCTGGCTCTCTCCAGTGCTGCTCGTGGACGGACGCATCGAGGGCGTCTGGCGACACGAGCGCAAGGGCCCGCGGCTGACGGTCACGATCGAGCCCTTCGGAGACATCGGCGCTGCGGTTGCGGCCAGAGCGCAGGTTCAGGCACAGCGATTGGCATCGTTCCTCGGCACCGACGAGCCCAAGATCATTTGGGCGTAGCCGAGCGCGAGATCGCCAACCGACTCACTCCTGCGGGTGTAGCCCGCTCTCCAGCGCGCGCTCGGACGCCGCGGCGCGCAACTCGTAGGCACGCCGCGCGTCCGAGTCGGGCGCCGCGAGCGAGCGATCGATGCGCAGCACGCGCCCGAAGCCCTCGCGGACGCGCTGGGGCATCGCGCCGCCGAGCTTCGTCAGCGGGCCGACGTTGCGCGGTACGAAGACGTCAAAGCGCGGGTAGCGCAGCGCCTGCACGATGGCGTCGGCGACGTCTTCGGGCTCGATCTGCTTGATGAAGCGACCTTCGGCCAGCCCCGCGGCGAGCTCGGTCTTGACGATCACCGGCATGACGCAGGAGATCTCGACGCGGCTGCCGCGCAGCTCGTTGCGCGCCGCCTCGCTGACGCCGACGACGAAGTGCTTCGTCGCGGAGTACGTCGCGCCGCCCGCAAGGCCGACCTTGCCGGCCGTGGAGGCGATGTTGACGAGATGTCCCTGGGGCCGCGCGAGCAGGCGAGGCAGCCCCTCCTTCATGCCGTGCAGGACGCCGTGGACGTTGATGTCGACCTGGCGGCGCGCCGTCGCGTCGTCCTCCTGCAGGAACGAGCCGAGCTGCATGATGCCGGCGTTGTTGACGAGCACGTCGATCGGACCGAGCCGCGCCGCGGTCACGTCCAGGAAGCGCCCGACCGAGCCGCGGTCCACGACGTTGAGTGCCACGGCGATCGTGCCGGAGCCAAGCTCGGCCGCCGTCTGCTCGGCGGCGTCAAGGTCTAGGTCGCCGATCGCGACGCGCATCCCGGCGCGCACGCAGGCCTGGGCGGTCGCACGCCCGATGCCGCGCGCCGCACCAGTGATTGCGATGACCCGCCCCTCGAGCTGACGTGGTTCGCGCGCCATGGCTCGTCGAGGCTACCGAGATGTGCAGGTTTGCTGCATATCGCGCGCGCGGCCGCTACTCGGCCTGCACGATCTTCTCCGGCGCCTGGAGCGTGTACTTCGCGCGGAACGCGCGGATCGCGTCGAACATCCGTGAGCCGGCCGAGCGGCAGCCGAGCAGTTGCCCCCAGGCGGTGGCCGCGACCGCGTAGGGCATCTTCGTATTGTTCTGAAAGAGGAGCGCGAAGCCGCCGTTGCCGGCGTCGACGCCGAAATCGGTCCTCGTCGGCTCCTTCATAACGCTCTGAAGCTGGCTGATCGTGCGTGCCGCCGTTCCCGGCCGGTACTGAAGCTCGATGCGCCCGTGCTCGAGCGAGTGGACGTAGTGCTCGGGCGCCGGCGTGCGAACACCGACGTAGTTGCCGTCGCTGGACCAGACGGGGTTATGGTCGCCGGAGGTCGGCGGGTTGGTCTTGTAGACGACGTGGCCGTCGACGTGCGCCGGCGGCGTCGAGCTGCCCTCGAGCTTCGGGTGCGCGAGGCGGCAGCCCGCAAACCTGGCGGCCGCGGCAAGGTTCCTTGTCTTGCGGGCGGGGATCGGCGCCGTGTGCGCTGGGAACCCAGCCGGTCGGCCGCCCAGCGACGCGGCGCCGAGCGCGGCCTTCGTCGACGCGTTGCCGCCGTTTGGACCGGCCGCTGCGAGCACGATCCCGATGACGATCGCGCAGGCGACGACGACCCCGCCGCCGATCTGTACGAGCCGGCGCCGCGGCTCAGACCCGGCGGTCGCCTCGCGGGGCTCCTTCTCCTCCTGGCGATCGGACACGAGCGATCCAGAATAACCCGCCCCGCTTGGAGCGCTTGCCCAGGCAACCATCTAGGCTTCCCGCCGGATGTCAAGCCGTCAGGAGGAGAAGGAGCGCCGCAAGCAGGAGCGCATCGAACGCGAGCGCGCCGACGCGGCGGCAGCGAAGCGCAAGCGCCTGCTCATGACCGCCGCGGGAGCCCTCGTTGCCGCGGTGGCGATCGTGGCGGTCGTGCTTGCGGTTTCGTCGGGCAGCAAGGACACCCCCAAGGCGACCGGCGTGCCCGCGGCGGCGATCCCGGCGCGGAAGATCACGAGCCTGCAGCAGGCCTCCAAGGCCGCCGGCTGCGCGGTGCGCACGTTCCCCGAGGAGGGCCGCGACCACATCGCCGACAACCAGTCCTACAACGGCTACAAGACCAACCCACCCACGTCGGGCACGCATCACAACACGCCCGCGCAGGACGGGATCTACGACACCGGCAACGAGCCCGCGAAGGAGAGCTGGGTGCACACGCTCGAGCACGGCCGGATCATCCTGCAGTACAAGCCGGGCACCCCCAAGCGAGTCATCGGCCAGCTGCAAACGCTCTTCGAGGAGAAGGTGAAGGGCGGACCCGCGGGCTACCACATGGTGCTGCTGCAGAACAACACGAAGATGCCTTACCAGGTCGCCGCCGTTGCCTGGCGCGCCTACATCGGCTGCAACCAGGTAAACGACAAGACCTGGGACGCGTTGCGCGCGTTCCGCGACGCGTACGTGGACAAGGGGCCCGAGGCGGTTCCGTAGGGCAGCGGACAAGGGGCCCGAGGCGGTTCCGTCGGGGCAGTGGACAAGGGGCCCGAGGCGGTCCCGAGGGGCACCGGCGCAAGCTAACGTGCAGAACCGCACCCCCTCGAGTGGCAGGGTGTTGTGAGGATCGATGCGCCGCCTCGCCGCAGCACTCGTGGCCGCTGGCCTGCTCCTCTGGTTTGCGGCTCCGGGCCTGTCGGTACGCCCGTTGCACCCGCGGGTCGTGGAGTTCTCACAGGCGCTGACGCGGGAAAGCGTTGGCGCCCACAGGTGGCGTTCGGGCGTCGTCCGCGCGCCCAAGCGCTTCGATCTCGTCGGCCTGACGTGGAGTGCGCCGCGTTCAGTGCGCCCCCGAATTCGGGTTCGTGACGGCGGCGGGCACTGGAGTCGCTGGACGCTGATGGCCGCAAACCACGCGGGCGCGTCGGGGGCAGAGCCCGTCTGGGCCGGCGGCGCCGATGCCTACGAGCTGCGCCTGGACCGCCGTCCGCGCGACCTACGAGCGCACTTCGTCAACTCGACCGGGACGGCGACCGGCGCCGACCGCGTGAGGACCGCCATGCGCCAAGCCGTCCACGACGCCGTCGCCGCCGTCGCGGGCACGCCCGCGGTGGCCCAAAACGGCGGCGGTGCGCCGGCGATCATCCCGCGCGAGTGGTGGGCCGCCGACCAGTGCCCGCCACGCGCGCCGCCCGCCTACGGCCAGGTGCAGATGGGCTTCGTCCATCACACGGTCGGCGCCAACGGCTATAACCCGCAGGACAGCGCTGCGATCGTGCTGGCCATCTGCCGCTTTCACCGCAACGTCAACAAGTGGCGTGACGTCGGCTACAACTTCCTCGTCGACCGCTACGGGCAGATCTTCGAGGGGCGCGCAGGCGGCGTCGATCAGCCCGTGATAGGAGCACAGGCGCAGGGCTTCAACGGCGTCTCGACGGGAGTCGCCAACATCGGGACGTTCTCAGCCGAGCCGCAGACGGCCGAAGGCGTTGCCGCGACCTCCGCGCTGCTGGCCTGGAAGCTCACGCTGCACGGGGCGCCGGTGAGCGGCCAAGTGGCGCTGGCGTCCTCCGGAGGGCCAACCAGCCGCTATCGGGCAGGGACGGCGGTGACCTTCGAGCGCATCTCCGGCCACCGTGACGCCGACAAGACCGCCTGTCCGGGCGACGCGCTGTTCGCCCAGCTGCCGGAGATCCGGACGCGGGCGGCCGCGCTCGTGCAGGCGATCGCGCCGGCGACGACGAGCGCGCTGACGATCGACGCGCTGGACCGGACGCTCGAGTTCCCGCAGGCCGCGGAGCTGTCGGGTCGCGCGTCTGCCACCGGCGGCGCGCCGGTGGCGGGTGCGCCGATCGCGGTGCAGATGGCTACGCGCGCGGGCTTCCAGACGCTTGCGCGGACGGCGACTGGCGATTTCGGGACCTGGTCGGCGCAGTTGCCGACGCAGTTCACACGAACGCTGCGCGCCGTCACGCAGTCTGCGGACGGAACGTGGATCGCATCGCCGAGCCTCAGCGTGCAGGTCGCGCCGCGGATCCGGCTGCGCGCGGCCCGCCGCGTCATCGCGCGGCGAGCCTTCACGGTAAGCGGCAGCATGCTCCCGCGGCGGGAGCGCCTCGTGCTCGCGATCGCCCGCGAGGGGACCGACGAGCAGATGCACACCGTCGCGCGCGTTGGCGTCAAGGTCCGCCAAGGGCGCTTCAGGATCAAGGTCCGGCTGCGGCGCCCGGCGTTGCATCGCCTGCGCGTCGCTTCGATGGCAGACGCCCACAACATCCCCGGCCGATCGGGCGACGTGTACCTGCGCGCGGTGCGACCCAACCGCTGAACTGCCTGGGCGCGATCACCGAGATCCTCCCGCGGCACGCCGGCCACGCGACCGCAACGCCCATTCACGCACTCGACACACTTCGCACATGGCACGGAAATCACGCTCTGGAAGGTTGGCCACCTAGCCACCGCCGCCTTCGGAGGAGACATGAGCACGACCGTGCAGGCCCCGGACGCCCCTGAGGCGGCAGCACCCTTATCCAGCCGGAGAGGCGGGTGGATAGATGACTGGGATCCCGAGGACGAGACGTTCTGGCAGACCCGCGGCAAGAAGATCGCCAAGAAGAACCTCGCGCTCTCGATCTTCGCCGAGAACCTCGGCTTCACCGTCTGGGTGCTGTGGACGATCATCGTCATCAACCTCGCGAACGCCGGCTTCACGGTGTCGCTGTCCGAGCAATTCCTGCTGATCGCGCTCCCGAACCTCGTCGGCTCGACCCTGCGCATCCCGTATACGTTCGCCGTACCGCGGTTCGGTGGCCGCGCATGGACGGGCATCAGCGCCTCGCTGCTGCTCATACCGGTGCTGCTGCTGGCGATCCTCGTTCCCAGTGGATGGCTTCAGGAGCAGAGCCACAGCACACAGATGTGGGTGCTGGCCCTGTGCGCCGCGACGGCCGGCTTCGGCGGCGGCAACTTCTCATCCTCGATGGCGAACATCTCCTTCTTCTATCCGGATCGCCACAAGGGCTTTGCGCTTGGCCTCAACGCGGCGGGCGGCAACCTCGGCGTCGCCGTCGCGCAATTGGTCATCCCGTTGGTGATCATCATCGGTGTGCCGGCAGCCGCAGTGAAGCTGCCCGTCCACGAGGTGCATCTCGCCTATGCCGGGCTCATCTGGCTGCCGTTCATCGTGCTGGCGGCGCTCGGCGCGTGGCTGTTCATGGACAGCATCACCGATGCGAAGTCCGATGGGCGCTCCTATACGAGGTCGTTGAAGCACAGCCAGACCTGGATCATGTCGCTGCTGTACATCGGAACGTTCGGCTCGTTCATCGGCTACGCGTTCGCGCTCCCGCTCGTCATCAAGAACACGTTCCCGGAGTTCCTCGGCGCGCACCCGTTCATCGCGACGTACCTCGCGGGGCTGGGCTTCGCAGGCGCCCTGGTCGGCTCGATCGCGCGGCCCTTCGGCGGCTGGATGTCTGACAAGCTCGGCGGCGCGAAGGTGACGCTGACCGTGTTCCTCGGCGAGGCGCTGTTCACCGTATCGGCGATCATCGGCGTCAACCAGCACAGCTTCCCGATCTTCTTCGGCTCGTTCATGGCGATCTTCCTGCTCGCGGGGATGGGCAACGGATCGACCTACCGCATGATCCCGTCGATCTTCGCCGAGCTCGGGCGCAAGGAGGCGGCGGAGAACGGTTTGCAGCCCAAGCAGACGGCGCTCAACTTCAAGCGCCAGGCGGCGGCGGTAATCGGCATCGCCGGCGCGATCGGCGCCTTCGGCGGGTTCCTCATCCAGGTCGTCTTCCGCGAGGCGAGCCTGGGCGTCTCCGCCGCGGTGAAGGCCGCCGCGACGCCGGCGGAGAAGCTCTCGGTCGCTCAGTCGATGGCGGACTGGTCGATCCCCGCGCTGTACGTCTTCCTCGCTGCGTACGTCGTCTTCGCCGGGATGACCTGGTTCTTCTATCTGCGCAAGAGCTTTGCGACCGACAAGGTGCCGAGCCTCGCGCACGCCTCGATCTGACGATCTGAAGCTCAGTCCAGGCCCCGCCGCGCTGAACTCACTTGTAGTCGTTCTTCGGTCCGGCGTCCATCTCGACGGTGACGTCCGTGCCCCGCCCGCGCAACCGTGGGCGTTTCTCGGATCCGGGCTTGCTGTAGAGCTCGAGCGGCTCGATGACGACGCCGTCGGGCATGTTGCGGATGATGCCCGGCACGCAGCTGTAGACCCTGTCGTCGTTGTTGGCGCTGTCGGCGGAGATGCTGACGTTCGTGCCGCTTCCGTTGTCGATGCTCAGCGACACCTTGTAGCGGTGAAAGGATCCGCTGCCGTTTGACTGCGCCGAGTAGGCGACCGGCACGACCGCGACGACGTCGGAGGTCAGGCGGATCTCGACGATCTCCTTCTGCTCGTCCTTTGCGCCCCACAGCTTCTTGCCGGTCGCACGCTGCACGTCGCCGAGGTGCTTGACCGCGCCGTTGCCGTAGTTCATGAGCTTCTTGACGCCCTTGGCGCCGAACGTGGCCACGTCGACCTGGGTGCCGTCCTTGGTCATCACCAACGCGTAGACGTCGTAGTCGGTGCCGCTGCGCCAGGACACCGACGCGGTGATCTTCGCGGTCTTCTCCATGATCACCGGCGCATCGCCCTTGCGTAGGTTGATGTTGCCGCTGACCTTCTTGAAGTTCACCGTCGGCACGGCGGCGGCGGCGGGGGCGGGGGCGGGTGGGTTCGGAGCGGACGCCGCCGCGGGCGACTCGACGTCCACGCCGTGCGCCGTCGCCAGCCCATGCAGGCCCGAGCTGTAGCCCTGCCAGACCGCGCGCACCTTGTTTGCACCGCCGCGCACGTACAGCTCGGCGACGACGATCCCCTTCTCGGTCTTGAAGGCGGGCGCCGGAAACAGGCGCACCTGCTCCTGGCCGCCGACGACGACGGTGCCGACGAGATCCGCGACGGCCGCGAAGCCCGGACCCGCGTCCTCCGTGAGGGTCACGACGATCTTCTCCACGCCCGCCGGCAGGCGTGACAGATCGAACGCCAGCCGGTGGGTCACGACGCCGCCGGATGTCGCGGGCGGCTCGTAGCGGGCGCTGGCGCCCTCCGCCGTCGGCTGGTTGAAGAACACCATGTCGGCGTCCCCGCGGACCTTGTCGTCGGCCCCGACGAGGAACGCGGTGAGGTTGACGTCGACGACGCTGTCGGCTCGATGGCGGACCGTCAGCTCGCCGGCGGGGGCCGAGAGGGTCGTGTTCGCGCCCATGGCCAAGTCGCTGCTCATCGCGTCATCTTCACACGATCGCGCGCGCCGGGCGTCATTGCGCGCAAGCGGACTATGCGACGCTACGCAGGACGCCACGGCCCCGAAGCGAAGGACAGATCCATGGGATTCCTCGACAACCTCAAGTCACAGAGCCAGACGTACGCCGACCAGCTCAAGACGAAGGCCGGCCAGTTCAAGAATCAGGACTTCGCCAAGGCCTCGATGGCCATGGTCGCGCTCATCGCCGCCGCCGACGGCTCGATCGACGCGTCGGAGAAGCAGAAGATGACGGGCTTCATCACGTCAAACGACACCCTCTCGATCTTCGACCCCAGCGACCTGAAGGGCTACTTCGACCATTACGCCTCCAAGCTCGAGGCCGACTACGACTTCGGCAAGGTCGAGGTGATCCAGGCGATCGCCAAGCTCAAGAAGAAGCCCGATCAGGCCCGCGCGGTCGTGCAGGTCGGCATCATCATCGGCGGGGCCGACGGCAACTTCGACGCCGACGAGCAGCGTGCGCTCAAGGAAGCCTGCAACGCGCTCGGCATTCCGCCGTCGGACTTCGACCTGTAACAGCGCGCGCCGGCGCAGGTGAACGGCCGCGGCACGTCGGTCATCCAAACAGGCGCCAGCGCCGCCGCGGGGCCGGCGGCGCGCCGTCGTCTGACCGTGTCGGCCGTGGAGCTGGTGGTGACGACGCGGCCGGGCCGCGGCCCGGCGGCGCAGGATTGTCGCACCTGTTCAGGCGCACATGGATCGATGCGGTGGCGCACGGCTCGTCCGCCGCGCCCGCGTCGACGGGCGCCAGCGAGGCGAGATCGCGCGCCAGGTCAAGCCAACCGGGGGACGCGCCGTCCCGGCGCTCGGCTCTCACCAGCGCGAGGTGCGCGATGTACCCGGCGCCGGCGCGGCCCAGCGACGCCCGTTGTGAGCGCACGCGGTCGGCGAAGCCGTCGGGAACGCCGGCGCCCTCCGGCAGCCCGCTCAGCTCCCGCACGAGCAACTCGTCGCGCACCTCGGTGCCGGGTCCGGTCCAGCGGCGAGTGGGGATCCAGGGCAGGTTGTTGCGGTGACTCGTGGCATCCGGCGTCATCGATCGCAGCACCGGCTCGAGTTCGCTCGCCGCGTGATCGACGAACTCCAGCCCGTGCTGGAGGTCCTCCAACACCTGCGTGCGCGGCAGCTGCAGAGCGGCGAAGTTCACGGTGATCGCCGGCGGACCGTAGAGCCCGACCTCTTCGACGAGCCCGAAGCGCACCGGGCTGAGCAGCGTGTTGCTCTGCGCGAGCGCGCGCCAGAGGCCGGCGCGCGGCGTGACGTTGGCGCGCAGGACGCGCTCGACGATGATCGCCCAGGCACGCGATGTCCCCGCGAGCAGGCTGGGTCCGATCCAGAGCTGCCCGTGCTCCACCTGCGCTAGCAGCGCGGCGGGCTCGTCGACGAGCGGCAGGCACTGGTTGGCCAGCAGCCGCTCGCGGACGTCCGCCCACGCCTGCGTCTCCTGCAGCTCCTCGGCGACGCCGAGCCGCAGCTCGCGCGGGATCTCGCCGGTGATGTGGCGCGGGACGTTCCAGCCGATCGGGCGCACGCGCGACGCGAACGACGACGCCGCAAGCCAGACCTCGCTGAGCAGCGCCTTCAGCAGGGCGCTGTCGACGTTGCGTTCCGCGGCATGGGCCACGGCGGCCGCGGTCGCGTTTCCCTGCTCGTCGACGATCACCCGCGCCAGCGGCGCCTCGCCGGTGACGCGCAGTGCCGCCTCTGCGCTCGCGTCGGTGAACTGCCCGCGCCCCAGCGGCACGATCGCGGCGATCTGGACGATGGCGTCGATCGCCTCGTAGCGCAGGCGCAGGTGCACGCCCTTGAGCTCGAAGTCGACGAAGCGGCTGTCGCCGCCGCGCGGTCCCGGGCCGACGATGCTGTCCAGCAGGCCGCGCAGCGGCGCCGGTCCGACCTGCGGCGAGGGCCCGATGTGGCTTCCCGGCGGCGCCGGCGGACGGCCCGGCGCGCGGCCGGCAGCCGGGTTGAACGCCGTATCGGGGATCCCGATCGCGCGCGCCATCGCGGGGATGCCGTCCTCCCAGCCCGAAGCGATCGACCGCACCTTCCAGCTGCCGTGGCGGCGGTAGATCTCGAGGACCTCCGCGGCGCGCAGGAGCCCCGCTTGCTGCGGCACCGTCACCGTGAAGCGGTGCGTGCCGTCGACGCGTACGTGCGCTTGGGCGGGCACGAGCACGCGCGTGCGGGCGTCGGACCAGACGAGCAGGCGCAACCGCGTGATCGACTCCGGTATCGACGCGAGCGCCAGCCGCGCCTGCGCAATGTGATCGCCGTCGACGATCGGTGGCGCCACACCATCGGCGGGGGCAAGCGGGCGGGTGACGCCGTGCTCCTCGACTGCCAGCAGTACGCCGCCGAGGTTGTTGGCAGTCAGCTCGACGGAGATCTCCCGCCCGTCCAACGACTGGTTGGCGCCTGGGCTCAGGGAGACGATCGCGCTCACGAGCAGCGACGCTAGCAGGGCAGTTCGGCGTGTCGGCGGTTGTCGCGATCAGCGTTACGGATTAGTGTCCTGAAGATGATCGACACCCCCGATGCGCCGCCCGGAGACGTCGAGGCCGGGGCGGATTCCGGGCACGACGAGAACCGATCGGTCGAGCCGCAGGAGCCAGTCGCAGCCTCGGTCGGCGAGGACGCAGAAGAGGAAGGCGAGGTCGGCGAGGACGCAGACGAGGAAGCCCAGGTCGACGAGGACGCAGAAGGTGAAGCCGAGGACCCTGCCGTCCGCGAGCTTCGCGCGCAGGTCGCCGAGCTCACCCAGTCGCTCGCCGCCGCCCAGCGCCGTGCCGACGAGCTCGCGACCGTCGCTCGCAAGCAGACCGAGATGGCCGACGAGCTGCACGCCGACAACCGCCGCCTGCGCGACGGCGAGAACCGCGAGGCCGTGGCGCCGCTCGTGCGCGGCCTTGCGCGGCTGGCCGACGACCTCAGCCGCATGCGCGCGACCGCG
>DASVPU010000034.1:0-4906 GCA_036389475.1 Solirubrobacteraceae bacterium
GCTCGGAATACCAACTCGGATCCGGGCGGTCCGGCGCGTCCTTCGCCGGCTCCTCGGACCGCGCGACCAGGCCCTGCGGGTCCAGGCGCTTGGCATGACGTTTCCAAGTCCGCTCGGTGTGGCAGCGGGAATGGACAAGGACGCAACCTGGTTTGAGGGTCTCGGCGCCATCGGCTTCGGCTTCGTGGAGATCGGAACCATCACCGCTCACGCACAGGACGGCAACGCGAAGCCCCGCATCGAGCGGTTCGTCGGCGATCGAGCCCTCCTCAACTGGATGGGGTTCCCGAACAAGGGGGCCGATGAGGTCGCCCGGCGGCTGAGGGCGCGCTCAGGCGAGACGATCGTCGGCATCAACATCGGCAAATCCAGGCGCACGCTGCTGGAGCACGCCGCCGAGGACTATCGCTACTCGGTGCGTCGCCTCGCCGCGCTGTCGGACTACCTCGTGTTGAACGTCAGCTCGCCGAACACTCCCGGATTGCGGGAGATGCAGGCCGCCGATCGCCTCCGGCAACTCGTGGCCGAGGTCCGGGCAGAGCTCCTTGCCGAGAACGTCGACGTGCCGCTGCTGGTCAAGATCGCGCCCGACCTGTCCGACGACGAGCTCGACGAGATCGCCGACGTGTCGGTGTCCCTCGAACTCGACGGCCTGATCGCCGTGAACACCACGATCGACCGCGGCGCGATGGTCTCAAAGCATCTCGATCCGACACAGCCGGCCGGCGTCTCCGGAGCGCCTCTGAGGCCGAGGGCGCTCGAAGTCCTTCGCCGCCTGCGCGCGCGGGTCGGGAACAGCCTGGTTCTCGTGGCCGTCGGAGGCATCGAGACCGCGGATGACGCCTGGGAGCGCATCCTCGCCGGGGCGACGCTCGTCCAGGTCTACGCCGGCTTCGTCTATGGCGGACCGCTGTGGCCCCACCGGATCAATCGCGAGCTTGCCCGGCGCGTACGTCGTAGCGGCGGTTCCTCCGTTCAGGCGATGGTGGGAGCGGCCGCCGTGGGGCACGTTCCGCCGGCGGATCCTGCGATCAGCGGCTTGACGGCGGTCGCTTCCGCGCGGATGGCGACCGCAGACGACGGCGCCTACGGCCCGGGGCGATCGGCCGCGGATGGCCGCGCCGCCTGCCGCGGCGCGATAAGATCGGCGAGCGCCTGATCGACTGGGCCGGGGCGCCCCAGGTGGTAGCCCTGGGCATAGTCGACGCCGAGTTGTCCGAGCCGGTTGACGGTGTCGTCGTCGCCCACGAACTCGGCGACCGTGCGCGTGCCAAGACCGTGGGCAATCATGACGACCGCCTTGACGACGAGCTGGTCGGTAGGGGTCGCGCAGAGGTGGCTGATGAACTCGCCGTCGATCTTGAGGTAGTCGAACTGGAGGTGCTTGAGGTAATAGAACGAGGCGAACCCGGCGCCGAAGTCATCGAGGGCGAGCCTGCATCCGAGCGTCCGCAGTTGTCGGGCCAGCGAGCACGCATGCTCGATGTTCGTGATGGCGGAGGTCTCTGTGATCTCGATAACCAACCGGTCAGGGGGTATCGGGTTCGTCAGCAGCAGCTGTGCGACGTAGGCGACGAGCTCGGGATCGCCCATCGACGTGCCGGAGACGTTGACGCTGAGCACGAGGTCTTGGCCGGCTTCGTGGCTGGCGTGAAGATGGTGCACCGCCTGCTCGAGCACCCAGCGATCGATCTGCGCGACGAGACCGTGGCGCTCGGCGTTATAGAGGAAGGTGCCGGGCGGAATCAGGTCCCCGTCGTCGTTGGGCAGGCGCAGCAGCAGCTCAAACCAGGGCGTGTCTTTTGCGCAGATCGCCGTGATCGGTTGGGCGTGCAGAACGAAGCTGTCATCGCTGATCGCCCGGTGAAGCCTTTCGTTCCAGCTCTGGCGGATCGACATGCGCTCTCGACGTCCCTCGGCGCGGTCATAGATGGCGTGGCGGTCCTTGCCGGCCTCCTTGGCGTCGTACATCGCGATGTCGGCCTCGACGACCAGCTCGTCGGCGCTGACCTCCTCGTCACCGCGAAACGGCGCGATCCCGATCGAGCTCGAGACGTGAGCGCGCGGCACACCGTTGATGTTCAGGGCGGTCTGTCGCAGGGTCGAGAGCAGCTTCTCGGCTACGAGCACCGCTGAGGCCTCGTCGCTGCGCGGCAGCAGGACAGCAAACTCGTCACCTCCGACGCGGGCGAGGGTGTCGCTTTCGCGGACGGCCGCGCCAAGCAGTCCTGCGACACGGGCGATCAGCGCATCGCCGGCAGCGTGCCCGAGGGTGTCGTTGACGAACTTGAAGCCGTCCAGGTCCAGGAAGAGGACGGCCCCGGTCTCGTCGTAGCGCTTGGCGTGGCGCAGCGCGCGATCGAGCTCCTCGGTGAAGCGGCGCCGGTTGATCAGGCCCGTCAGCGCGTCGTGGTCGGCGAGGTGCTGCAGCTGGCGTTCGGAATGCTTGCGATCGGAGATGTCCACGACGTGCGTGACGGCCAGCGTGTGCTCACCGTCGTCGCTGCGGTCAGCGATCGGCGCCGCGCTGATCAGCGCCCAGACAGGATGTCCGTTGCGGTGCATGAAGCGCGTCTCGAACTCGACATGGCCGCTGTGACCGTTGGTCAGCTCGCGGAGATTGGCATCGATGTCGACGTGATCCTCGAGATGCGTCAGCGTGCTGATCGGCGCCCCGGTGAGCTGATCGACGCTGCTGCCGAGCATCTGAGCCAGCGCCGGGTTGACCTGCAGCAACCGCCCAGGATCGCGGGGATCGAGCGATAGCAGGCAGACACCGATCGGAGCGCGGTCAAACGCCGTGCGGAAGCGCTGCTCGGCCTCGCGTAGCGCGGTCTCCATCTGCATACGGTCGGTGATGTCGCGCGCCGAGGCGTACATCAACGGCTCGTCAGGCGGCACGATCGCGTTCCAGTCCAGCCAGCGGTAGCTACCGTCCTTGGCCTCGTAGCGGTTGACGAAGCTAAACGTGCACTGCTCGCTGGCGAGGCCGTCGACCACGCGTAGCGTCGCGGCGCGGTCGTCAGGATGCACCATGTCGATGCACGGTCGCGTCAAGAACTCCTCCGCGCTCCAGCCGAGGATGTGCTCGAGGGCGGGATTGACGCTCTTGAAGTAGCCGTCAAGGCCGGCGGCGACCGTCAGGTCGCGCGAGAGCTCGAAGTAGCGGCTACTGCGTCGCAGCTGCGCCTCGAGCAGCTTCTGGCGCGTGATGTCGCGAACGATCGACGACGCACCGACGAGCCGGCCGTCGGCGTCGTAGACCAAGGAGACCCGCAACGACACCTCGATGGCGCGGCCGTCCTTGGCGATGCGCACGGTCTCCAGTGGGTCGACCCGCTCGCCTCGCTTGATCTGTGCCAGCAGCTCCGCCAGCTCGTCCTGACGGTCGGGCGCGACGAGCATCGCGATCGGCTGCCCGATCGCCTCCTGAACGCTGTAGCCAAACAGCTCCTGCGCCCCGCGGTTCCAGGTCTCGATCACGCCGTCGAGCGTCTCGGCGATGATCGCGTCCGCCGAGAAGTCGATCAGCGCAGCACGTCCCCGCGCATCGTCCGCCGCTCTTTGATCGGTGATGTCCTGACCGGTTCCGAGCATCCGCAACGGTCGACCGGCATCGTCGTCGATGACCTCGCCGCGGCCACGATGGATGCGGATCGCGCCATCGCGGCGCACAACGCGATGCTCGAACGCGAACCGTTCATGACTCTCGTACGCCCTCTCCACCACCGCCTGCACCCGAGCGCGATCGTCGGGATGAATGAAGGCCAAGAACTCCTCGAAGCTGCGCTGCACACCGGGCTCTACCCCATAGATGCGACACAGCTCCGGCGACCAATCGATCGTGCCCGCGGCGATGTCCCATTCCCAGCTTCCGAACCCTGCCACGGACTGTGCGTCGACGAGCTGGCGTCGCTGGCGCTCGAGCAGCTCCTCAGCGGCCTTGCGCGCGGAGATGTCGCGCACGAAGGCATTGAAGGAGTAGCCGTCCTCGGTCTGGAGAGGCGAGATCGTCAGCTCGATCGGAAGCTCGCGCCCATCCCGATGCAGCGCCATCAGCTCGAGCCGCCTGCCAAGCATGTGCCGTCGACCGGTCGTGACGAACTGCTCGATGCCAAGCCGGTGTGCATCACGCTGGCCCTCGGGAATGATCGTCGCGGCCAGTTTGCGCCCGAGCACCTCGTGGCGCGACCATCCAAAGCTTGCTTCCGCCTGCGGATTCCATGCGGTGATCAGCCCGCCCTCGTCGATCGATATGAAGGCGTCGTTGGCGGTCTCGAGAATCAGTCGGGTCTGGCGCTCGCTTGCTTCCAGGGCCTGCTCGGCCGCCTTGCGGTGGGTGACGTCGCGCGCCGAAGCGTAGATCAGCTCCTCCTCCACGACCGCCATCGCGTTCCAGTCGATCCAGCGCCAACTGCCGTCCTTCGTCGCGTAGCGGTTGACGAAGTCGATCGTGATATCGCCTTGCGCCAGCCTCGCGGATTCCTGCGTGGTCATCTCGCGGTCGTCGGGATGAACGAACTCGATGAACGGGCGCGAACGCAGCTCCGCTTCAGTCCACCCAAGCGTCTTCGTCCACGCCGTGTTGAGCTGCCTGAAGACACCGTCGAAGCCTGCGGTGCAGACCAGGTCACGGGATAGCTCAAAGTGGCGGGAGCTGTGCCTGAGCTCCTCCTCGATGGTACGTCGTGCCAGATCGTTGCTATCGAGCCAGCACGCGAAATACCACAGCAACGTCCCGAGAAGCCAGAAGGCCGCCAGCGTCATCAGAAGAACGCCAACCGTTCTCCCGTACATCCCCTGCTGCTCGCCTATCCAGCGCAGCACCGCAAGGACCATCAGGACGGCGATCGTGGCCGGCAGCAGGCGACGCATCACCGGACCCCCCGGCCCATCGCTCGAGAAC
>DASVPU010000035.1:0-4260 GCA_036389475.1 Solirubrobacteraceae bacterium
CTTGCTCTCGCTGGCAATCTGGAGCCGCGACTGGATCGGCGGGTGGTGCCTGATCGCCGTTGCGCTCGCGCTCGTGTGGATGTTCGTCAATCCGCTCTTCTTCAAGGCTCCGAAGTCGACGCGCAACTGGGCCTCGCGAGCGGTGCTGGGCGAGAGGATCTGGGTCGATCGAGACAAGATCGATCTCCCCGAGCAGTTTCGCTCGCGGGCGTCGTCGCTGGTCGCGAATGTCTACTCGACGATCGGGATGGCCTTTCTCGCCTACGGCCTGGTCGACCTCAGCATCCTCGCGACGGTTGCCGGCCTGTTGATCACGCACGGCGGCAAGGCCTGGTATCTGGACCGGATCACGCTGCTGTACGCGGCGATGAAGGGCCGTAGCCGCGAGTACGCGTCCTGGGAGTATTGACGATGTGGGCCGCCACCAAGCGGCCGATGCGGCTGGGCCGCTATCTGATCGGATTCTTCGCGATCTGGGGCGTCTTGTACGCATCGGGCGCAGCGCAGGGAGGCGGCCTCGCCTACGGACTGGTTGCGCTCGGTTTCACGGCGGCGGCCGCGGCTGTGTGGGAACGGTTCGCGTTCGGGACGCCGGTGCGATCGTTGCTTGGCTCGCTCGGCCTCGGCCGGCCGACGGGCCGTTCGCTGGTGGCCGGCGCGGTGGCCTCGGCCGCCGTGCTCGCCTTCTATCCGATCTACGTCCTCGCGAGCGGCAACAGCCTGCCGTTGCGGGCGGACTGGCTGTGGCTGGCGATCGGGTTGTTCGCCTACCACGGGCTCGCCGAGGAACTGGCATGGCGAGGATATGCCTTCAGCCGGCTTCGGGAGGGGCGCTCGTTCGGCGCGGCGATTCGCTGGACGATGCCGCTGATCGCCATCACCCACCTGCCGATCCTGATCGGCAACGGTCCCGCCATCGGCGCGGTCGCGATCGCGGTCGCGATCGTCACGTGTCTGCCCTTCGGTTACCTGTGGGAGCGCGGCGGCCACACGATCTGGGCGGCGGCGATGTTGCATGCGTCGATCGACGCCTTCAAGCTCTTCGAAGTGCCTGTAGGCCAGGCCCGCGTGAGCTTCTCTCTGTCGCTCGCCCTCGTCAGCCTGGTGGTTCCGCTGGGCGTGCTGGCCTTCGGGGACCGGTTCTTCAACGGCAGGCCCGAGCGTAACCGGCGCCCGGCGAGATTCGTTTGCCCCCGGCGACTGGCACTCGAACGACAACGCCGACGGAGCCAACTTGCGTCTTGCACGGCTCCACGGCGGGCATGGCCGCCATGTTGAGCGGGTCCATGACCGGCTTGGATCTCGGGCGCGGACTACGCTGCGCTTGGCATGCCGGACCCGTCCATCCGCACCTCAGGGGTCGACCTCGTCGTCACGGTCTACGACCGCACGCTGCGCGACGTGCTGGCCCCCGGCTGCCTCACCGAGATCGCCGGCGGTAGCGCGTTTCGCTTCGCGCGACGCACGCTGCTCGTCAACAACGTCGCGTCACGCGAGGCGGTCGAGACGCTCGCGTGGGAGCGCATCGCGGCGGGCGAGCTCGACCATCTGGAGTTCGCCGCCGACCACGTCGCCGAGGCCCTGCGCGTCACCGGGTTGACAGCCGCCGAGCTCGAGCCGATCCCGTACTTCACCGACTGGGCAATCGTCGCCGCGACGATGCCCGGGCCGGAGTGGGTCCTGCATTGGGACGCGGAGGTGCGGATGATCGAGCCAATCGACTGGATCACGCCGGCGCTCGAGCTCATGGCACGCGACCGGCGCGTCATGGTTGCCAACCCGTACTGGAACGTCCCCACGCTCGAGCAGACGACGTTCGAGCGCGACGGTGAGTTCGCCCTCGGGCATGGGTTCAGCGACCAGGTCTGGCTGGCGCGACGACGGGAGCTCGCTCGGCCGATCTACCATCAGCGCAGCCTCGCCCGGCTGCGCTATCCGATGGCCCACGTCGGGCACATCTTCGAAGCCAGGGTCGACGCTCACCTGCGCCATCACGGGCGTCTGCGCGCGACGCACGTCCGCGCAACCTACCGCCATCCGCCGAACATGGGCGTCTCCTATCCGCCGCGCACCCGCCTGCAGTCGCTGCGCTACGTGCGCAACCGGCTCGTCACGACCGGGCTGCTGCTCGCGCCGGTCAAGCCTCGCACGCTGCGCTACATGTGATGCGCGAGCGCATCTCAAGGCTCGTCCCGGACGCGGCCAAGCGGGCTCTCGATCGCCGCCGCAGCGCGCGCTTTTTGGCCATCGTGCGCCCGGCGACCGACGAGCACGTGCGTCGCCACGGCCTGGAGGTGCGCCGCGGCCCGCTCACCGGGCTGCGCTACCTCCCCGAGCTCGCGCAGACGTCCGGGGACCTCGTCGCAAAGCTCGTGGGGACCTACGAGCAGGAGCTGCGCCCTGCGCTTGAGGACTGGATCAGCGCGTCGCCGACGACGATCGTCGACGTCGGCAGCGCGGAGGGCACGTACGCCGTGGGTCTCGCGGTGGCGATCCCCCGCGCGCGTGTGCTGGCATTCGACATCGATCCCGCGGCGCGCGCGCGGTGCCGCGCGATGGCCGAGCTCAACGGCGTCGCCGATCGCGTGCGGGTGCTCGGCGCGTGCACCCACGACGTGCTCAACGGCCTGGCGCCGGATGACCTGAGCCTCTTTCTCGATTGCGAGGGCTGCGAGATCGAGCTTTTGCGCCCGGACCTCGTGCCGGCTATGCGGCGGTGGCCGATCATCGTGGAGCTGCACGACTTCGTCGATCCCTCGATCACGACGACGATCGTCGAGCGCTTCTCGGCGACGCACGACGTGCGGCTCGTCGAAGGCAGCGACCGCGAGGCAGCCGACCTGCCCGAGCTCGGCGGCCTGGACCGGCGGACGCGGACCGCGCTGCTCAGCGAGTTTCGCCCGGCCGCGATGCGCTGGGGCGTGCTGACGCCGCGCCACCGTCGCGAGAGCGTGTCGTAGCTTGTCGCGGATGCCCTCGCTGCTGCACCTCGCTCGCCGGGCGCGATCCGATCCCGCCGGCTTCGCGCGCGCGGCCCGCGGCGCGGTCGAGCGGCGCGTGCTGACGCATCCGCGGGTGGAGGTGGCCCTGAGCCGCCAGGCGCAGCGGCTGTACTACTACGTCGCGGAGGTCGACGCCGGCCGCACCTGGCGCAACACCCACTGGATGGGCGTTCCGCTGCTGAAGTGCCCGCTGGATCTGTGGGTCTACCAGGAGCTCATAGCGGCGCATCGTCCGGACCTCGTCATCGAGACCGGAACCAGCCGCGGCGGCAGCGCGCTCTACATGGCCGCGCTCTGCGACCTCGTCGGCAACGGCGAGATCGTGACGATCGACATCGCGCCCGTGGAGCCCGAGCCGCCCGCGCACGAGCGCATCACCTACATCACCGCCTCGTCGACGGCGCCCGCGACGCTCGACGCCGTCCGCCATCGCGCCGGCGATCTGCAGAAGGTCTGGGTCATCCTCGATTCCGACCACAGCGCCGGCCACGTGCGCGCCGAGCTCGACCTCTACGCGGACATCGTCACGCCCGGCGGCTACCTGATCGTCGAGGACACGAACGTCAACGGGCATCCGGCCGCGCCCGAGCACGGCCCCGGCCCGGCCGAGGCCGTCCAGGCCTGGCTGGCGACCGGCCCTCCGTTCGATCCCGATCCGTCATGCGAGCGCTTCCTCGTGACGCTCAACCCCGGCGGCTTTCTCAGGCGCCGGACGTAGCCGCACCGGGCCGGCGCGCGATCGCGCGCAGCAGCTCCCCGCGGTCGCGGGGATCCTCGCGACGCCCCCGAACCGCCCACTTCGCAAGGTGGACCACCATCGCAGGGTGCACGCGACGCAGTGGGCGCAGGTATGGCGCGATCGTCGTGGCGCTGACGGCGACGATCTCAAGGCCCGCCGAGCGCAGGACGGCCACGAGCGCTGCGGCCGTGTACTGCCCGACGTGGACGTCGGGCTCGAGCATCGGCCACCCCGGCCCCATCGCGCGCGCGATCGTGCTGCCGGCGTTGGGAACCTCGATCGCGAGGTGCCCGTGAGGGCGCAGCGCCGCATGTACGCGCGCGAGCGTCGCAGCGGGCTCGTGGAGATGTTCGAGGACATGCCACATGCAGACGACGTCGAACGAGCTCGGCTCCAGCCGGCTGTCCTCGATCGTCGCGGTGCGAACGTCGACGCCGAGGCGCTCGCGGGCGAAGGCCGCAAAAGCGGGGGAGGGCTCGATGCCGGTGGCCGAGTAGCCGGCGGCCTGCGCCTCGACGA
>DASVPU010000036.1:0-2053 GCA_036389475.1 Solirubrobacteraceae bacterium
GCGGTGTCGGGCGGGGCGCCGGCGACGCGCTCGACTACGAGCTCATCGAGCCTGGCGTCGACGGCCGCGGCGAGGGCGGCGGCCAGGGCCGCGGCGAGCTGGGCTTCGTCGGTACCGGGTGATGCATCCAACTTGCCCGGATGTCGCTACTTGCGGCCGATTCACCCCCTGCGACTTCCAGGGCCGCGCGCCGCAGAGGTCGGGCGTTTGCTTCATCGGGAGCCGGCACGCGCCACACTCCCTGGCACACCGAGAGGAGTTAGCCCGGATCTTGCAGCAAGGTGAGCGCCCCGACCTGGGTCGGGGCGCCTGAACGTCCGGTCGAGCAGGGATTCTTCGGCTTGCTGAAGGACAAAGAACCGGCTCGGGAGGATCACCTTGAGGGTGCAGCGCGATGGCCGCAACGTCACGGTAGAAGTCACGGCGGACGGAGAGGGGCTCGTGTCGCATGCGGGCAGCGCGTTGTTGGCCCTGATCGCTGACAACAGCGGCCTCACGCAGGCGCTGTCGGTGCGCCTGGCGGGCCTCAAGCAGCGCCGGTCTGGGCATGACCCGGGTCGTGTCGTGCGCGATCTCGTGGTCATGCTCGCCGACGGCGGAGACTGCCTCGCCGATCTCGGGGTGGTACGCGATCAGGACGCGTTGTTCGGGGCGGTCGCGTCGGACTCCACGGCGTTTCGGGTGATCGATGCGATCGCGAGCACGCCGGGGCTGCTTGACGCACTGGCTGACGCGCACGCCCACGCGCGTGAGCACGTCTGGGCGCTGACGGGAGCGCCGCAACGCGTCACGATCGAGATCGACGCGACGCTGATTACGAGCCATTCCGACAAGGAGGGCGCGGCCGGCACGTTCAAGGGCGGCTACGGCTTTCATCCGATGCTGGCCTACTGCGACGAGACCGGCGAGGCGCTCGCCGCGATCCTGCGCCCCGGCAACGCGGGCTCGAACACCGCCGCTGACCAGATCGCGGTCGTCGAGCACGCCCTCCAGCAGATCCCGGCCGAGCAGATCGAGGACGTTGAGATCCTCGTGCGCGCCGACAGTGCCGGGGCGACGCACGACCTGCTGGCGTTCTGCCGCGACGGACGACTGCGCTTCTCCGTCGGCTATGAGCTGACCGACCAGGTTCGCGCCGCGATCCTCAACGTGCCCGAGAACGCGTGGGTTTCGGCGCTCGCCACGGACGGCAGCGAGCGTGAGAACGGGCAGGTCGCCGAGATCACCGAGGACGTCGACCTCGCCACGTGGCCAACTGGATCCAGGCTGCTCGTCAGGCGCGAGCGCGCGCATCCCGGCGCGCAACTGTCCTTCACCGACCACGACGGTCATCGCTTCCAAGCGACGCTCACCGACCAGCCCGACCCGGACATCCAGCTGCTCGAGCGTCGTCAGCGCGAGCGCGCGCACGCCGAAGATCACATCCGCAACGACAAGGACACCGGCCTGCGCAACATGCCCTTTCGCGACTTCGAACACAACCGCGTCTGGCTGGCCATCACGCGCATCGCGCACGACCTGCTCGTCTGGACCCAACGCCTGCTGCTGACCGGCGAGCTCGCGCGCGCAGAGCCCAAGCGCCTGCGCTACCGGCTGCTGCATGTCGCCGCACGCCTCGCCTTTCACGCCCGCAAAGCAACGCTACGCATCCACCACGCCTGGCCCTGGGCCGCGGCGCTCGTCGACGCGTTCACGCGCGCCCGAGCGCTCCCCGCGCCCGGTTGACTGCCCGCCAGCGCGCACGACGACCAGCACGCGAGCCCCGGCGCGAGCGCCGTGATCACCGCTGCCCCAACGGCGCCCACAAACAACACCACGGCGCTCCCGCGACCCGAAAGCCGGGCCTCAACGACCCGCGCCTCACACCAACACCCGCAAATCACGCTTCGCGTTCCGCGCCGACTCACCTCACGCCGCTACTGCACGATCCGGGCTAGGGCTCGGCCACGACCATCAGGCGGCGACAAGCATCAATTTTGCCCTGCTCAGCAATACAACCCTCGTGCGGCGTCACCAACATCCATCGTCGGAGACCCCAAAGTTTTCGGCGTTC
>DASVPU010000037.1:0-3867 GCA_036389475.1 Solirubrobacteraceae bacterium
ATCGTTGACGCAACGGCGAGCCAGAGGGAGCGCGACCACAGCGGCCGGCCTTTCGTTCTCAGCTCTCGGCCGGGGGGCTGTCTCGGTGCTGGGATCACCCGTCCCCCGGAATGTGAGAGCGAGAAGAACGCCGCGCGCAGCCCCGTCACCCCCAAGGGGGGCTTGAGGGCAGCCCGATCGGGCCGAGCGCAGCGAGCCGCGTTAGCGGTCGCCTTTGACGGGGTGAGCACGGCGTCGACGATGCCTCGAACTTCCGGGGGGCATATCGCGCCGGCGTGCCGGCGCCGTACCGGATCGTTGTTCGCGCCGTCACGTGAACGGCCGCGTGGCGGGTGGGCGCCGCTGGCGCCCGATCGCATCGGCGGCGCAGCCGCCCCGTTTTGGTGTGGGTCTTTCCCCCACGCTGGCTGTTGTGCGTGGGCCCGAACGCGATCGAGATCATCAGAGCGCGTCGTCGCGCTCATCGAGGCCGCGGCCCCGCGTGTGCGTCACCTCTACATCGCGCTGCATGCGGCTTGGGGCGCTCCCCGAGCGCCTAGCCCCGCGACACCCCGCGCCCGGAGCGTGGCGGGACGGGCGGTGTCTGGCCGGGCAAGAACAGTTCATACAGCCGGGCGCGCAGCTCAAGGAAGCTTGGCCCCCGGGTGTCGAGGTTCCCCCTTTATCCGGCTAATGAGTCCGTTGAGATGTCGTTCGCTGCCGGGTTCGCGGCCGCTGCTCGGCTGGCCGCGTTCGTCGCTGCGGAGCGAGCCGTAGGCGAGCGCAGCAGCGGCGAACGCGCGCGCGACCGTCCGGGGGTGGTGGCGTCCGGTTCGCGCGCTACTCCTCCGGTCATGTGCGCGACAGATGCGCAGCTTCGAGTGGAGCGCCGCGACGATGTGTGGGTGCTCGCTGGCGCAGGCTTTGATGGCCTGCGGCTGGTCAACGAGTTTTTGGGCTATCTCGCGGATCGAAACTACGCGCCGCTGACGGTGCGCGCGTACGCCTTTGACCTTTTGCATTTCGCGCGTTGGATGGCGAGCGAGCAGCTGAGCCTCGAAGCGGTCGATACCGACGTGTTGCTGCGCTATCTGACGGCGTGCCGGACGCAGGTCTTGGCCCATCAGCGCGGCGCGAACGTGTTCTCGATCCGTGACGGACGCAACGTCGGTTATGCGCCGCGGACGGTCAATCGGCGACTGGCTGCGTTGGCGGGGCTGTTTGCGTTGCGCGAGATGCGCGACCCGACGATGCGCAGCCCGATCCCGCGCCGCCGCGACACCCCGACACGCACGGCGCCGGGCCAGCGCGCCGGCCTGCTGGGGCACGTGGCGCCCGCGTCGGCGACGCAATCAGGGCTGCGGCTGCGCGAGCCGCGGCGGTTGCCGCGCGGTCTGCGTCGCGACGAGGTCGCCGAGCTGCTGGCCAGCTTCCTCACCGTTCGCGACCGCGCGATCGCTGGCTTGATGCTGTTCTCGGGGTTGCGCAGCGTCGAAGTCCGCGGCCTGGCCGTCGACGATGTCGACATCGCGCTGGGATGGGTGCGGGTGCTGGGCAAGGGCGAGAAGGAACGCCGCGTCCCGGTCGATCGTGAGGTCTGCGCGCTGGTGCAGAGCTACCTGCTCCGCGAGCGGCCCGACAGCGCCTCCCGGGCGCTGTTTGTTGTCGCGAAGGGCCCGACACGCGGTCAGCCGTTGACCGCCGCGGGGTTGCGGTCGGTGTTTCGCTATCACCGCGCCCGCTGCGGGGTGCCGGCCGGCAACCCGCACGCGCTGCGTCACACCTTTGGCACCGCGCTGGCCGAGGCCGGCGTCGACCTGCCCGTCATGCAGGCGCTGCTGGGCCATGACCATGTCGACTCCGCGCTGACCTATGTCCATCTCGCTCCCGCGCACGTGCGCGCTGCCTACGATGCCGCTCGCGCTCGCCAACACTGACTCGCCCCCGTCGGCTGCGGTAACGCCGCGGGCGTTGATCGACGCCTATCTCGCCCATGTGGCGCAGACGGGTCGCGTCGTCGACGCGCAGTACCGCCAGCACGCCGAGCGGTTCTTTGCGCGCTGGCCCGACGCGATGGCGTGGGCGGCCGAGCCGCTGGCGGTGCGTCGTCGCGCGCGGGGACGCACCCGCACGCTGTTGACGTTCCTGATGTTGCACCGTCATCTGCGCCCGGGCTATGACTACCTGCTGGACATCACGCTTCAGCCCTTGTGGCGCGAGCTGCCCGCCAGCCCGCTGCACGACGACCTGCAACTGTTCCGTGCGGCGTCAAGCGAGCTGGGATTCACCTCGCAGGTGTCCAAGGGCGCCGCCGGTCTGGTCGCCGCGCGGCCGCTGATCCAGACCGGCCGCTCGCTCATGCAGCTGACCGATGAGGACATCGCAGCGTTCGACGCGGCGCTGCGCGATCGCCAGGCACGAACGGGGCGCAGCACCAGTCATTACGGGCGCGCATTGTTCTCGACGCGATCGGTGCTCTATCACCTCGCGATCTTGTCGCGGCCACCGTCGCACCGCGCCAGAACCGAGGCGCAAAGCTATGAGCAGCGCCTGGCGCGCTTCGGTGTCAGCGAGCAGCTGCGCCCGACGTTCGTGGCCTACCTCGAGCGTCTGCGCGCGACGCTCGCGGTCGCGACAGTCTGCGGCCGCGCGACGCGCCTGGCGCAGTTCGCTCAGCACCTCGCGCGCGTTGACCCGGGTCTTGGCAGCATCGCCGACCTCGATCGCCGCCAGCACATCGAGACGTACCTGACCGCAGTCGCCAACGCCAAACGCCTGCGTGACCACCTGCCGATCTCGATCGAAGAACGCCGCGGCCGGATCATCGCCGTGCATTGCTTTCTCAACGACATCGGCCAATGGGGCTGGCCCGACGCGCCCGACCGGCGGCTGATCTTTCCGCGCGACACGCCCAGGCGCCCGCAGCCGCTGCCGCGCTACCTGCCCGCCGAGACCGACCGCCGTCTCACCGAAGCCCTCGAGCGCTCAACTGAGACGCTCGCCGCGAACGCGCTGCTGCTCGCGCGCGCGACCGGCCTGCGGATCGGCGAGCTCGTCGATCTCGAGCTTGACTGCGTGCACGAGGTGCCCGGGCAGGGCGCGTGGTTAAAGGTGCCGCTTGGCAAGCTGAACACCGAGCGGATGGTCCCGCTGGACGACCACGCCGTGGCGATCGTCGACCGGATCGCGGCCGCGCGCTCCGCGGGTCGGCCGCTGCCACACCCGCGCGACGGCCGGCTCGTCGACTTTCTGCTCACCCACCACGGCCGCCGCGTGACGACCTACGCGCTGCGCGGCACCCTGCAGCGCGCAGCCAGCAGCGCCGGGATCGACCCGGTCACCCCGCACCAGCTGCGCCACACCTACGCCACGGCGCTGATCAACGCCGGCGTCAGCCTCCAAGCGCTCATGGCGCTGCTCGGTCACAGCAGCGCCGAGATGAGTCTGCGCTACGGGCGACTGTTCGACGCGACCGTCCGCGCCGATTACGAGCGCGCGCTCACGCTCGCCAAGCAGCGCCTCGGCCCGGTCCTCCCCCAAGCGCCGACCGGCGAGCCCGACAGCGGCTGGCGTGAGCTGGCGCTGATCAAGTCGCGGATGGCCGGCGGCTACTGCTCGCGGACCGCCGCCCAAGGCGTCTGCGCGTACACCAACATCTGCGAGCACTGCCCTAACTACCGCTCCGAGCCGGCGCTGCTCGCCGTGCTCTCCGCGCAACGCGTCGACGCGCAAGCCCTCGCCGACGAAGCCCAGCAGCGCGGCTAAAACGACGAAGCCCGCCGCCACAGCACACTCGTTGAGCGCCTCGATGCGATCATCGCTAACACCAACGCCGCATAGGACGTCATGACGACCCCTCAGCGAAGAAGATCGCCATCAACCGCTCCC
>DASVPU010000038.1:0-25053 GCA_036389475.1 Solirubrobacteraceae bacterium
CATGCCGCTGCCGTTCATGCAATCGATGGGCATCGGCGGCCTGCTGGTCCCGCTGTTCTCGATCGCCGCCGCGGCGACGATCCTGCCCGCGCTGCTCGCGATCACGGGTCGTAAGATCAACAAGCTGCGGGTGGTGCCGCAGCGCGTGCTCGCCGCGCGCGCCGACGGCCTGCCCGGGTTCTGGACGCGGTTGTCGCGCTCGATCATGCGCCGGCCGGTGCTGTATCTCCTCGCGGCGGGCGGGCTGATGATCGCGCTGGCGATCCCGGCGCTGGACCTCAGGCTCACCGGTGGCGACAACCGCGGGGTGCCGCTGACGACCGAGTCGACGCAGGGGCTTGCGCTGCTTCAGCGCACGCTCGGGCCGGGCGCGCTCGGCCCCAACCAGATCGTCATCGACACGAAGCGTCCGGGTGGGGCGCTGGCGCCAGACGTGGCCACGCCGCAGAAGCGCCTGATCGCGCAGCTGCGCAGCGATCCGCAGATCGAGCCGAAGACCTTGCAGGCACCGGTGCTGCTGGCAGCGGGCGCCGCCGGCGAGAAGGCCGCTCGCAGCGCAAACCTGCTCGACAAGGACGGGCGCATCGCGCAGATCCGCGTGGCCGGCCGCGAGGACGCGGGGACCCAGGCAGCGATCGATCTCGTGCGCCGCATTCGCGACCGCTTGGTGCCCGCCGCGGGCTTCCCCAATGGCGTTGAGGTCCTCCTCTCGGGCGCGCCCGCTTTCGGCGTCGACTTCCTCGACCGCGCCTACAGCGCGTTTCCCTGGCTGGTGCTTGCGGTGCTCGTGCTCTCGTACCTGATCCTGCTGCGCGCGTTCCGATCGCTGCTCCTGCCGCTCAAGGCCGTGATCATGAACCTGCTGTCGGTCGCGGCGTCCTACGGTGTTCTCGTGCTCGTCTTCCAGCACGGCCTGCACGAGGCGCTCGGCCTGCAGGGCTCGCCGCAGATCGAGGGCTGGATCCCCATCTTCCTGTTCGCAGTGCTCTTCGGCCTGTCGATGGACTACGAGGTCTTCCTGCTGTCGCGGATGCGCGAGGAGTGGGACAAGTCGCACGACAACGAGTTCGCGGTGTCCAGTGGCTTGGAGCACACGGGCCGGATCATCACGGCCGCGGCGATCGTGATGATCGCCGCGTTCGTCGGCTTCACCGCGGGCTCGTTCGTCGGACTGCAGGAGTTCGGCGTCGGGCTGTCGGCGGCGATCCTGCTCGATGCGACGGTCGTGCGGGCGCTCCTCGTGCCGGCGGTGATGAAGCTGCTGGGAGAGTGGAACTGGTACCTCCCGGACGGGCTTCGCAAGGTGCTGCGGCTTCAAGCCGCGGGACAGCGGGCTTCGTAGTGGCGCGGGCCCATTCGGTCAGCTACCTTTCATGTAGACGCCTCTGTTGATCTTCCGCCACATCCTTCTGATCGCCGACGGCTGAGCCAGCCCGTCAGCGCCTGCGGGCGCGACTCATCTGGTCTTTGTCCAGGCGCGTGTACGCGCCCGATCTGGAGGTTTATCTTGTTGGTTGAAGAGAACGGACTCGCGCGGGATGTTCCCGCTCGGGTGCAGGACGATTGGTATGTCGGCTTTCACCGTGGTTTGGCGGCCCGCTTCTGGCGAGCCGCCGGCGCCACGATGGCCGACGCGGACGCGCGGCTGGTGCGCCGGCTGCTCGGATTGGCACCGCGAACCGCGGTGCTCGACGTGCCATGTGGTGACGGGCGGCTGACGGTACGACTGGCCGCTGCCGGTCACACAGCGATCGGCATCGACATCGCGGCGGCGGAGGTCGAGCGTGCGCGGGATGTCGCCGCGCAGGCCGCCGTGGACGCGAGGTTCGTCGTCGGCGACCTGCGGGCGCTGCCCGACGTCGGGCTCGTCGACGGGATCGTGAGCTGGGGCAACAGCTTCGGCTACCTGCTTCCGGCGGACACGGTTCGCTCGCTCGCCGGCATGCACCGGGTTTTGCGGCCCGGTGGACGCTTGGTGCTGGAGTCACACACGGTCGCGGAGTCGCTGCTCGTCGCCGGGGTCAAGCCGCACGCCGAATACGAGTTCGGTGGCATGCGGATGACGAGCACGAATCGCTACCGGCCCGCCGAGAGCCGGATGGAGTCCGACTACGTCTTCGAGGACGCAGACGGGCTCGTCGAGCACTCCCGGGCGGCGCACCACGTGCACACCAGCGGCGAGGTCGTGCGCCTGCTGCACGGCGCCGGCTTCCGCGACGTCAAGCTCTTGGGTGCGGATGGCGCGCGCCCGTACGAGCTCGGCTCGTCGCGGCTGATCGCGGTCGCCACCGCCTGACTCCCCGATGTCGCGGCCGGAGGTGTGTGCCTCCGGCCGTGGCTCCCGGGAGCTCGCGAGCTACGCCGCTGCAAACGCTTTGATTACGTCGCCAAATCGCTGCACGGACTGCGCACCCTCGGCGTCGCCGAGTCCCACGATCGCCGTCTGCACGCCGGCTTGCGCGAGCTCTCGGAAATGGCCGATGTGCTCGTCCGCCGTGGCCGCGCCGGGACCCACACGCTCGGAGCCGGCGTCGATCACTCGCGCCGGCGCCAGGTGCGTTACCCGGATCTCGGCTGGATCTCGTTTCTCCGCGGCGCAGTGCTCGTGTAGCACCGCGAGCTTGCGCCGAACGTTGTCCGGGTCGCCGAACAGGTTGCAGGCATCGGCGTGCCGCGCGACCAGTTGCAGCGTCCGCTTCTCCCCCGACCCACCGACGAGGATGGGGATGTGCTCCTGCAGCGGCCGTGGGTAGCACGTCGCCTCCTGCACCGTCAGCGTGCGGCCCTCGAAGCGCGGCGAACCGGGTCCCCACATGAGCGGCAGGAGCTCGAGCGCGTCCTCCAAGATGTCGAAGCGCTCCCGCAGCGGTGGAAAGTCCCAGCCGTACAAGCGGTGCTCGCGCTCGAACCACGCCGCGCCGATACCGCACCGCGCGCGGCCACCGGAGAGCACGTCGAGCGTCGCGATGATCTTCGCGAGGTGAGCCACGTTGCGGTACGTGATGCCGGTCACCAGCGTGCCGAGGTGGATCCGCTCCGTCACGCCGGCGAGGTAGCCGAGCGTCGTGTAGCTCTCCAGCATGTCCTCCCACTCACGGCCGACGTGCGGGATCTGTAGCAGGTGGTCCATGACCCACAGGCTCGTGAAGCCTGTGTCCTCGGCTGCGCGCGCCATCTCGGCCAGCGTTGCCGCCGTCGTGATCGGGTGGCCGGGCACGTCGAAGCGCGACAGCTGCAGGCCGAAGTCGAGCGTCATCGGATCCTCCTTCTGGCGGGTGGCTGAGCTCAGGGCGGTGACGAAGCGCGGTGGCACGAGCTGCACGGCACTCGGGCGCAGGACGCCCGCAAATCCCTCGCGCTCAAGTGTCTGCGCCGCTGCGGACACCTCTCGCAGCTGGCCTGTCACGACCTTGCTCGGCACGGAGTCGGGGCGCGCGCGATTGCGCTCGCGCAGGACGGCGGCCGCGGTCTCGAAGACGACGGCGTAGGCCGGTACCGACGCGCGCCCGGCAAGCGCCCGCCAGCCCGCTCGCCGCCGGGCATCCAACCCGGTCGAGTCGATGACCGTCGTCAGCCGCCGCTTCAGCCGCTTCTCGACGATGAGGTCCAGGACCTCGAACGCGTCGCGGCTCGCGCGCTGGTCACGCTCGCCCGTGCCGACGGCAGCTCGAAGTCCGTCCGAGGAGACGATCTGTCCGGCTTGAAAGTACTCCCGCGCCCAGTGCGACTTGCCGGCCCCCGTCGCGCCGACGAGTACCACCAGGCACGGGTCGGGCAGACGCAGGCTGGGCGTGGGCATGGATCGAAGCGAGTCTCCCGATGGCTCGGCTTGACGCGACGCTAGTGGTTCGTCCTTAAACGAACCACTAGGACGTGAACGCGGCGAGCACGAGGATGTGCGCAACGCCGATGACGAGCCGGGGCAGCTCGATGTCCGACTCTGGCACGACCCGCCACATCGCGCCTTTACGGTCGCCCTGCTCGAGCATCGGGCCGAACAGCTCGCCCTCAACGGAGATCAGGCACGGAAGCCTGTAGCGCTTAGCGTCGTCGTCGTCGCCGCCTGCCGTGTACTCGGTTCGGCGGCAGTTGACCGTCCAGCCAGAGACGTAGTCCGGTGGGCGCAACCAGCTCGACGGACCGACCGGCACGCGCTCGCGCGGTTCCTTCTCGATCCTGCGCAGGAACTCGCGGGCAACCTCCGACGCCGTCAGCGACGCGGGCAGGGCCGCGTCGTCGAGCTTCTCTGCTTCGCTGCGGGTGTGGTCGCTGCTGAGCGCGATCGCCCGGTCCAGCCAATGGTCGGGCAGGGCCGCGCGCGGGGCGGAGAGCACTCTCCGTAGCGCGTGATGGCCGATCTCAGATCGGCATGGCTCACAGTGCACGCCGTTGGTGCTGCGAACGGCGAGCATGAACTGACCGGCCGCGTCATTTGAGATGCCACTCGGGGTTGCAGGCATCTCGCTCGCGTGCACGTCGCAGAGCATCCGGCCGCACTGCTCGCACGGTGCGATCGCGAGCTGACCACATGCGCAGTATCCGACGCGTCCGTTCGAGTAAGTCACGCTCGCGCACTCTATGCCCCTGAGCGCACGCCTGTCATGCATGCGTCCATACACTGCCGCTCGTGTTCGCCGACGACCTGCTGGGCCCGTGGTTTGACCAGACCATGAGGCTCCTCCCGACGGCTGCGATCTTCGACGCTCACACCCACATCGGAGTAAACGACCCGGACACCTTCAAGATCACGGCGCAGGAGCTGCTCGCGGCGCTTGCCGCGGGCCGCTCGCGAGCAGTTGTGTTCCCGATGCACGAGCCGGGCGGCTACCCACCGGCCAACGATTACGTCATTGCCACGGCGGCCGCCTCCGAGGGCCGGCTCGTTGCGTTCTGCCGGATCGATCCGCGCACGAACCCCATCGCGGAGATCCGACGCTGCCTCGCTGCCGGCGCGCGCGGGATCAAGCTTCACCCGCGCGCCGAGAACTTCGCGATGGACGAGCCGGCCGTGCGCAAGATCGTGGCAGAGGCGGACGCGAGCCGGCTGCCGATCCTCATCCATGCCGGTCGAGGGATCCCGGCGCTCGGCGCGCACGTGCTCGAGTACGCGGCCCGGTTCCCGCACGCGCGCTTCATCCTCGCCCACGCAGGCGTGTGCGATCTCGCGTGGATCTGGGAACGGGTTGCGGAGCACCCAAACGTCTTCTTCGACACGTCGTGGTTCAGCGCGCCGGACCTGCTCATGCTGTTCTCGCACGTTCCGCCGGGGCGGGTGCTCTACGCGACGGATCTTCCCTTCGGCACGCCGCAGCAGTCGGTCGTGGTGGTCTTCCGCTGCGCACTGCAAGCGGGGCTTGACGCGGACGCGCTGGCAAGCGTCGCCGGTGGCCAGATCGAGCGGCTGCTGGCGCGGGAGGACGCGCTCGAGCTCGGACCAGCGCTTGGCAGTCAGAACCTGCGCAGCGACCCGCTGCTCGCACGCGCCGCCTACTTCATCACCTGCGCGTTTGCCGCGGCGCTCGCGCGAGGCAGCTCGACCGAGTTCATCGAGCTCGCGCGACTGGCCTGCCAGGTCGGGCCGGACGCGCCGCAGGCGCGGGCGTGCCGGTCGATCCAGCAGCTGCTCGATCTCGCGCTGCAGACGCCGATGGGGGAGATGCCGATGGAGCGCTTCGCCCACATCCACCTACTCGTCGTGGCCGCGGCTATCGCGGTCACCCCTGATGTGGCGGTGCCGTAGGGCTGGCGGTCCTACGTGTGGGCCGTGATGCGAGCGCGGGCGGGGAAGAACGACGCATGGTCGTGTCGACCAATGCTCCTTATCCGAGCACAATTCGACACGACCGACGACGGTCCCGGCAAGACTGGGTCGACGACCTCGCGCTGTGGATCAGCGCGGTGGATCCAGGCGTCGTCAGCGGGGGGCGCTGCGGATCAGCAGCGTCCCTTTGTCACCGTCGAGCTTCTCGAGGTCGAGGACGAAGCCGGCGAACACCACGCGCTTGCCGACGGGGACGGACGCCTCATGACCATGTGCCGCGACCTTGATCTGTCCGTTGCCGAAGTCCTTGAGCTCGATCTTCGAGCCCCGCCTGATGAAGTCGAGTTGGAGCGTCTGTGCACCGTTGAAGGCGTACCGGCAGACGTTCCCGCTGCAGTTGGAGTTGTACCCCGAGACCCCGCAGGCCGCGATGGCAAGTGCCATCGCCGACACAACTGCGGCGGCGACCGTCCTCTGTTGACGCACGCGTTCACTTTACGCCCAGGGGTGGCGGCAGGGCTGAGCCGAGACTCACGAACCCCGGCCGAAGTCACGGCCGTGCTCGTCTTCCGCGCGCCGCAACAACCTCGCGCGCGCACACGGGCGAGTTCCCAACTGGTCCGGCGAAGCACGCGCATAAGCGCCCGCGTGCGCCGTTGTAGGCCGTCGCGAGCTCCGATCGAGCCGTCGGCATCGAGCCAATTTGCAACGACGGTGCGACTTTGCCTCAAGCCTCGCTAACCTGACGCCAGTGACTGGCGATTTGTCAGCCGAGATGACGGCCGAACACGACGGCCCAACGGCTAGCCAACCTACGGGGGAGAGCACCACCGCGAACGCGGACGCTGTCGTCGAGCATGACGGTACGCGGGCGGATGCTAGCGAGAGCGCGTCCTCGAACGGACAGTCCGAGGCGATCACCGAGGAGCCGGTTGCCGTCGTCGCCGAGCGTTCCGCCGCGGAGGTGCCGGTTGCCGTCGAGCCATCCGCGGCCACGGAGCTGCTGGCCGATGCGCCGGGCGTTGACGCGCCCGCTGTTGAAGCGCCTGCGGTTGACGAGCCGGTTGTTGAGGAGCCTGCCGTTGACGCGCCGGTTGTGCAGGCGCCTGCGGTTGACGTTCCCGCTGTAGAGGCGCCCGCTGTTGACGCGTCCGCTGAGGCGTCCCCCATTGAGGCGCCGGTTGTGCAGGAGCCCGCCAGTGACGCGCCCGCTGTTGAGGCGCCTGCCGTTGACGCGCCGGTTGTTGAGGCGCCTGCGGTTGATGCGCCGGTTGTCCAGGAGCCTGCGGTTGACGTGCCCGCTGCCCAGGCGCCCGCTGTTGAGGCGCCTGCCGCCGAGGCGAGGCCCGTGGCCGACTCGACCGTCGCCGCGCAAACCACCACCGCTCCGCAGGTTCCCCCCGTCGTTCCGGACGCCGAACGGCCAGCCGTCGGGCCGAGGATCCTCGGTGTCGCCGAGGAGCCAAAGCCGCTCCCGTCTTCGAAGCTCGCGCCGCCGCCGCGCAAGCGTCGCCGTCGGCTCTCGGCCGCCGAGCGCCACCGCCGTGCCTTCTTCTCCGCGCTGACCGATCTTCGGCGCGGTGCCGCGCCAGCCCAGGCGACGTCCGCCGCGCCGCAGGAGACGGGGGCGTCAAGCGACGCAACCGCACAGCCGCCCGCTGCCGATGCTGCGCCCGTCGACACACCGGCGCCGGCCCACACTCCTGTGACCGCGCCCGTCGACACACCGGCGCCGGCCCAGACTTCTGCGACCGCGCCCGCAGCGGCCCAGCAGCCGGCAACCCAGACCGACGCGGCGACGCCGCAGGCCGACGCGGATCGTTCCCCGACATCGCCCGCGCGCGTCACCGCGGCAATCGAGCGCGTCGGCGGTCCGGAGGTCATCAAGGAAGCGCTGAAGCCCAAGCAGGACGAGAAGGCTCAGCCGATGAAGTGGGCGGCCGTCTGTGCCCAATCCGCCGAAGGTCTGAAGCCAGGCGATCCCGTCTTCAATGCCTGGGTGCGGCTCGCCGCCACCCCCGTTCGCGAGGTCAAGGCTCAACTGCCGCGTCCCGCCGAGCAAGAGCGCACTCCTCGTGACAGCAAGGGCGTCGCTCGCCGCAGCGGAGGTCAGCGGACCGGCGGCCGCGGCGACCGCCCGCGCCGGGACGATCGGCCGAGCCGTCAGGAATATGCGTCCCACGGACAGGACGGCTCGCTGCGCAAGAGCATCCGCATCGTCACGGGTCACGACGAGGACCAGGAGCGCCGCGAGCGCGAGCGCATCCGCAAGGAACAGCGCGAGGCCAAGCGCCGCGCAGAGCGTGAGCGGCTCGCGCGCCTCGGCTACTGAATTGCACCTGACAGGAAGCAGGAAGCAGGCCTGAGCAGCGTCATGCGTACCGCCAAGGCGGGCGCCGTCGCACTCGTTGTCGCTGCTCTCGTGAGCGGCTGCGGAGGCGAACGATCCACCCCGGCGGTGGCGACCGTGATCCAGGACGACGCCGAGCTCCTGCATCGCTCGCCGCGCCAGATCGCAGCGACGCTCGACGACATGCGCAGCCTCGGCGTCGACTGGGTCCGCGTGACAGCCGGCTGGTCGGCGATGGCGCCCGATCCGCGCGCGTCAAGGCGCCCCGCCTTCGATGCCAGCGACTCCACGAAGTACCCGCCATACGTGTGGGCGAGCCTGGATCGCGTCTACAGGATGGCCCGCGCGCGCCGCATGCAGGTCGCGATCGACATCGCGTTCTGGGCGCCCCGCTGGGCGGTCGCTCGCGCGGGCGCTCGCTCGGACCGCTTGCGCGACTCGATCGACCCCAGCGCCTACGCCGACTTCGCCGAGGCGACCGCTCGCCGCTACCCGCGAGCAGTTGCGTTCACCGTCTGGAACGAGCCGAATCACCCGGTCTTCCTGTTGCCGCAATGGGAGCGAAGGGACCGCGCGTGGCGGCCGGCCTCGCCGCATCTGTACCGCGCGATGGTGCAGGCCGCGGTACCCCGCATCAAGGCCGCCGCTCCGAAAGCGCTTGTCCTGATCGGAGCGACCTCCTCCGTCGGCGACGACACCGCCAACAACCGCGACGATCGGATGGCCCCGCTGACGTTCTTGCGCGAGATGGCCTGCGTCGACGAGCAGTTGCGGCCGCTGCGCAGTCCGGAGTGCAAGCGCTTCAAACCGCTGCCCGGCGACGGCTGGTCACACCATCCCTACTCGCTGGAGCTCGCACCGTCGCAGGCCGACCCGCGTCCCGACAACGTGCGCATGGGCGACCTGTCGCGGCTCACCGATCTGCTCGAGCGGCTGCACGCCGCCGGACGCACGCGCAAAGCGCTGCCGCTCTACCTCACCGAATCGGGCTACCAGACCAAGCCTCCGGACCCGACCGGGCGCGTCAGCCTCGATGACCAGGCACGCTGGCTGGTCGAAGGCGAGCGGGTTGCTCGCTCACAGCCGCAGGTGCGCAGCGTCGCCCAGTTCCTGTTGCGCGACCTGCCTGTGCGCGACGGTCACGACCTCGCCAGCCGCTGGGGCGACTACCAGTCCGGACTGCGCTTCGCCGACGGACGTACCAAGCCTGCGCACGCATCATTCGCGCTCGGCCTCGAGGCGCGCGGCACGGGAACGGGCCGCGTGGCCTTCTGGGGACTCGTCCGCCCTGGCGACGGCCGGCGCGATGCGCGCGTGACCGTCCGCGAACCGGACGGGAGCTGGCGCACCATCGCCGACGAGCAGACGGGCGACGACGGCACGTTCGAGGTCAGCGTCGACGTCGATCCGGCCCGCACGTTCAGGCTTGAGAGCGGCCACAGTGCCGGTACCGCGGTTGCGGGAGCGAGGTAGCCTGAACTTGATGGTCGGGGACCTCGACGGCAGGACGATCGTCATGTCCGGCGGCAGCCGCGGGATCGGCCTCGCGATTGCGCTGCGCGCCGCGCAGGACGGCGCCAACGTCGCGCTCATCGCCAAGACCGCGGAGCCGCACCCGCGCCTGAAGGGCACCGTCTTCACTGCCGCCGAGGAGATCGAGGCCGCCGGCGGCAACGCCCTGGCGATCGTCGGAGACGTCCGCGACGACCAGGTCATCGCCGACGCGGTCGAGCAGACGGTCGAGCGCTTCGGCGGGGTCGACATCGTCGTCAACAACGCGAGCGCGATCGACGTCAGCCCGAGCGCTTCGATCTCGATGAAGCACTACGACCTCATGCAGGACGTCAACGCCCGCGCGACGTTCCTCCTCAGCCGAACGTGCGTGCCGTACCTGCGCGAGGCCGAGAACCCGCACGTCCTGACCCTCAGCCCGCCGCTGAGCCTCGAAGCGAAGTGGTTCAGCCCGCACCTCGCGTACACGCTCGCGAAGTTCGGCATGAGCATGTGCACGCTCGGCATGGCGGCCGAGCACGCCGCGGCCGGGATCGCCTTCAACTCCCTCTGGCCGCACACGATCATCGCGACTGCGGCCGTGCAGAACCTGCTTGGCGGCGAGGCGGCGATGGCGCGCTCGCGACGGCCGAAGATCGTCGCCGACGCCGCGCACGCCATCCTCACGCGTCCGGCGCGCGAGACGACCGGCAACTTCTTCATCGACGACGAGGTTCTCCGCGAGGCCGGCGTCACCGACTTCAGCAGCTACGCCTACACCTCAGATGCCGAACTGCTGGTCGACCTCTTCATCGATCGCTAGTGGTCCGTCCTGCAATTCCGTACCCGTTTGGATCGGCCGCTGATCACCGCCTGGCGGCGTCCTCGGTCGTCGATGTGCCAGGGGCACACCTTCCTCCCTGCGTCCTTGCCAGCCGGCGCCAGCGACCGTCCAAACACGCACGGACTTACAGGACGAACCACTAGGCTTGCAAGACGGCCGGATCGTAAGTAGCTCACCTTTGGTAAGCGGGTTTGGTATGGTTGCGCATGCAACGAAAGGAAACCATGGCCAAACTGCTGCTCATCCCTCTTGACGACACCGTCGTCTTTCCCACGATGGACATCAACCTCCCGGTCGACGCGTCCGGCGAGGAGCGCGTGCTGCTGGTGCCCCGGCACAACGGCGAGTACGCGAAGGTCGGGACGGTTGCCAACGTCACCGACACGATCCGCCTGCCCGGCGGCGGTCGCGGCGTGTCGCTCGAGAGCGTCGCCCGCGGCGTCATCGCCGGCGCGGCCGAAACCGACTCTCAGGGTCGGCTGCGCGCCGAGGTCACCGAGCACATCGACGCCAAGCCCGTCGACATGCACACGCGCGAGCTCGAGCGCGAGTACCGCGCGGTCGTCGAGGAGATCCTTGCCGAGCGCGGCGCCGACGATCGCGTGGGCGCCTTCCTGCGGTCCGTCACGGACCCAGGCCCGCTGGCCGACACGGCCGGCTACAGCCCCGACCTGACGGTCGAGCAGAAGATCCGCGTCCTGGAGACGATCGACGTGACCGAGCGCCTCGCTCTCTCGCTCGAGTTCCAGCGCGAGCGCCTCGCGGAACTGCAAGTGCGCCGCCGCATTCGTGACGATGTCGAGTCCGGCGCGCAGAAGCAGCAGCGCGAGTACTTCCTGCGCCAGCAGATGGAGTCGATCCGCAAGGAGCTCGGCGAGGACGAGTCGGTCGCCGACGGGTACCGCAAGAAGATCACCGAAGCCGGCATGCCGGACGCGGTGCGCGAGCAGGCAGAGCGCGAGCTCGACCGCCTGGAGCGCACCGGCGAGCAGAGCGGCGAGTCGTCGATGATCCGAACCTACCTCGACTGGCTCGTCGCGGTGCCGTGGAGCAAGCGCTCCGACGAGGTGCTCGACCCCATCCACGCCCGTGAGGTGCTCGACGCCGATCACGCCGGCCTGGAGGACGTCAAGGACCGCATCACCGAGTACATCGCCGTGCGCAAGCTGCGCGAGGAGCGCGGGGTCGAGATGGACCGCAAGGCGGGAGCGATCCTCACGCTGATCGGGCCTCCCGGCACCGGCAAGACCTCGATCGGCGAGTCGATCGCCCGTGCGACCGGACGCGAGTTCGTCCGCATGTCGCTGGGCGGCGTCCGCGACGAGGCGGAGATCCGCGGCCACCGGCGCACGTACATCGGTGCGCTGCCGGGCCGGCTGGTGCGCGCCCTGCGCGACGCCGGGACGATGAACCCGGTGATCATGCTCGACGAGGTCGACAAGGTCGGCGCCGATTGGCGCGGCGATCCGTCGGCGGCGCTGCTCGAGGTCCTCGACCCGGCGCAGAACCACGCCTTCCGCGATCACTACCTCGACATCGAGATTGACCTGTCGCAGGTCCTGTTCATCGCCACGGCGAACGTCGCCGAGACGATCCCCGGGCCGCTCATCGACCGCATGGAGGTCATCCGCTTCGACGGCTACACCGTGGCCGAGAAGACGGCGATCGCCCGCGACTACCTGTGGCCGCGCCAGCGCGAGCGCAACGGGCTGCGCGCCGACGAGGTCGTCGTGGATGACGAGATCCTCAAGCTCGTCGTGAGCGAGTACACACGCGAGGCGGGCGTGCGTCAGCTCGAGCGCGAACTCGGGAAGCTCCTGCGCAAGACCGCGACAAAGATCGCCTCTGACGAGTCCGTCGCACCGATCACGGTCGACCTCGACGCCGTGCGCGATGCGCTCGGGCGCCAGAAGGTCTTCCAGGAGGCGGCGGCGCGCACGGCGGTGCCGGGCGTGGCGACCGGCCTTGCGGTCACCGGCGTCGGCGGCGACGTGCTGTTCGTCGAGGCCAACGTGATGAAGGGCAAGGGCGGCGGCCTGACGCTCACCGGTCAGCTCGGTGACGTCATGAAGGAGTCCGCGCGGATCGCGCTGACGTACGTCCGCGGCAACGCGGCGGCGCTCGGGATCGACGAGGACGCCTTCGAGGACCGTGAGTACCACCTCCACGTTCCGGCGGGTGCGATTCCCAAGGACGGTCCGTCGGCGGGCGTCACGATGACGACCGCGCTGGCGTCGCTGTTCAGCGGCCGTCCGGTGCGCCACACCGTCGGGATGACCGGTGAGGTCACGCTCCAGGGCCGGGTGCTGCCGATCGGTGGCCTCAAGCAGAAGGTGCTCGCCGCGCACGCGGCGGGGCTCACTGACGTGATCCTGCCCGAGCGCAACCGCGCCGACCTCGACGACGTTCCCGAGGATGTGCGTGAGGCGATGACGTTCCACCCGGTCATGACGATCGACGAGGTACTGCAGATCGCTCTCGAACCTGCGCGCGCGGAGTCCATCAGCGCGTAGTCCCGCTCGGTACCTCCCCCTCCCGAGCGGCAACATCGAAGACGGCCGCGCCTGGCCATGGGCGCGGTCGTCTTCGCATTTCTGGATCTCCTAAGTTGCGCCCGACGCGCGCGTAATACTCATCGTCTTGTGAATCGTCCGCTGTGCTACATCGCCAGCCCGCTCGGGTTCACGGATGCCGGGCGCTACTACTACGAGCGCGTATATCTGCCGGCGCTCGCCCAGGTCGTCGAGCCTGTCGATCCATGGGCTCTGACCACGCCGGCGGAGGTCGCCGACGCTCGTGCCGCTGGACGTGAGCGTGAGCTCGCGCTTGAGATCGGGCGGCGCAACGCTGCGGCAATCCGGCGCTCGTCACTCCTCGCCGCGTTGCTCGACGGCCAAGAACCGGATGCAGGGACCGTTGCCGAGGTCGGTTTCGCGACTGGGCTGGGCTTGCGCTGCTTTGGGCTTCGCACGGACCTCCGGCAGAGCGGCGAGACGGGTGTCTCGATCAACCTTCAGGTTGAGTCCTTCATCGTTCAGAGCGGCGGCTTCGTGGTCGTTACGCTCGCGGAACTCGTGGACGCGTTGTCGGCCGTGCGCGGCAGCGATGAGATATCGAAGCTCGCGGCAGGTCGCCGGCTGTAGAACGCGCCCGCCGGCAGGGAAAGGTCGGCGCAACGCGCGGGGTATGGGGCGGCGGCATCGGTCCGCCGCCCCACCACCCTCGCGGTCTGCGGTCGCGTCAAATATCGGGAGCGCGACACGCGGTTCCTTTGCTCACCGCCCCGATTTCAACTCCGAGGCGTATGCGGTCGATCCGGATGGGGGAGGGGTCTCCAGACCGACGAATAGGAACCTGCGTCGCATTGTGGACCCAGCACATCAATCCCAAGTAAGCCGCGGCTCAGGACTCCTTTAACTTTCGCCGGCGCCGCGCGGTTCGCGTGGGCCGCGTAGCGCTCAGCGCCCACCAGATCAAGAGCGGCTGAAGCGCCAGCCTGACCCACAACAGCGCCGGCGCGAAGCCCGGATAGCGTTCGGGATGCAGCGCCATCTGCACGTTCGCGGGGAAGACCGCGACGAGCGTTGCGGCGAGCCACAGGCCACCGAGGCGCCGCGCGCGCGCACATAGAACCGCGACGCCGCCCACGATCTCGGCCGCGCCGCTGGCGAGCACGAGCTCGCGATGTGCCGGCAGGTAGGCGGGCATGATCTCTTCGTACATCCGCGTGCGCACGAAGTGCAGCGTGCCCGCCGCAACGAACGCGAGCGCCAGCAGGCGCTGTGACCAGATCATCGAGCGCGCAGCCCATCCAGCGCGATCGTCAGGTATCGCTCCCAGTCCAGTGGCGCACCGGCGTGCTGTGCTGCGGCGACGTGGCCGAAGCCGCACATGATCGTGCTGATGTCCTTGACGCTGGCGTCCGCGCGCATCGCCCCGCTGACCTGCGCCCGGCCGATCAGCGCGGCCGTTGCCTTCGACAAGCGCTCGCGCCCTTCTGCGACCGCATGCACGGCACTTGGATGCCCCGCCATGATCTCGCACCAGGCGATGTCCGCGGCGGCCTCGGAGGCCGAGCGCCAGATCGCCGCGGCGAAGACGTCCCACGGTTCGCCGTCCTCCTCCAGCGCAGCTTCGATGGCATCTGCCAGGCGACTGAAATGCTCTTCGGCCATGGCGGTGACGAGCGCGTCCTTGGTGGGGAAATGACGGTAGACCGTTCCCACGCCGACGCCCGCGCGCCGCGCGATGTCTTCGACCTGGGCTTCGATGCCGTTCTCGGCGAACGCGGCGGCGGCCGCCGCGAGAACTTTCTCGCGGTTGCGTCGCGCGTCGGCGCGGAGTGGACGTGCAGCGATGGTTGACAAGCGGAATGGTCCTTCCGTATTGTCTCCCCGACAAACGGAGCCGACCTTCATGTTAACGCGGAGACCCTCGGAGCACCACCCATGACCGAAGCCCAGTTGGCCGAGCGCCGCAAGTGGACCGCGCTCGCCCTCCTCGCCACGACGCAGTTCGTCATCGTGCTCGACGCCGCGATCGTCAACGTCGCGCTGCCGTCGATCGGCAAGGACCTGAGGTTCTCGCAGGACGATCTGCCGTGGGTCGTCAATGCCTACGTGCTGACGTTCGGCGGGTTCCTGCTGCTCGGCGGCCGGATGGCCGACCTGCTCGGTCGCCGCAGGCTGTTCATCGGCGGCCTGATCCTCTTCTCGCTCGCGTCGCTGCTCGGCGGCCTGTCGACAAACGAGGGCCAGATCGTTGCGGCACGTGCGTTGCAGGGCCTCGGCGGCGCGCTGATCGCGCCGGCCGCGCTCTCGATGGTCACCGTCATGTTCGCGGAGGGCTCTGAGCGCAACAAGGCGCTGGGCGTCTGGGGCGCCGTCTCGGGCTCGGGCGGCGCCGCCGGGGTCTTGCTCGGCGGCCTGCTGACGGAGTACGCCGGCTGGGAGTGGGTGTTGTGGGTCAACGTCCCGATCGGCATCATCGCCGCGCTGCTTGCGCCGCGGCTGCTCGTGGAGAGCCGCCGCGAGTCCGAGACGCGCACGTTCGACGTCGCCGGCGCCGTCACGGTGACGGCTGGCCTGTCGCTGCTCGTGTTCGCGTTCGTGGACGCCAACCGCGCGGGTTGGGGATCGCTGCAGACGATCGCGCTACTGATCGCGTCGATTGCGCTGATCGGCCTGTTCGTCGTCATCGAGCAGCGCTCCTCGGCTCCGCTCGTGCCGTTTCGGATCTTCCGCTTGCGCACGCTGACCGGCGCCAACGTCACCGCCCTGTTCATCGGTACCGCGGTGTTCTCGATGTTCTTCTTCATCTCGCTGTACATGCAGCAGGTGCTCGGTTATGACGCGCTCAAGGCGGGCCTCTCCTACCTGCCGCTGGCCGTCGCGATCATCATCTCGGCGGGCGTCGCCTCGCAGCTCGTGACGAAGTGGGGCTTCAAGCCGGTGCTCGTCGTGGGCCTCGCGCTCGTCGCCCTGGGTCTGGTCTGGTTCGCCCAGGTGCCTATCCGCGGGGATTACGTGAGCGACCTGCTCGGGCCGATGCTGCTCGCCGCGGTCGGGCTTGGGTTCGCCTTCGTGCCGGTGACGATCGCAGCCGTCAGCGGCGTCTCAGACGACGACTCCGGGCTCGCGTCGGGCCTCATCAACACCGCGCAGCAGATCGGCGGTGCGCTCGGCCTCGCGATCCTCGCTGCGATTGCCAACTCGCGGACGACGGACTTCATGGCCGGAGCACGCGGCGATCCGGCGGCTGTGCCCGGCGCGCTCACGGAGGGCTTCCAGGCAGCGTTCATGGCCGGCGCCGGCTTCGCAGTGATCGGCATCGTCGTCGCGCTGATCATCATCCGCAGCTCCGATTCGCGCGCGATCGTCGGCGCCAAGCCGGCCGAGTTGCCGGTTGCTTGACTGCGGCGCGATGATGCGGCCGATGGGGTCGGCCGAACCGCCTGAGCGCAACGTCCCGCAGCTTCGAATCGAGCTCTCCGAGCGCGATGGCACACAGATCGTCGCCCTGTTTCGAGAGCTGGATCTGCGCGCCGCCGATGAGCTTCAGGCGGTGCTGGACCGCGCGTGCGCCGGCGAGAACGCGCGCGTGTGTCTCGACCTCTCCGGGCTGCAGTTCATCGACTCGACGGGGCTGGCGATCGTGATCCGATCCCATCAGGCCACAGTCGCTGCGGGCGGCGCGTTCGCCGTCGTGTGCGCCGCCGGAACCGTGCGGCGAACGTTGGAGATGACCGGGCTCATGACGATGCTCAACGTCGCAGAGACCGTCGACGAGGCGCTGCAAGCGCTCGAGGGCTAAGCAGGATCCAGCTCGAACTCGTGCTCGCCGAGCAGCACGACGAGCGCCTCGCCCGAACGTCCGGCGATGCCGAGCGGCACGGCTGGATGATTGGTCTCATACTCGGCCGCGACGACGCTTGACCCCGCGAGCTGCGCCGCGATCTCGTGGATCGCGCGGCCGAGCATCTCAAGTCCACCCAGCACGCCGGCGACCGTTCCCTTCTCGGGATTGACCTCGAACGGCGGCAGCTGGCGCATAAACGGCAGCTCGGGCAGCGCGGCATCGTTCGCGGCATCGTGCGGCAGCTCGATCTGCCCATCCTCGCCGTGCACCACGATCGCGCGCAGGCGCTCGCATTCGATCACCGCCGGCTCGGCGGCGTCGAGGGCGACCTTCACGCGCAGGGCGCCCGAGCCGTGCAGGAGCTCGCGCGCGAGCGCGATGGCGAGCTTGAGCTCGGAGGTCATGAGCTCTCGAGCCGCGCGTGTGTTAAGCGGTACGCGGGCGCGCTGACCCACGGCGCGGCGCCGTAGCGCTCACGCAGAGCGACGACCGCCGCGGCGTGGTCGTAGCCGACGCGGCGGTGCTCGATCGTCCCGTCGGCAGCGAGCAGCGCATACGCTGCGCGGTGGTCGCCGTCGAAGGGCATGCCGACGCTGCCCGGGTTGACGAGCTCGATGCCGCCGACCGGTGATATACGCCGGAACGGAAGGTGCGTGTGTCCGAAGATCAGGCGCCGCTCCGTTACGCCCGCCAGCAGTTCCTGCTCGTCCTGCGACGGCTCGGGGAGGAACGAGCGCACGTCGCTGACCGGGGAGCCGTGCCAGGCGCGGGTGGTCCCGTCATCGCCGATCTGCGCCGACTGCGGGAGCGCGTCCAGCTCGGCGACCGTCGCATCGCCGAGCGCGTCGCGGGCTGCCGCCGTCGCGCCGCGCACGGGCTCGGGCGCGGAGCTCGGGTCGGCGGTCCAGCGCTCGCCGTTGCCGCGGATCCAGGTCGCGGGCTCGAGCTCGCGCAAGCGCTGCACGGCGGCCTCCGGCCAGGCGCCGAAGAGCGCGACGTCGCCGCCGATCAAGTACCCGCTTGCGCGCTGCGCAGCGGCGTCGGCGAGCACGGTCTCCAGCGCCGGCAGGTTGCCGTGGACGTCGTAGATCAGCGCCAGCATCGCCGTAGTGTTACCCGCCGTGGACGACCTCGCCGTCACCGGCCCGACGCTGCGGGTGCGGATCCCGCGCGCCGCCGACGCCGCGGCGCTGTACCGCGAGGCGTCCGACCACGAGGTGACGCGCTGGTTCTCGTGGGGTCCGTACCGCTCCGAGGACGAGGCGCGAGCGTACCTCGCGCGCCTCCCCGCCCAGCGCGAGCGCGGCGAGCAGCTCGATCTCGTCGTCGAGCTGCTCGACGGCGGGCCGATCGGCATCAGCGGCCTGAGCGAGCTTTCGGTGCGCGACCGCCGCGCGTCGATCGGCACCTGGCTGGGACGCTTCTGGTGGGGGACGGGCGCCAACCGCGAGTCCAAGGCGCTGATGTGCCACCTCGCTTTTGCGGTCCTCGGGCTGGACCGGCTCGGCGCGTACTCCAACGTCGATCACGTCCGTTCGCTGTGCGCGCTGGAGCGCGTCGGCTTCCGGCGCGAGGGCATTCTGCGCCGGTATCACCGCCACGGCGAGCGGGCACTCGACGTGGTCGTTCTTGGGCTGTTGCGCAGCGACTGGGAAGCCGGCCCGCTGCGCGAGGTGTCCGTCGCGGCGACCGGCGCGCCGCCGCCGGCCTTCGTTGTTGCGGGTTGAGTCCAGCCATCAGCGGCGCTCGTTCACGATCCTGCCGTTGGCCCGCCGGATCCACGGTCAACCCCGCCGCCCGGATTACGCTAACGGAGTCTCAGAAGGATCCACTGCCGTAGAAGCGCGCCAGTTCACAAAAGATGGCGCCGACCAGGCAGAGCGGGCCAGCAGCGTCGCGCTTGTAGACGTCTGTCACGTGGCCGCCGTTGTATATGTAGACGTAGTGGTTCGGCATCTGCCGATGGTTGCCGGAGAAGATGGAGTAGTTTCCCCCCTGGGTTAGGTGCATCGAGAACGCACCGTCAATCGCACTGAGATGGCAGAACGGGTTACCGGCGTGCGTTACCAGTCGCACGTCCACGTAGTCCGACCCCGACCCCATTTTTTTCGCGTAGGACTTGGCGCCCGACGCAGTCCTCTGAGCTACCAGCCGCCCGTCGCTCTTGCGATAGACGTGGGTCGTTCCGATGGCCACGTATCCGTCAACGGACTTCGAGTTCCAATTGATGACGGCATGCACCGCGGTCCTGAACGAGGACGCGGTCCAGTCGTAGCCGTGACCGTCTCCTCCGAACGCATATCCGCGCCCGTAGTCGCATCCCGCCGGAGGCGCGTCGATGCGGGACTGTGGAATGAACGTTTCCCAACTGACCGTCGTCGTGGTGGCGGCCGACATAGCGTGGGCTTCCGAAGCGGCCTGGCGCTGGAGCGAGCGCGACAAGTGCTCCCCCGCGGCAGGGGCGCTGGGCACCCTCACCTTCATGCTCCACATCCGAGCCTTCCGCTTCGCGTCCGCGGGAAGCAGGGGAATGACGTTGTAGCGATACGTCCTCCCGCCGACGACAGACGTGTCCCGGAAGTTCGACACGCCGGCAGCGGGCGTTGAGAGCGGCTTACCGTCCCGGCTGACTACGTAGCGGCCCGCCTTCGAGTAGGCGTCCCAGGAGAGATCCACGAAGTAGGGATTCGCGGCAGACGTGATCCCCTGCCCAAGCATGGAGCGATCGACGATCGCGACGGGGCCAGTGGACGATTTAGCAACTGCGAGGTCTTTCAGTCCGTAGTGATGCGTCGCAGCAAGCCCCGGGTGCGGTTCGTGCGTCGCAGCGCCGCCGGCGTACGATGACGCCGGTGTGACGGCTGCGAGCGCCAGCACGGCCACAACGCCACCGAGGGCGCGCCGCGGCGCATGTACGAACGTGCGTCTCCCGGTCTGGTCATCGGGTGTGACCGCGCTTGAGCGGCGTTGTCTGTTGAAGCTGAGCATGATCTTCTCCTTGGGTCAGTGTTCTGGTGCCGCGTCGTGCAGCGCGATCCTCGGTCCTTCGGCGCTGCCCGGTGTCCGAACTGCATCCAGATCACATCTGGAACCGCGCCCTGCACATCCGCGCTGCGTCGCTTCGACGCTCGGAGCCGAGCGGTGGCCGCGAGCGCGGCTGGCGATCCGTTGGACCGCCATCCGTCGCGCTCATGGACCGGTCACTAGGCCTTGGCCACCGAGGACCAGGCCGGGCCGAACCAGCGTCCCGAGCTATCGGTCAGGACACCCTTATGGTTGTGTAACACCGGGATTCACACCATGAGATCTCATCCGCTAAGCATGCAGTGAGCCGCCAGCCAGCTTGCCGACACCACGCCAACGCGAACAACGCCCCAGCGGGACACAGGACCCCTCGCAGAGGCGAGCGATCTGCGCCGGATCCCGCCTCAAGGGCGTTCCCTAGCCGAGCGCGCTCAGCGGGTCGACGTTCGCCCCCCGCAGCAGGATCTCGAAGTGCAGGTGCGGCCCGTCAGCCGAACCGGTCGCGCCGACGCGCCCGATGCGCCCGCCGGCAGGCACGAACTGGCCTACCCGCACGCCGATCGCCGACAGATGCGCGTACAGCGTCCGCAACCCGAAGCGATGGCGCACGATGACGAGGTTGCCCCAGCCCGACGGGTGAAAGCCGGCGAAGACGACGGTGCCGAAGCCGGCGGCCGCGACGGGCGCCCCGGTTGCGGCGGGAAGGTCGATGCCGGCGTGAAAGCCGGTCCCGCGCGGGCCGAAGCCGCTGCCCACCGGCGCGCGCAGCGGCCACAGCAGCCGCACGGGGGCGCGCGGCGGCGGCGCTCGCAGGGAGCGCAGCGTCGCGTGCCCGGCGATCCCGTCGACCGGTAGCCCGGCCCAGCGCTGAAAGCGCCGCAGCGCGGCGAGCGAGTGGGGCCCGAGGGCGCCGTCGACGCTCGCCGAGGGGAAGCCGTGGACGGCGAGCTTGAACTGCAGCGCAGCGACGTCCCAGCCGACGTCGCCCGCGCGCATCGGGCGGCTGCCGTATCGATGGCGGCCGCTGCGACCGAGGGCCTTGCGCGTGCGCGGACCCGCGATCCCGTCCGTACGCAGGCCGGCGCGCGACTGAACGCTGCGCACCGCGGCGACCGTGCCCGGTCCGCTGATGCCATCGACGGCGCCGCCGTACGCGGTCGCAGCCCGCAGCGCGACCTGCAGCGCGGCGACGTCCGCACGGCCGCGGGCGGCGGCGTGCGGCGAGACCGCGGCGAAGCAGATCAGCCCTGCGAGAAGGCCGACGATCGGCGCACTGCGAAGCATGATCCGGCCGCTTTCGGGCTTTCGGTGGCTGATCATTCCATTGGGCGCAGCCTTGCGCCCACCCGCTCCGCTCCGCCGGGCGAATGCCGCCTCAGCCGCGCCGCGCTTCCCAGCTGAACCCGCGCACCGCCAGCACGATTCCGAGCAGGCCCCACAGGAGGATCACGACGAGGTCGGAGAGGTGCTCCGCGAACGGGGCGCCCGTGACCATCGCGGCCGACAGCCCGTCGATGAGATGTGTCAGCGGCAGCGCTTGGGCGACGTCGCGCAAGAACAACGGCGCGTGGTCCGCGTCATAGAAGACGCCGCTGAGGACGATCACCGGCAGGAAGATCGCGTTGACGTATGCCGGCGCGGAGTCGAAGTTCGGGATTGCGTGCGACAGCGCGACGCCGAGCGCGGCAAAGGCGACGACGCCGGCGGCCACGAAGACCGCGAGCATGAACCAGTCATCGGGCAGCCCGACGCCGAACAGCAGCGCGCCGACGCCGATGACGATCGACAGCTGGATCGCCGTGTTGGTCACCGCGTGCGCGGCAAGGCCCGCGAGGTAGGCGCCGCTGGGCAGCGGGGTCCCGCGCAGTCGCTTGAGCACGCCCTGCTCGCGCAGGAAGACCATGTTCATCGCCAGCGCGACGAACGTCGTCGTCAGGACGCTCATGCCGGCGATACCGGGCACGATGACGTTCAAGTCCTTCTGGCTGCCGGCAAAGATGGCGCCGAACAGCGCGAGAAACAGCAGCGGCAGGACGAAGTTGAAGAACGCCGCGCTCGGGTTGCGCCAGAACATCTTGCGCTCCAAGCGGTACTGGCGCCAGGTCAGCGCGAGCGCATCGTTCATCGCACGCCCTCCTCCTCGGCCTCGTCGACGCTCGCGGTGAGCTCGAGGTAGACGTCCTCCAGTGAGGGCCGCGTGACGCTCAGGTCCTCCAGCGCGACCCCCCTCGCCAGCGCCGCGCTCGTGAGCTGATGCAGCAGCGCGGTCGGGTCGTCGGTCTCGCGGGAGACGGGCTCGCCGCTCTCGTCGCGCCAGCTCACGCGATAGCGCGAGGAGGCGCCGACCCCGAGTTGCGCCGGCGCGCCGATGGCGAGGATTCGTCCGTCCTTGACGATCGCGACGCGGTCGCACAGGGCTTGCGCCTCGTCGAGGTAGTGCGTCGTCAGCAGGACGGTTTTGCCGAGGCCGGCGAGGGCGCGGATCGTCTCCCAGGCCGCTCGCCGCGCCGCGGGATCGAAGCCGGTCGTGGGCTCGTCGAGGAAGATGAGCTCGGGGTCGCCGACGAGCGCAAGCGCGAAGTCCAGCCGGCGCGCCTGGCCGCCGGAGAGCCGGCGCGCGCGGACGTCGGCGCAGTCGCCGAGGCCGGCGAGCGCGATGACCTCCTCGACGTCCCGCGGCGACGGATAGAACCCGGCCCAGTGCGTGACGAGCTCGCGTACGGTCACATGGCGGTACGTGCCGCAGCTCTGCAGCACGATGCCAACGCGCTCGCGCAGGGCGCGCGGGCGCCCGGCGGGATCGTGACCGAGCACGGAGACGATCCCGCTCGTCCGCGCACGGTAGCCCTCGAGCACCTCGACGGTCGTCGTCTTGCCGGCTCCGTTGGGGCCCAGCAGACCGAAGACCTCCCCGCGCGCGACCTCGAAGTCGACCCCCCGAACCGCCTGCACGTTGCCATAGGACTTGTGCAGGTCGCGTACGAGGATGGCGGGCGCTGATTCCACGGCGCGCAATCATGACAAGATCGCTCCCGTTGCTCTTTGCCCCGCTGCGCCTGCATCGACATCGGATCGAACACGACGCGCCTACTCGTCGCGGAGAACGACGCCGAGCGCCTGCGCGAGCTGCTCGCCGAGCGCGCGTTCACGCGGCTGGGATCGGCGCGCGACGAACGGGGTGAGCTCGGGGCGCACAAGATCGCCGAGGTCGCCGCGGTCGTCGCGCGGCAGGTGCGGCTCGCGCGCGAGCTGAAGGTCGACTCGCTGCGGATCGTCGCCACCGCCGCACTGCGCCAGGCCGTGAATGCCTCGGCGCTGGCGCGGGCGATCGAGGCCGCCTGCAGCGTCCGCCTGGAGCTCCTCGACGCAGCGGACGAGGCGCGGCTCGCATTCGCCGGCGCGGTCGGCATGCTCGCTCGCCCTCCGGCCGGCCGGCTCGGCGTCGTCGACGTCGGTGGCGGATCGACGGAGCTCGTCGTCGGGACGCTGGCCGGCGGCGTGATCTGGTCGATCTCGCTGCCGATCGGCTCGAGCATCGCGACCGACGCCGACCTGCCGTCGGACCCGCCGACGCAGGCCGAGCTCGGGACACTGCGCGACAAGCTTGCGGCGTTGTTCGGCGCCGTGAGCGCGCCGCAGCCGGCCGCCGCGTACGCCGTCGGTGGCAGCGCGACATCGCTGCATCGCCTCGTCGGCGTCGTGCTCAGCCACGATGCGCTCGCGCGCGGGCTGGCCGCATTGGTGACCGATCCGGCCTCCGAAGTCGCGCTGCGCCTGGGACTGCACGCCGAGCGCGTGCGGCTGCTGCCGGCGGGGATCCTGCTGATGGACGCTGCCTCACGGGCACTGCGAGCGCCACTCGAACTGGCGGGCGGCGGGCTGCGCGAGGGCGTCGTGCTCGAGCAGCTCGCGCGGGCAGGCGGCGCGTGATCGTCACCGGCCAACTACCCCTACGAACTGCGCGTACTCTGCTAGGGATGCGTTCCATCCTGCGATGACCGACCACGATGCCACCACATCCGTGCAGGAGCCGATCGGCGCCATCGAGACGGCGCCGGCGCCTGCGGCGCCGGACGACCTGGATCTGCACGACAAGTCGCTCTACTTCGGGCGTGAGCTGTCGTGGCTGGACTTCAACGAGCGCGTCCTGGAGCTTGTCGGCGACGGCGAGCTGCCGCTGCTGGAGCGCGTGAAGCTGGCCGCAATCTGGGGCTCGAACCTCGACGAGTTCTTCCAGATCCGCGTCGCCGGCGTCCACGACCAGATCGACGCAGGCCTCACCGAACCTGGGCCCGACGGGCTGACGCCGTCGCAGACGATCGACGCGATCCGCGAGCGAGTGCTCTCCCAGCAGCAGCGTCTCCAAGACTGCGTCCTGAGCAAGCTCGTGCCGGCGCTCGCCGAGCAAGGCATCCGGATCGTCGGGATGGCCGACATCGACGACTCCGATCGCAAGGCGCTGGGCGAGCGCTTTCGCCGCCAGATCTTCCCGGTCCTGACGCCCCTGGCGGTCGGGCACGGGCGCCCGTTTCCGTACATCTCCAGCCTGTCGCTGTCGCTCGGGGTGCTCGTGCGTGACCCGGCGGGAGCCGAGGACACATTCGCGCGCGTGAAGGTGCCGACCGAGATGCTGCCGCGCTTCGTGGCGCTCGACGACGATCCGCACACCCTCGTCTCGCTCGAGGAGGTCATCGCGGCGAACCTCGACGCGCTCTTCCCCGGGATGGAGATCGTCAGCCACGGCTTCTTCCGCGTTACGCGAGACGCCGACTTCGAGGTGTCCGACGAGGCCGACGACCTGCTCCAGGCCGTCGAGGCCGAGCTGCGCCGGCGGCGCTTCGGCGAGGCCGTTCGGCTGGAGGTCGCCACCGGCACGGATCCCGCCGTGCGCGACCTGCTTCGCGACGCGCTGGACCTCGAGGAGCGCCAGGTCTACGAGGATGTCGACGGCATCCTCGATACGAGCGACCTGTGGCAGATCTACAACCTGCCCGGCTACGGTGAGCTGCGCGATCCCGTCTGGACGCCGGTGACCCAGCCGCGGCTGCAGGGCACGGAGTCCGAGCAGGACAACGTCATGGCGCAGATGCGCAGGGGCGACATCCTCGTCCACCACCCCTACGACTCGTTTGCCACGTCGGTCGAGCGCTTCGTCGAGCAGGCGGCCGCCGATCCCGACGTCCTGGCGATCAAGCAGACGGTGTACCGCACGACCGACGACTCGTC
>DASVPU010000039.1:0-2894 GCA_036389475.1 Solirubrobacteraceae bacterium
GGCCAGCGCGAGCTCATCATCGGCGACCGCCAGGTCGGCAAGACCGCGATCGCGGTGGACACGATCATCAACAACAAGGGCAGCGGGCTCGTCTCGGTCTACGTCGCGATCGGCCAGCGGATGGCGACGGTCGTGGCGCTCGCCGAGACGCTCGCCGAGAACGGCGCGATGGAGAACACGATCATCGTCGCCGCCGCTGCCGACGAGGCCGCGCCGGTGAAGTTCCTCGCCCCGTACGCAGGCTGCGCGATGGCCGAGCACTTCCTCTACGACGGCAAGGCCGCGCTGTGCGTCTACGACGACCTCACCAAGCACGCCTTCGCCTACCGCCAGATGTCGTTGCTGCTGCGCCGCCCGCCGGGCCGCGAGGCATACCCGGGTGATGTCTTCTACCTGCACAGCCGCCTGCTCGAGCGCGCGGTCAAGCTCAACGACGACCTCGGCGGCGGCTCGATGACCGCGTTTCCGATCATCGAGACACAGGCCGGCGACGTGTCCGCCTACATCCCAACGAACGTCATCTCGATCACCGACGGGCAGATCTTCCTCGAGCCCAAGCTGTTCTACTCCGGCGTGCGCCCGGCGATCAACGTCGGCATCTCCGTCAGCCGCGTGGGCGGCAATGCGCAGATCAAGCCGATGAGAAAAGTCGCCGGCCGCCTGAAGCTCGAGCTGTCGCAGTACCGCGACCTCGAGGCGTTCGCCCAGTTCGGCTCCGACCTGGACGCCGACACGCAGGCCACGCTGGCCCGCGGGGAGCGGCTGGTCAAGACGCTGAACCAGAACGAGCGCTCGCCGATGCCGGTCGCCGACCAGGTCGTCGTGATCTTCGCGGCGACCAACGGCTTCCTGGACCGCATCCTCGTCGATCGCGTGCCCGAGTTGCATGAGCAGCTCGTGGCGCGCATGCATTCCGAGCACGAGGACCTGCTGAAGAAGATCGCTGACGGCGAGTGGGGCGACGACGTCGAGCAGGAGCTGCGCGACGCGGTCGCGGCGTTCGCCGACGACTTCGGCTACGACCTCGACGAAGACGGCGTGCCGACCGAGGACGGCGACGACGGCGAACCTTCGCGCTCTGAGTCGGACGAGAGCGATGAATCGGCCGAGGCGGACGCCGACGACGAGGACGAGACCGCAGACGAGCCCGAGAAGGAAGCGGCGCCCGCGTGACATCGAGTCATCGCCTGACCATCGCCTGTCCGGACTCGGAAGGCAGGTCCGGGCGATGAGCGCCAGCCAGCGCGACGTCAAGAACCGCATCGGCTCGGTCAAGAACATCCAGAAGATCACTCGCGCGATGGAGATGGTCGCGGCGGCGCGGCTGCGGCGAGCCGAGCAGCGCATCGAGGCGTTGCGGCCCTACGCGGGGGCGATCCGGCGGATGACGCGCCAGGCGGCCGAAGCCGCCGGCAGCGAGGTGTCCGGGCTGCCCGTGCTGCAAGAGCACGACAGCGAGGACGTCGTCGCGCTGCTGCTCGTCACCGGGGATCGCGGTCTCGCGGGCGCGTTCAACTCGCAGATCATCCGCGCCGGCCTGCGCGCGGCGTCCTCGCTCGAGTCCGACGGGCGCAAGATCGCCTACAGCGCGGTCGGGCGCCGCGGGGTCTCGACGCTGACCTTCCGCGGCAAGGAGCCGACCGGACGCTATGTCGGCTTCACCGATCGCCCGGCGTATGACGACGCGCGCGAGATCGCTCAGGATCTCGTCGCTGCCTACGTCGACGGCAAGATCGACCGCGTCGAGATCTTCTACAACGGCTACATCTCCCCGCTGACGCAGGAGGTGCGCCACGAGACGCTGTTGCCGCTGCAGCAGGCGACGATCCTCGAGGCCGGCGAAGCTGAGGACGGCGACCCCGAGGCTTCCGACAAGGACGACGAGACGGGCGTCCATGCGCTCGTCGAGTACGAGCCAGACCCCGAGGAGATCCTCGCTCGCCTGATTCCGGACTACGTCGAGATCTCCGTCTACCGCGCGCTGCTCGAGTCCACCGCCTCCGAGCATGGGGCGCGCATGACCGCGATGCGCAACGCGTCGGAGAACGCCGGCGAGCTGATCGAGGACCTCACGTTGGAAATGAACCGTGCCCGCCAGGCCGAGATCACGCAGGAGATCATGGAAGTGGTCGCCGGCGCCGAAAGCCTTACGTAACGTCGACCGAAGGTTCGAGCTTGCGAGAGCCGGAAGTCGAACCAGGAGATCAAATGGCCACAACCGAAGAAACCACCACTGAAGCCGAGAGCACCGAGAAGATCGTCGGCCGGATCGAGGAGATCCAGGGCGTCGTCATCGACGCGGCGTTCCCCAACGATCAACTGCCCGAGATCTACAACGCGATCACGGTGGAGCGCAGCAACGGCGAGATCCTCGTCTGCGAGGTCCAGCAGCACCTCGGCGACGACCGCGTCCGCGCGGTGGCGATGGACACGACCGACGGCCTGTCGCGCGGGATGGAGGTCGTCGACACCGGCGGCCCGATCACGGTACCGGTCGGCAAGGGCACCCTCGGGCGGATCTTCAACCTGCTCGGCGAGCCGATCGACCTCGCGGGCGACGTCGAGTACGACGAGCGATGGCCGATCCACCGGCCCGCGCCGAACGTCGAGAACCTGACGCCGACGACGGAGATGTTCGAGACCGGGATCAAGGTCGTCGACCTGCTGGCGCCCTACGCGAAGGGCGGCAAGGTTGGCCTGTTCGGCGGCGCCGGCGTCGGCAAGACCGTCCTCATCCAGGAGCTCATCAACAACCTCGCTCAGGAGCACGGCGGCCTGTCGGCCTTCTGCGGCGTCGGCGAGCGCTCACGCGAGGGCAACGACCTCTGGCTGGAGATGAAGGAGTCGGGCGTCATCGACAAGACGATGCTCGTCTTCGGGCAGATGAACGAGCC
>DASVPU010000040.1:0-8449 GCA_036389475.1 Solirubrobacteraceae bacterium
TCCAGCACGGACCCGGCGGCGCCCGCCTTCGGGTCGATCGTCCCGTACACAACTCGCGGCACGCGGGCGAGCACGATCGCACCGGCGCACATCGCGCACGGCTCGAGCGTCACGTACAGCACGGACTCGAGCACGCGCCACGAGCCGAGCGTGCGGCTGGCTTCGCGCAGCGCAAGGATCTCCGCGTGGGCCGTGGGGTCCTGACGCAGCTCGCGTTCGTTGCGACCGACGCCGATGACCTCGCCCTCGCGCACGACGACCGCACCGATTGGGACGTCCTCGTGCTCCAGCGCAGCCTCGGCCTCACGCAACGCAAGGCGCATGAAGTACTCGTCGCGGGGGAAGAAGGGAGCGGCCACGGCGCAAGCGGACTATCGCAGCGCCGGGACCCTGGCGCCGCCGGGGGGAGAGCCGCCGCGTCTGACGTGACACGCGGTCTACCCTTATGCCTGCGGAGAGCCGGCGCCGTCCAGCGTCCTCCGCAACTCCCGAGGACTCACCCCGCTCCAGTTGCACCCTCCCCCAGTCTTGCTTCGCTTGACCGCCGTGCTCGCGGTCGCCGGTACGCTCGCGTGCGCGCAGGCCGCTGCCGCCGAGCCCGCGGTTCAGGCTCATAGCGTGGAATGCGCCGACATCGCCTCCGCGCGCGACGCAACCCTGCGCGCGCGCCCGGCCTACGTGCCCAACGACTCGGGCGTGGCGACGACCGCCGGCCCGGCCGGCGGCTGGGCATCGGTGCAATGGGAGCTCAACGGCCCGTTCGGGATCAACAGCCCGGCGGCGTGGTCGGAGGCGAGCAGGCTCGGCGGCAGCGGCGGTCGCGGCGTCACGGTCGCGGTCCTCGACAGTGGCGTCGCCTACGCCGACCGCGGGCCCTACAGACGCTCGCCCGATCTCGCTCGGTCGCGCTTCGTGCGCGGCTTCGACTTCGTCGACGACGATCCGTTCCCAAACGACCAGTACGGCCACGGCACCTTCGTCGCAAGCACGATCGCCGCGACGGCGAACAACACCTACGGCACGGTCGGCGTCGCCTACCGGTCCCGGATCATGCCGCTGCGCGTGCTCGACTTCGAAGGGCGCGGGTGCCCGCCGACGATCGCGCGCGCGATCCACTACGCCGTCAATCACGGAGCCGACATCATCAACCTGTCGCTCGAGCTGTTCGACGGGCCGCGGCTGCGCCCGGTCCCTCGCAGCGTCAGCGCCTCGCCGAGCATCCGCGCGGCCCTGATCCACGCGCGCAGCGCCGGCGTCATCGTCGTCTCCGCGGCGGGTAACAGCTTCGACCAGCGCGTACCGGGACCGAAGGACGACACGCTCGCGATCAACGTCGGCGGCACGACCGAGCACGGTTGCCTGGGCAGCTACTCAAACCACGGGCCGGGGATGGACCTGGTCGCCCCGGGCGGCGGCGAGGACGCGCTGCTCGTCGGCGATCCCAATTGCCAGCCCGGCGACGTTCCGGGTCGCGACGTCTCGGGCGTGAGCTTCCAGGCTGGCTCGCCGGCGCGGTTCGAGATCCTTCCGCGCTTCCGCGGGACGTCGACCGCGGCGCCGCATGTCGCCGGCGTAGCGGCGCTCGTGCTGGCCTCCGGGATCCTCGGTCCCAAGCCCACGCCCGCGCAGGTCGAGGGCCATCTCAAGGAGACGGCCCACGATCTCGGCGCACCGGGGCCGGACCGCTACTACGGCGCGGGACTCGTCGACGCTGCGGCAGCGATCGCCCCACCGCCTGCGCCTGCGCCACCGCCTGCGCCTGCGCCTACGCCACCGCCTGCGCCCGCTACACCGTCCGGATGATCAGCACCGAGCACGGTGCGTGGTGGGAGACCTTGTTGGGCACCGAGCCCAGCAAAAATCGCTTGGCGCCGGTCATGCCCTGGTTGCCGACGACGATCAGATCGCTGCCGCGCTCCTCGGCGACGTCGAGGATCGCATCGGCCGGATCGCCCTGACGCGCGAAGACCTCGACTTCGATGCCGGCCGCGCGAACGTCGGCGGCCGCGGACTCCAGCGTCGCCAACACGTCCTCGCGCACGTTGACCATCCAATTCGCGTCCGCCTGGGACGCGTGGACAGACTCCTCGCGCAGGCGCAACTTGGGCACCGGCTCGTAGGCGCTGACGAGCTCGATGCGAGCGCCGATAAAGCTCGCGAGCGCGATCGCCTGGCGGACCGCCTCGGACGCGGTGTCCGATCCGTCGGTTCCGACCACGATCGACGTGAACATCGACATCGCGACATCATAGGCGCGCGAATTTCGGCTACACGAGCTTCACGATCGCAATGACGATCCCAGCGACAACGAACAGCACGATCGCGATCTGCATCCAGATCCACGTCGGGGACACGGCCGTTACTGCGCGCTGAGCTTCGCGTTGATCGCCTCGCGCGCCGCGATGAGGCGCGTATTGACCGTCTGCGTCGCCGTCCTGATCCGGTCCGACGCATCGGCGAGCGTGCGCGTCGTGGGGTTCGTCAGCGCGGCGGTCGCCTGCTGGATGTCGGTGGCGTATCCGCTCATGGCGCCGACGAGCTGCGTGTGCTCGGCTTTCAACGAGACGGGCACCTTGATCGCACGGAGCTGGTCGACGAACGATCCGATCGCCGTCTCGAAACCCCGCAGCGTCTTCTGGTCCTCATCAGGGCTGCTCTTGGCCGTGTACTGCGAGGTCACCGTCGTGACCTCGGATGCGAACTGCTCCTGCACCGCGTTGACCTTCGCGACGTAGGCCTTCTTGTCTTGCTCCGTGTCGCCCTGCTTCTCCCCGCAGGCACCGAGCGCAACCGCCACGAGGAGCAGCACGAGCAGCGGCGCGGCGCGCGGGACCCCGGACATTTGCGGCACCCTACCGCGCGGGGCCGACCGCGACCGGCAGCGGCTCAGCGGCGGGCGGCGGGTCCCCGCTGCCGCCCGCCGTGACGCGGCGCTTGCGATCGAGGAACGGGCGCTCGACGTAGCGATACGACAGGGCGGCGACGAGCGTCGTGATCGGCAGCGCGATCGCCATCATGACGACGGCGCGCGGTCCCAGGGGCATGTCCCGCGCGAGGATCTGGTCGAGCTCGAACAGGATCCAGATGTGGACGAGGTAGAACGAATAGGAGCGCGCGCCCATCCACAGCATCACCCGGTTGCCGAACAGGCGCGGGGCCTTGCCGGTGCCGAGCTGGAGCACGACGAGGCCGAAGATCAGCGCGCCAGTCGACAGCGCCGCGATGAGCGCGCGCTGCCCCAGCGCGTGGTGGATCGGCGTCTGGCGAACGTCGTAGTCGCTCGCGGCGTACGCGACCGCGCAGAGCGCCGCCGCCGCGAAGGCGCCCCAGCCGACGAGGCGGGCACGCGTTGCCCGGTCGCGGAATGCGCCGACGAGCAGCGGCTCGATGATCGCGACCGCGACACCGGGCATGAACACGTACATGATCGCCGGTGGGCTCGTGAGCCAGGTGAAGTCGTATTTGGCCCGGGCACCGCGCGCCGCGATGCTGAGAAACGTTAGGAGCGCGATCGCCACGAGCGCGAGCGCGACGCGCTTGCGCTGCGACGCAATCCTCTCACCGGCGCGATAGGCGACGAACGCGGCAATCGGAATGAGGACGTAGAAGCCGACCTCGGCGCCGATCGACCAGGCCGGCCCGATCGGCACCGCGGCCGGACCGGCGACCTGGCCCTGCACGAAGAGGAACTGGCCGAGCACCTGCCACCACTCGCTCGTCGCCGTCGGCGCTCCGGGGCCGGTCTGGATGCTGCCGTCCAGGCCGAAGCGCAGGAGCACGAGGACCGTGAAGAAGTAGAAGGCGGGGACCACGCGCAGGACGCGGTTGCGCACGTAGGAGCTCAGCCGGGGCCTGCGCGTGCCGGCCACGTATGCGCGTGCGAACGGACGTGCGATGAGGTAGCCCGAGAGGACGAAGAACGCCGATAGCCCGAGGTCGATGTGACCGAGGATGGGGGCCGCCCATCCGTACGCCGCGAGGTTCGAATATGGGTCCGGATCGGCGACGAGGAACAGGTGCGTGAAGAACACGCACAGCATCCCGACGCCGCGCACGCCGTCGCCGGCGAGCAGCGTGCCGATTCCCACGTCCGGTCTGCGGTGGGCGGATTCGCTCGGCGCGGCGTCTGCCATGACCGCCAGCGTAGTGACGGCGATCCGCGAGGACACCGACGACGTATGAGATTCGTAACTTGCGCTCGCTACCGTGGACCGTGCACCAAGCCACCCTTCCCGAGGCTCTCCGATGATCAACTTCCTCAGCAGGCACAAGACCGCGATGCCCACGCCCGAGACAGCGCTGGCCGGCCGCGACACGCCGATGGCTGTCCCGGAGCGCCACTACGTCCTCGACGCGCCGCTGCGCCGGCCGTTTCCCGAGGACACCGAGCAGGCGATCTTCGGCCTCGGGTGCTTCTGGGGGGCCGAGCGCCTGTTCTGGCAGCTGCCCGGCGTCTACACGACCGCCGTCGGCTACGCAGCAGGGATGACGCCGAACCCGACCTACGAGGAGGTCTGCAGCGCCCGCACCGGCCACAACGAGGTGGTCCTCGTCGTGTACCGGCCGGCGGAGATCTCCTACGAGGAGCTGCTGGCGACGTTCTGGGAGAGCCACGACCCGACCCAGGGCATGCGCCAGGGCAACGATGTCGGCACCCAGTACCGCTCCGGGATCTACACGACCTCAGACGAGCAGGCCGCTGCGGCTGCCGCCTCGCGCGATCGCTATGCCGAGGCTCTGAAGTCCGGCGGCCGCGGCGGGGAGATCACAACCGAGATCCTGCCGGCGCCCGAGTTCGACTACGCCGAGGACTACCACCAGCAGTACCTGGCGAAGAACCCGCGCGGGTACTGCGGGCTCGGCGGGACCGGCGTGAGCTGCCCCGTCGGCGCAGCTTCCTAGACGAACCACTAGCGCTGAAGGCGCAGCTTCGTTTGCTCAGAAGGCTCCCGGCTCGCCGGCCGTCTTGCTGACGTCCGCCCGGAAGAGGAAATGGGTCGCTTCGCCGTCGTCGTTTCGAAGCATCGAGACCTTGCCCTCGATCGGAACGAGCAGACCTTGGGCGTGCATGTAGATCGTCTCGACGTCGGCGCTCTCGATCTCGCCGGCGCGCAGCGCCCGCGCGATCTCCTGGTGGGCCTTGAGGTTCTCGCGGTCGATGATCGACGGCCAGCGGGCGGCGCGCAGATCCTCCTCGCGGCAGCCGAGCAGCGCGCAGAACGCGTCGTCCAGGCGCTTGAAGCTCCCGTCCAGGCCGATGAGCGCGCCCGCCTCGCCGGGCGGGCACGGCGGCACGCGCAGCGCGGGCTCGCTCGCAGCGCCGGGCGGCGCGGGCGCGGGCGCCGGGGTCTTGATCGAGGTGGGGACCATGAAGGGTGAACGAGCAACTGGCGCGGGCGGGGCCGCCGGGCGTGGCGCGATCGGCTCGCCGCCGGGCTCGTCGAGCTCCGCGCGGATCGCCTCTGCCGCCGCGCGAGCTCGCTCAGCCTCGTTGAGCAGCTGGTTGGCGCGGATGCGAACGTGCTCGCGCTCGATGCGAAAGTCCTCCGCGGCGGCACGCGACTCTTCGAGGTCGGTGCGCGTGCCGTCGAGCTCCGCCTGCGCTGCCCGCAGCTCGGCACGCGAGTCGTCGAGCTCGCTGCGCAGCTCATCGAGCTTGCCACGAGCGTCCGCCAGCTCACCGTCGCGAGCCTCCAGCTCCGCGGCCCTCGCATGCAGCTCGGAGCGCGCGCTCGAGAGCTTGCCGGCGCGCGACTGGAGCTCGGCGTCTCGCGTCTGAAGCTCCGCGTCGCGGCGCTCCAGCTCGGCGGCCCTGAACTCCAGCTCGATCCGCGCGCGCGACAGCTCGGCTGTGAGCTCGACCTCGCGCGCCTCGGTCTCGCCTTGGGCGAGCGCAAGCTCCTGCGAGCGTGACTCCAGCTCGGCGCGCAACATCTCGATCTCCGCGCGAGCGCCCGCGACCTCGCCGCCGCGTGCGGCCAGCTCGCCGCCGCGCATCGCCAGCTCGGATCGGCTCGTCTCCAGCTCCGCCAGGGCGCCGGCGAGCTCGCTCTTGCGGGCCTGAAGCTCGGCGTGCGCCCCGGCCAGCTCGTCGGTGCGCGCCTGGATCTCGGCCTGCGCACCGGTCAGCTCCGCGGCCTGGGCGTGAACCTGGGAGCGCGTGCCGGCGAGGTCGCGGCGCGCGCGGTCAAGCTCGTCGCGGACGTCCGCCAGCTCGTGCTGCACCGCGTCGAGCCCGTCCGCGGCGACGGCCAGCTCACGTGCGGCCTCGAGCTCTCGGCGTGCGTCGTCGAGCGCTTCGCGCGTACCGTCGAGCTCTGCGCGCAGCGCGCTCAGCTCGCCGCGCGTCAGCGCGCTGTCGCCGCGGGCGGTCTGCAGCTCGCCGCGGGCCGCCAGCAGCTCGGCGCGCCCGGCGGTGACGTCCTGCTGCGCGGCTTCGAGCTCCGCGCGCAGCGCGGCGAGCTGGGCGTCAGCGGTGCCGGTGGTCGTTCGCTCGGCATGCAAGGACTCCCGCAGCGCGCGCAGCTCGTCGCGGAGGTGCTCGCCGTGTTCACGGGCGGTCTGGGTCTCGGCGCGTGCAGCCTCGGCGTCGGCGCGAGCGCCTTCGGCCTCCGCGCGCGCCGTACGCATCGCGGGGCGCAGCGTCTCGACCTGGGCATGTGCGGCGTCGGCCTCGGCGCGGACGGCGGCTGCCTGCTTGCGCGCCGCCTCGGCATCGGCTTGGGCGCCGTCGGCCTCGGTTCGAGCTGCGTCGGCGGCCGCTCGGGCGGCTTCGGCATCGGCGTGTGCAGCCTGGAGAGCGGCTCGAGCCGACTCGGTTTCGGTCCCTGCGGCGCCGGTGGCGGCCTGGGCCTCGGCGCGGGCTGCGCTGGCCGCGCGCTCGGCCTCGGCGCGCGCGGCCTGCGCTGCGGCGAGCGCGGACTGCGCCTCGGCGCGCGCGTTCTCCGCGGTCGCCACCGCGCTCCGTACTTCAGCGCGCGCGGCGTCGTCGGCAGCACGAGCGCCGACGGCCTCGGCCTGCGCGGTCTCGGCGCGAGCACGCGCCTCGTCGCGCTCGCGGGCGAGCTGCTGCATGCGCTCCTCACCGGCGCGCTGCTCACGTTCGACGAGCGCCTCGGCGGCGGCGCGCCGCTCGGACTCCGCGTCGCGCTCGGCGCTGGCGGCGGCGAGCCGCGCGAGCGCCTGATCGCGGTCTTCGCGCGCGATCGCGAGCTCACCGAGCGCCGTCTGGCGCGCATCGTCCGCGATGGCGGCGTCCCCCTCGGCGGATGACAGTCGCTCGCGCAGGTCGTGCGCTCGGTCGACGAGATCCGCGAAGTCTGGCGTCTCCGGGTCGGGCGAAGGCGCAACCTCGTCGGGGGTCAGGCGGCCGGTCGCAGCATCGGCGCGCCGCGCTGACTCGGCGGCAGCCGCGCGCGCCGCGGCGCGCTGCTCGACCATGCGCCGGCCGACGTCCTCGCGCGTGAGCGTCGGCGCGTCGACGTCGCGGACGACGATGAGGATGCCCGCCAGGCGCGCGCCGGGCTCGGGCTGGGCGCCGCTGATGCACAGACCCTCGATCGCCTCGAGTGCGCGTCCGTGGCGCAGGCGCAGCGCCTCGGGGTGCCAGGTTCCGGTGTCGCGCGAGCCAAGCTCGCTGAGCAGCGACGTGAACTCCCAGCCCAGCGCGAGCGGCACCGCGATGATGACGAAATCCAGCGTGCGGACCGATCCGTCAAACGTCTTGCAGCTGAACGTCGTCGACTCGGCCGTCTCACCGTCGCCGTTGAGCAGGTGGTCGAACGCGGCCCGCGCCGCCGGCCCAGACCCCGCCGCGAGGACGTCCGCCGTGGGCAGTCCGACGAGCTTGTCGGCGGGAGCGCCGAGTAGGCCGATCACACCGACGCCGCACTCGGCGACGGCGCCCGCGGGCGTGCTGAGGACGTAGCTGCCGTCCGCCAGTCCGAGCAGGACCTGCTCGATCTCGTGTGCGTAGTCGCCCGCCGGGGAGGTGAGCACCCGCTCGCCCGGAGGGGTCATGGCGTCCCTATCGGTATGACCTCGTTACGAGGTGAGCATGACCGGTGCAGATGCCCACATTGTCCACGCAAGCGCGGCTGGTCGATCGCCCGGTCAGCAGCCCTACACTCGAACCATGTCCGAGCCGGCCATCCTCTTGGTCGACGACGACGCTCCGATCAGGCGCATGCTGGAGCGCACCCTGCGCGCGGAGGGCTACGACGTCGCCGCGGTGGCCGATGGCGGGGCGGCGCTCGCACAGGTCGAGCGGTCGCTGCCCGACCTCATCGTGCTCGACGTGACGATGCCGGGAATGGACGGTCTGTCGGTCACGCGCAGGCTGCGCACGAAGGGGCTGGCGGTGCCGATCCTCCTGCTCACGGCGCGCGACGCGGTCGCCGAGCGCGTGGCGGGCCTCGACGCCGGCGCCGACGACTACCTCGTCAAGCCG
>DASVPU010000041.1:0-26489 GCA_036389475.1 Solirubrobacteraceae bacterium
AACTCGGCCGCGAGCTGCGCCTCGACCAGCCGCCGGCCGACCGGCAGGTCACCGTGCAGCAGGCGCTCGCGCAGCGCGGCGTATACGCGCTCGGCCTGCGACATCGTCCGCGTCCCGTTCTCGTTCGTCGCCCGCGCCATATGGCCCCGCCGGTCAGCCCTCCAGCGCGGCGACCGCCGCTGCGAACGCGCTCAGCGGCGGCAGCGTCACGCCGCCGCCGATCTGCCCCACGCCCGCCTGGCGATGCGCGATGCCGGTGTGGATCGGCGGCACGATCCCGTGCTCGACGACCGCCCGCGCGTCCACGCCGAGAATCGCCGGTCCATCGGGCAGCGCCAGCGCCGGGTGCTCCGCGGCCGCGATCGTGCGCAAGGACGCCATCCGCTCGGCGATCATCGCCGGATCGAGACCGACCGACGGCGCCGACAGCGGGGAGGCGCCGATCGCCAGAGCACCTAAGCCGTAGACCTCGATGATCGCCGAATCGCCGAGGTCGGGGTTCATCTCCTCGCGGCTGTGACCCTCGTACAGCGCGGCGGGATCGGGCAGCGCGGCGGGCCCGACAAACCACTCCGCGCCCGTGCCCGAGAGCTTCACGCCCACCTCGACGCCGTTGCGCGCGACCGCCGTGACGAGCGACGAGCCCTGCACGGCGTCCGCGCAGACGAGCGCGAGCTTCGCGAACACCATCGCGACGTTGAGGAAGAACTGGCTGTTTGAGCGCACGAAGGCATCGACCTCGCTCGAGAGCGGCGCGAGCGCCTCGGCGATCAGCTGCGTCCCGGCGTCGGTGCGGTGGTGGCACTCGTCGCCCTTGGCGAGCGAGCGGGCGTGCAGCTCCAACAGCTCCAGCGGCCCGTGCGCAGCGAGCGCGCGCGCGAGCTCGGGCGCGAGCACGTCGCGCATCCAGACCAGGCGCGACACGACCTCGGCGTCATCGGCGCCGTAGCGCAGCACCTTGCCCGAGCCTTCGTTCAGCGGGCACCACGCGCTGGCGCCGGTGGCCTCGACGCACGCGACGAGGACCGGCATCGATCCCGTCACGACGCCAGCCATCGGGCCGACGCCGCCGCAGTCGTGGTTGGGCAGCAGCGCCACCTGGCCGTCGTCCGCGATCGCGAGCGCCTGCGCGGGCGTGTCCGCCACGCCCTCCAGCGACAGCGCCACGCCGAGCGCGGCGCGCATCGGGCCGCACATCGCCGTCGACGCGATCGGCGGCCCCGCGTGGCAAGCGCCGCCGGATGCCAGGTGCTCGACGACGTTTGCGGCCGGCACGACGCCGATGAGCAGCGGGCGCGCGGCTGCGAGCGCCTGCACCGCGCCGTCGGTTGCATACAACGAGGTACTCATATCGTGCGCCCGACGCTATTGCGCTCGATGCGGGGACGGCATGGACGAACGGGCGAAATGTCCTGGCCACATTGGGCCAATCGGCCAATGCGACGTCTAGGACACCCGGCGTAGCTTCGCAGGCGCACCGGCAAGTGTGGACCGCATTGCATACAACGACCCGAGGGGACGGGTCGCCATCCGGCAGAAAGGCACCGATGAGCAACGAACCCGCCGCCATTCCGGCGACCCCCTACCCGTTCGAGCTCGACCCCGCGAATACAGCGCTCGTGATCATCGACATGCAGCGCGACTTCCTCGAACCGGGCGGCTTCGGCGCGTTGCTCGGCAACGATGTCTCGCTGCTGACGAAGGTCGTCGAGCCGCTGAGTGCCGTGCTCGACGCGGCGCGCGCCGCCGGGATGATGGTCATCCACACGCGCGAGGGGCATCGGCCGGATCTCAGCGACTGCCCGCCGAGCAAGAAGGCGCGCGGCGGCCTGAAGACCGGGATCGGCGACGCCGGGCCGAACGGCCGCATCCTCGTCCGCGGCGAGGAGGGCCACGGGATCGTGCATGAGCTGGCGCCGATCGAGGGCGAGGTCGTGCTCGACAAGCCCGGCAAGGGCGCCTTCTACGCGACCGATCTCGAGCTGCTGCTGCGCAACGCGCACATCTCGAGCCTCGTCGTGACCGGCGTGACGACCGAGGTCTGCGTCCATACGACCGTCCGCGAGGCCAACGACCGGGGCTTTGAGTGCCTCGTGCTCTCGGACTGCGTCGGCTCCTACTTCCCGGAGTTTCACGAGGTCGGCCTGAAGATGATCGCCGCCCAGGGCGGGATCTTCGGCTGGGTGACCCCGTCGCGAGACCTGCTGGCCCATCTGCCCACTCCCGCCGCCGTCAACTGAACAGGACGATCCATGTCTGCCGCCGCCGCCCCCGTCCCGTCTCTCAGTCCGCCGCTGTGGACGCGCGGAGATCTCAACGCCTTCTTCGGACTGGGCATCAACATGCTCGTCAACGTCCTCGTCCTCTCCGGCCTCGCCGCGTTCGTCGTCCAGATCCCGGCCGACGACGTCTACCACACCATCCTCCCGGCGCTCGGGATCGAGCTGCTGATCGGCAACATCTTCTACTTCTACCTCGCCAAGAAGCTCGCCGAGCGCGAGGGTCGCACGGACGTCACGGCGATGCCCTACGGCCCGAGCGTGCCGCACATGTTCATCGTGACGTTCGTCGTCATGCTGCCGACGTTTCTGGCGACCAAGAGCGCCGTGAAGGCCTGGGAGGCAGGTCTGGCGTGGGCCTTCATCATCGGCGTGATCATCCTCATCGGCGCATTCGTCGGCCCGACGATTCGCCGCTTCACGCCGCGCGCGGCGCTGCTAGGGACGCTCGCGGGCATCTCGATCACGTTCATCTCGATGCGTCCCGCCGCCCAGATGTGGGAGGCGGCGTGGATCGCGCTGCCGGTGCTGACGCTCATCGTCGTCGGCTTCGTCGCGGGGGTGCGGCTGCCGGGGAACTTCCCGATCGGCCTCGCGGCGCTGCTGCTCGGCAGCGCGATCGCCTGGGCGGGCGGCTTCATGCAGACCGCGCAGGTCGGTGACGCCGTCGAGGCGATCGCCGTCGGCCTTCCGTCGCTGAACGTCGACCTGCTGCTGCACGGCCTGGATGGGATCTCGCCGCTGCTGGCGACCGCGATACCACTGGGCATCTACAACTTCACCGAGGCGATGAGCAACGTCGAGAGCGCGGCCGCCGCCGGCGACTCCTACAACCTGCGCCACGTGCTCCTGGCCGACGGCACCGGAGCCGTCGTCGGGTCGATCGTCGGCAGCCCGTTTCCGCCGGCGGTCTACGTGGGCCACCCGGGCTGGAAGGCGGCCGGCGGAGGGATCAGCTACTCGCTCGCCACCGGCGTGCTGATCTTCTTGCTGTGCGTCTTCGGGCTCTTCCCGCTGCTGGCCGCGATCCTGCCGGTCCCGGCGATCGTGCCCGTGCTGCTCTACATCGGCCTGATCATCGGCTCGCAGGCCTTCCGCGCGGTCCCGCGAGCGCACTACGCGGCGGTGGTGCTGGCGATCGTCCCGAACGTGGCGGCGTGGGGGACCGGCCTCGTGGACAGCGCGCTGACGGCGGCGAAGACGAACGCGGGCGTCGTCGGCAACGCCGCCCTGAACAACGCGGGCGTCGTCTACGAGGGGCTGCTGAAGCTCGGCGAGGGCGCGGTGCTCGCCGGGATGCTGCTCGGCGCGATCGCCGCGTTCATGATCGATCGGCGCTTCATCTGGGCCGCGGGGTACAGTTTCCTCGGCTGCGCCCTGGCGCTCGTCGGGCTGATCCACGGCGCCGAGGTGTCGCTGCAACCCGACGCGCTACAGGCGAAGATCGCACTGGGCTACGCGTTCATGGGGCTCGTCTGCCTGGCGTTCGTCGCGCTCAAGGTCCCGCAGCGCGAGATCGACCTCAGCGATCCCGCCGACGTGGAGGCGGCCGCCGAGCTTGCGGCGCGCGCACCGGCGAAGACCGAGCGGCCGGCGGCTGAACCGGTGCCGGCATAGCGATGGCGATCGCGGAGCTGCTCGCGGACTACCGCGACGGCTCAGCGGACCCGGCGCAAGTCGTCGCGCGCGCCTACGAGCGCGCCGGCGGCGCCGCCGAGCCCGCCTGGATCTCGCTCGTCTCCTGGAGCGCCATCGAGGTCTGCCTCGCGCAGCTGCGCGCGGCGAGCAGGGACCTGCCGCTATACGGCATCCCGTTCGCGATCAAGGACAACATCGACGTCGCCGGGGCGCCGACGACGGCCGCCTGCCCCGCGTTTGCCTACCAGCCCGAGCGCAGCGCGTTCGTCGTCGCGCGGCTCATGGCGGCGGGCGCGATCCCGATCGGCAAGACGAACATGGATCAGTTCGCCACCGGCCTGACAGGGACGCGAACGCCCCACGGCGCCTGCGCGAGCGTCGTCGATCCGCGCTACGTCGGGGGCGGCTCGAGCTCCGGTTCGGCGGTCGTGGTTGCCGATGGCACGGTGCCCTTCGCACTCGGAACCGACACCGCCGGCTCCGGGCGCGTGCCGGCGGCCTTCAACTCCGTCGTCGGCTTCAAGCCATCGCTGGGCCGCGTCAGCACGCGCGGCGTCGTGCCGGCGTGCCGCACGCTGGACTGCGTCTCGCTGCTGACCGCCGACGTCGCCGGTGCGGCGCGCGTGCTCGACGTCGTCACCGGGCCGGACCCCAGCGACCCGTACTCGCGCGCGCCCCCGCCGGAGGGCTCGAGGCGCCTGCCCTGGGGTGCGGCGACCGCGCGCATCGCCGTCCCTTCCTCCGATCAGCTGACGTTCTGCGACGACGGCTTCGCGAGGGTTGCCTGGTCGCGGACGCTGGAGCGCGTCGCCGCGCTCGGCTGGGAGACCATCGAGATCGACCTCGAGCCGTTCCTCGAAGCGGCGCGCATGCTCTACGAGGGACCCTGGATCGCGGAGCGCTTCGCGGCGGTCGGCCAGTTCATCGCCGACCATCCGCGCGACGTCGATCCGATCGTGCGCGCGGTGATCATGGCCGGCCGCGAGCGCAGCGCGGTCGAGGCATTCGCGGCGCAGCACCGGCTCGCCGAGCTGCGGCGCGTCACGCGCCCGGTATGGGAGTCGGCCGACGCGCTGCTCGCGCCGACGGCCCCGACGATCTTCACTGCGGCGCAGGTCGCCGAGGAGCCGATCGCCCGCAACGCGCTCCTGGGCACGTACACGAACTTCGTCAACCTGCTCGACCTCTGTGCGATCGCGGTGCCGGGCGCGAGGCGGGTCGACGGGCTGCCGTTCGGTGTCTCGTTCATCGCTCCCTCCGGAGCCGACCGCTCGCTGCTGACGCTCGCCGGGCGCTGGTGCGACGAACAGGGCGAGCGCGAGCCTGGGGGCGCCGTCGACGACGCCGGCGTCGTGGCGCTCGCCGTCGTCGGCGCGCATCTGTCGGGCGAGCCGCTGAACGGCGACCTGCTCGCGCTCGGCGCCCGGCTGCTCGAGACGGTCCGTACGGCGCCCACCTACCGGCTCTTCGAGCTGCCCGATGTCACGCCCGCCAAGCCCGGCCTCGTCGGCGGCGGGCGGTCCACCGGGGGCGGCATCGAGGTCGAGATCTGGGAACTCGGCACGGAGTCCTTCGGCCGGTTGGTGGCGAGCGTCCCGCGGCCGCTGGCGATCGGCACGATCGCGCTGAACGACGGGCGCTACGTCAAGGGCTTTCTGTGCGAAGCCGATGCCGTCGCGGGGGCGCGTGAGATCACCTCCTTCGGCGGCTGGCGCGCCTACCGGACATCGCTCGGATTGGCCGACGCAAGCGCGCCCTGACCCGGGCCGGCTCGTATCATCGGTGACGTGCCCTTGACGCCGGACAGGCAGCGGCTGTCAAGCGCCGACGGGAGGGGCTCGCTCGCGTTCGCCGCCGCGCTGTCGGTCGAGGTCGCGCTGGCCGTCATCGACATCGCGTTGCTACCTCCGAACGTTCTCGTCACGATCGGCGTCCTGCTCCCGCTGCTCTGTGCGCTGTACAGCAGACCTCGCGACGTTGCGATCGTCGGCGTCGTCGCGATCGTGCTGGTCCTCGCCAGCGCGGTGTGGCGCGAAGACTTCGGAGCAGCGCCATACCTGCAGCGGGTGTTCATCGTCTCGGGTGGCGCGATCCTGGCAACCATCGCGGCGGCGGGGCGGGCGCGCCTCGCTCGCGATCGCGAGCGCTTCGGCGCGCTCGCCGCACTCGCGCAGATCGCCGACGGCGCGCGCAGCGTCGCGGACACGGTCGCAGGCCTCAACGACCTGCTCGTTCCCGCGATCGCGGACGCATGCGTCATCGACGCCGTCAGCCAGGGTCAGCTGAAGCGCCTCGCGGTCCGGGTCGCCGGTCGCCACGGCGACGCGATCGCGTCGATGCTCGCCGCGCGCCCGCCGCCCCGCGTGGCGGACGATCAGCCTCCAGCCGCGGCGCCCCTGCTCGTCGAGCAGGTCAGCGACGAGCTCTTGAGCACCATCGCTGACGATCCCGGCGACGTCGCGCGGCTGCGTGCGCTGCATCCGACGTCGGCGATCGTCGTGCCGCTGCGAGCTCGCGGGCGCGGTTTGGGAGCGTTGACGCTGCTGTTGACCGCCCGGTCGCAGCGGCGCTACCGGACGGAGGATCTCGATTTCGCCAAGGTGCTCGCCGGCCGCGCCGCCCTCGCGCTCGACAACGCCGGCCTGTTCTCCGAGCTCGAGACGATCGAGGCGCAGCTGACCGCGGCGCTCTCCACGCTGGCCGAGGCCGTCACCGTCCAGGATGCCCAGGGCGCGCTGATCTACGCCAACGAGGCGGCGGCGAAGGTGATGGGCTTCAGCTCGCCCCAAGAGGTGCTGTCCACGCCGATCAGCGAGGTGCTCGGCCGCTTCGACACCAGACACGAGGACGGATCGCCGCTGCGGACGGAGGACCTCCCGGGACGGCGGGTGCTCGCCGGCGAGCCCGACCCGGAGCCGCTGATCGTCCGCGGGATCAGCAACGAGACCGGCGAGGAGCGCTGGCGCATGACGAAGGCATCGGGCGTCTACGACGACGACGGCACCGTCAAGCTCGTGGTCAACGTCATCGAGGACCTCACGGAGGTCAAGCGCGCCGAGCTCACCCAGCGCCTGCTGGCGCGGGCCGGCGAGGTCCTCGCATCGTCGCTGGACTACGAGCAGACCCTCCAACAAGTCGCCGAGCTCGCCGTCCCGCAGCTCGCCGACTGGTGCGTCGTGAGCATGCCCGAGCGCGACGGCCTGATCCGCAACGTCGCCGTCGCCCACGCCGATCCCGACAGGGTCGCCTTCGCGCGCGAGCTCGCCTCGCGCTATCCGTCGCGCGCCGACGACGCCGGCGGCATCGCCAAGGTCATCCGCGACGGCACATCGCAGCTCGCCAACGAGATCCCGGACGAGATGCTCGTCGCGGTGGCCCAGGACGAGCAGCATCTCGGCCTGCTGCGCAGCGTCGGGATGCGCGCGGGACTGACGGTACCGATGAGCGCCGGCCGCAAGATCGTGGGCGCGCTCAGCCTGCTCAGCGCGGAATCGAGCCGGCGCTTCAGTTCCGCCGACGTCGAGCTTGCCGAAGAGGTCGCGCGGCGGGCGGGGACGGCGGTGGAGAACGCGCGCCTGTACACCGAGCGCTCGCGGATCGCGCACACGCTGCAGACCGCGCTGCTGCCCGGCCGGCTCCCGGACATGCCCGGCTGGGCAACGGCGACGCTCTATCGCTCGGCCGGCATGGAGAACTGGGTCGGAGGCGACTTCTATGACGCGTTCGCGGTACGCGGCGGGTGGCTGGCGCTGATCGGTGACGTCGCCGGCCGCGGTGCCGAGGCCGCGGCGCTCACGGGCGTCGCGCGATACACGCTGAAGACCGCCGCGACGCTGCTGCAAGATCCGCTGGCGGCGATCCGAACGCTGAACGCCGAGCTGCTGGGGCGCGAGCAGATGTCGCTGTGCTCGATCGCCGCCGTGGTGCTGCGCGAGCACGAGGCAAGTGCGAGCGCCGAGGTCATCTGTGCCGGTCACCCGCTGCCGCTGCTCGTGCGCGATGGAGCAGTGCGACCGATCGGCAGCTTCGCTCCGATGCTCGGCGCCTACGCGATCGACGAGTGGGAGCGCGCGACCGTCCAGCTCGAGGACGGCGACGTCCTCGTGCTCTACACCGACGGTGTCGTCGACACGGTCGGCGATGGCGAGCGCTTCGGCGAGGAGCGCCTGGAGCGCACGCTGCAGGACGTCACCGGCGCCCAGGATGCGGTCGCCCGCATCGACTCCGCGCTGGGCGCGTTCGAGGTCGGTGGGCAGGCAGACGACACCGCCGTGCTCGCCGTCGAGCGCGTCGCCGTGACAGCCGCGCCCGATGACCGTGGACCGCGCGCAGAGCGCGAGGCAGCGGGCGCATGAAACCGTCCAGCGGCTTTCTCATGCGCGAGTCCTGGCGTCCCGACGTCGTGCTTGCGCACAAGCGCGAGTTCGCCGGCGGCCGCGATGCACCCGGACACGTCCGGGCGGTCGTCATCGGGCTGCTCGGCGACCGCCTCGGCACGGAGTTGCTGTTCGACATGGGCGTTCTCGTCTCCGAAGTGGTCACGAATGCCGTGCGCCACGGTGGCGCCAACCGTCACTGCATCATCGTGGTGCATCTGGCGCTCGCGCCGGAGGTCCTGCGCATCGAGGTCTGCGATCAGGGCCCCGGCTTCGTGGCGCCGCGCACGCCGCGCCGGCGCGCGCAGGGCGGCGGCAGCGGACTGGTGCTGCTGGAGCACATGAGCAGCCGCTGGGGCGTAGCGGTCGACGACGGCACATGCGTGTGGTTTGAGCGCAACTTGACACCCCGCGATTATGTGGAGAAGCCTGCCTGCTGAGTGGCCGATGCGCGTCGGGTACTCTCGGCTGATGACCACGATCGCCTCCTCCGCTCTTGCCAACGGCCTGCCCCTGCACCGCGTCGGCCTCGAAGGAACGCGCTCGGTCACGATCCTCGTCGCCTTCGACGCCGGCGCGCGCACCGAGCGCCCGGAGGAAAATGGCATGGCCCACTTCCTCGAGCATCTCGTGTTCAAGGGCGGCGAGAAGTACCCGCACTACCGGGACGTCAACGACACCGCCGAGCGCCTCGGCGGCGTGCTGAACGCCTACACCTCGCACGACCTCGTCGCGTTCCACATCACCGTTCGCGCCGAGGCGGCGATGGACGCCGTCGACCTGCTGACCGACTTCGTCGGGCGCCCGCACATCGATGCCGACGAGCTCGACCGCGAGCGCGGCGTCGTGATCCAGGAGATCCACCGCTACAACGACGAGCCGTCCGCGGTCGCCGAGATGCTCATCGACAAGGCCGGGTTCGGCGAGCACCCGCTCGGCCGGCCCGTGCTGGGACCGGAGGAGCACCTGCGCACGTTCACGCGCGACGCGATCGTCGCCTTCCGCGAGCGCCGCTGGTCCGGCGCGCGCGGCGGGGCGTTCATCGTCGGCAACCTCGAACACGTGCCCTCCAACGGCGCCGTCGACGAGCTGTTCGAGCGCTTCCCGGCGCTGCCCGAGCCCGAGCCATACGAGCCCGCGCCCCCGTTTCAGCCCGAGATCCTCGTCGATCAGCGCGACACCAACCACTCGCACCTGCGCATGTACTACCGCCCGCAGATCGACGCCGCAAACCCCGCGCAGCGGGCGGCGATGACGATCTACGCGACGGTGTTGGGGGGCTCGATGAGCTCGCGCCTGTTCGACGAGATCCGCGAGCAACGCGGCCTGGCGTACTCGGTCCAGGCGGCCTCGCAGGTTCACGCCGACATCCCGTTGCTGCGGATCGGTGCGGGTCTTGACTCCACGAAATGCATCGAGGCCTACACGCGCATGCGCGAGATCGTCGCCGAGCTGCGCGACGACGGACCGACCGAGGCCGAGGTGGAGCGCGCCCGCGCGTACGCAGCCGGTCGGCGCGTGCTGACGTTCGAGGGCACCAATACCGTCGCTCGCCACGCGGCCACGCAGGCGATCGTCTTCGGCGAGCCGATCGACCCCGACGGCGCGATCGCCGAGCTCGATGCGGTGACGCTCGAGCAGGTGGCCGAGGTGGCGCGTGACGTGGCCGATACGCTGGCGGTGGCCTGCGTCGGCCCGCACAGCGCCGGTGACTTTCACTGACCCTCCCGCAGCTGAACTGAACCGCTCCGAGCTCGGGCGCTACCTTGCGCGCATCGGCGACCGCTGGCCGCTCGACCGCGCGCTACTGGGCGGCGCGCGCGTGCAGGATCTGCGCGGCGCGGGCCCGCAGCGCGAGCGCGGTCACGAATACGTCGTCGTGCTCGTCTCAGCGGCGTTCGCCGGCGTCCCCTGGCTTGAGCGCGTCTACCAGGCCGCCAACCTCTGGGACAGCGCCGAGATGGGCGCCGGCGCCGACGTGCACTGCTACACGCCGCAGGAGCTCGAGCGCAAGGTGCAGCGGATGCGGATCGTGCGCGAGACGGTGCGCGACGGGATCGACCTCACCGCCCCTGCGGCGCGCTGACGCGCGAAGCGCCTGCGGCTACCCGAGGTTGCCGCAGACGTTGAAGCCGTACCTCACCGCCAGCAGGTCGGAGTCGGCGCGCGCCTTGCGGAAGCCGTCGAGCGCCGCGCGGACGTCGTTGCCGGCGGCGGACAGCGCCCGTACGTCGGTTCCGTTGACCGCGTCGACGAGCGCCTGAGCCGAGGACCTGAGCTTCGCCAGCACCGGATCGCTGCGCCTGACCGAGTCGACGTATGCCTTGGCGCCGGAACGGTCTGCGCCACCCGGCAGCTGGATCTTGCTCAAGGCGTCGGCGAGGTCACGATAGGCGTCCGCGAGGACGTTGTTGGCCTGCGCGATCTCCTCGGGCGTCTTGGGCTCGGTGGAACCCTTGCGCTGGAGGTTGTCCGCAACCTCGGCGCAGACGGTGTCCGCCTGCGCGATGAACTGCTCCTTGGTCTGCTTCTTGGCCTCGCCACCGCCGCACCCGGCGACGAGGCCGGCGCTCAGCAGCGCGACGAGCACGCCCGCCTTCAACCTGCTCACGAGATGGCGACCATCCGCTCGATCGGCACCCGCGCGCGCTCGGCGATCTCGGCTGGGACCTTGACCTCGTGCACCATCTCGCGCAGGCCGTCGCGGAGCTTGGGCAGCGTGATCATCTTCATGTACGTGCATGCCGCACGCTCGTTGGCGGCGATGAACTCGGTGTCGGGGGCGGCCTCGCGCAGCGGGTGCAGCATCCCGATCTCGGTCGCGACGATCGCGGTCTGGCCGGGCTTGGCGTCGTTTGCGTAGCGCAGCATCCCGCCCGTGGAGAGCATGTGCACGCCCTCTTCCTCGAGGTCGCCGGAGGCGACGTACTCCATGATCGAGGTCGAGCAGCCGCATTCCGGGTGGATCAGGAAGTCGGCATCGGGATGGCGCTCGCGGACCTGCTGGATGTCGCGCGGTCGGATTCCTGCGTGGACGTGGCACTCGCCGTCCCAGACGTGCAGCGAGCGGCCGATGCGTCGCTCGACGTAGGCGCCGAGGAACATGTCCGGGCCGAAGAGGATCTCGCTCTGCGACCCGTGCTCGCGCAAGATGTGCTCGACGACGGAGACGGCGTTGGCAGAGGTCACGCAGTAGTCGGTGAGCGCCTTGATCTCGGCCGTCGTGTTGACGTACATCACGGTGATCGCCCCGGGGTGCTGTGCCTGCCAGCCCTTGAGCTGCTCGGGCGTGATCGCGTCGGCGAGCGAGCAGCCGGCGTCCAGGTCGGGGATCAGGACCGTCTTGTCGGGGGACAGCACGCTCGCGGTCTCGGCCATGAAGTGCACGCCGCAGAAGGCGATGACCGAGGCGTCGGATGCTGCCGCTTGGCGGCTGAGGCCGAGCGAGTCGCCGACGTAGTCCGCGACGTCCTGGATCTCGGGCAGCTGGTAGTTGTGCGCGAGGATGACGGCATCGCGCTGGCGGGCGAGCGCGCGCACCTCGTCGTGCAGTTCGGCGACGTTGTAGAGCTGTAGCAAGGTCAAGGCAGCGGTTGCAGGATCAGGGAGAGGTCGAGCGCCGGAGCCGAATGTGTCAGCGCTCCGATGGATATCGAGTCTACGCCGGTCTCGGCGTAGGCCCTGAGCGTGGCGAAGGTGATGCCGCCGCTGGCTTCGAGCGTGGCGCGGCCCGCGACCTGCCCGACGACGGCGCGCAGCTCGTCGGGGTCCATGTTGTCGAGCAGGATCCGCCGCGCACCGGCTCCTAGCGCCTCGTCGACCTCCTGCGCCGTGGCGCACTCGACCTCCAGCGGTAGTTCGGCGAAGCGCTCCGTCGCGGCGCGGATGGCGGGTCCGATTCCTCCGGCCAGCGCGGCGTGGTTCTCCTTGATGAGGACCATGTCGTAGAGCCCGGCACGGTGGTTGACGCCGCCGCCCGCGGCGACCGCGGCCTTCTCGAGCGTTCGCAGGCCGGGCGTCGTCTTGCGCGTGTCGAGGATCTGCGCACCGGTCCCCTCGACGGCGGACACGCAGCGTGCGGTGAGCGTCGCGACACCGGACAGGCGCTGAAGGAAGTTCAGCGCTGTGCGCTCGCCGGCCAGCAGCGCGCGAGCGTCGCCGGTGGCCCGCAGGACGGGCGCGGGCGGCTCGCGCCACTCACCGTCGGGACCGAGCCGCTGCAGCACTACGTCGGGGTCGAGCGCGATGAACGTCGCCTCTGCCACGTCGAGGCCGTAGACGACGCCGGGTGCCTTCTGGGTGATCGTCGCCATCGCGCGCGCGCCGGCGGGAACCGTCGCCTCGCTCGTGACGTCGCCGTCGCCCACGTCCTCGGCGAGGGCGCGGTGGACGAGCTGGTCGAGCGTCTGCGCGTCAGGCGGCACGGGCGGCGCAGGATACGCGGCAAGATTGCGGCGTGGCACTGACGAGCTCCGACCTCGACGCATGGTTGCCCGAGCCCGAGATCCGCACGCGCCATCGCCGCGCTTCGGACGCCGATCCGGACACGCTGTGGGCGGCGGCCGGCAGGGTGCGGCTGGATGAGACGGGAACGATCGGGGCGCTCGTCCGCTGGCGGATCCCCGGCGTGCGCGCGGACCAGACGTTCCACGAACTGCTCGCCGGCTACCCCTTCACGGTGCTCGAGGAGGGCGAGCGCTATTCGATCTCCGGCCTCGTCGGGCGCATCTGGACGTTGGCGCGCGACTATCCGCGGCTGGACGGCCCCGACGCCTTTCGCGCGTGGGACGCACCGCGCACGGTGCGCGTGCTGTTCGCTCACTGGGTCGAGGATGGCCCGGGCGCGCGCAACACGCTCGTCAGCGAGGCACGCGTGCAGCCAACCGATCGCATCGCGGCGCTGCGCCTGCGCTCGCTGTGGCTGGTCGTGGGCGCGTTCGAGCGGCTGATCGGCGCGGAGCCGCTGGCGCTCGCGGCGGCGAGCGCACAGCGCAGCTGAGCCGAGCGGAACTCAGCCGCCGCCGACCCTGAACGGCAGGACGAGGACACCCGAGTTCGTCGAGCCGCGCGGATCGGCGCAGTCCGCGCGCATGTTCAGCTTGTGCGTGCCGACCGGCAACGATCCGGCGGGGACGTCGAGCGCCGCCGGCCCCAACGGTCCGGAGCCGGCCTTGAGCAACGTGCCGGGGATGCGCTTGTGGTTGTCGGCGTCGAAGCGGTTGTCGTGGCCGCTGACCGGCCTGTCGGCCGCCGTCCCGTGCCAGACCTGGGCAACCGTCGGGCTCCAGTTCGCGGGCACCGGTCCGTCGGGCAGCGGGGAGCGCAGGCTTGCCTCGCAGTACTCGGCGCCGCTGTACCAGCCCTTGGCGCGCAGGTAGGGCTGGCGGGTGACGTCAGCCTTGGGCTTTCCGTTGTTGATGTAGGTCTGCCAGTTGGCGGACGCGATCATCCGGTTGCCGTCGGGCTCGTCGACGAAGAATCGAAAGCGGATCTCCTGCAGACCGGAGTTGTCGAACGCCGACTGCGGCAGGTCGTAGTGAAACCACTTCGTGCAGGTCCCGACCGGACACGTCCAGCCGGGGTAGTTGTGCTTCTTGATCGTGGTCTCCTGCGACTTGCCCTTCAGGACGATCGACAGGCCGGGGTACTGATCGGTCTTCTTGGCCGGGTTGTCGTGCAGGACGAGCCTGATGTCCAGCGGGATCGTCGCTCCCTGCATCTGCTCGCGCTCGGGGATGCACGCGCCGACGTGCGCGTGGCCGAAGTCGCTGCCGGACCTGCCGGGCGTAGGCATCCACCAGGACTGGAAGTCCACGAACTGACGCGTCTGGCCGTACGTGAGCGCCGGCTGGTCGATCGGCGCGCCGATGCACGCCTGCTGCCCGGGGGATGCCGTGGCAGTAGCGGAAATGACGGCCGCGAGCAGCGCGGCGGCCATGAGAATCTGTCGTAGGGTCACGCTTGTACGCATCGACCGCCGGCAATACGGGGCTTGAGGACGCTGGACGAACGTAAGGTCCGGAAATCGTCGGGTCTTAGGAACTCCCGTGCTCGAGGCCAGCCAGCGCGCTCGCTCCGCTGAACAGCGTGTGCCGCCCGCGGCGGACGACGAGGCGCACCTCTGACGCCAGATATTGTGCCGCAGCGCCCTCGAGGTTGCGCCGCTCGGCGGCGATCGGGATCGGCAGCGCGTGCGGCGGCGTGCCGTTGGACTGGCCCTCGAGCTCGATCGTGTGGCGCGCCGTGCGCGCATGAAAGCACCAACCGCGAGGACCGACCTCGATGCGCATCGGGTGGTACGGACGCACGGCCCGCACGACGTCGTCGCCGACCCGGGCGACGAGCGACGTCGACAGCACCTGCAAATTGCCCAGGCCGGCACGGCCGCCGGCGAACGCAACGCAGACGTCGTCGCGGACGAAGCCCTGGGCCTGGCCCCACCACCATGCCGGTGGAAAGCCGCCGCGACCCCAGTTCTTCTCGGCGTAGACGTTCGCGCCGTCGAGATCGATCTCGCGACCGCCGATGCGTGCGCTCCCGCTGACGCGGCCGCCGAGCACGTGCGGATGCCAGTACTGCGACAGCCCGGGGATCGATTGCGCCGGCCCGATCCCGCCGAATGCGCCGCGCGGCCACGGGACCGCGTCGTCGAAGCGCACGTCGAGCTGCGCGTCAGGACCGAGATCCACCGACAGCGCGCCGGCGTCGGCTCGCAGGCTCGTGCGTCCGTCCTCTCCGGCCCAGACTCCGATGCCGCGGCGCGCTCCGCAAGCCGAGGCAACCGCAACCGAGCGCGAGAACCCGCCCGGGTGGCCGGCCATGCCGACGGTCCCCCACGTCGCGCCGCGGCGGTCGCGGTTGACGCCCATCAGGACGATCAGGACAGTGCCCGACGCGACGTGCGTCAGGCGCCAGAAGTAGCCCTCCATCGCGACGCCGTGGTAGCCGCGCGGGTCCATGAAGGGCAGATCGGCTCCGGTGCGTCGGTAGTGGGCGAGCATCGTGGGATCTGATTCACATCGTGCCAGCGCCGGGCCAGACCCGCGACGCATGTGTTCCTGCGTCGCGCCCCCGACGCCGGATCAATCACGATGGCGCTGAGCGTGGCGCAGGCTCAGTCCTGCCAGAACTCCGGCAGCATCTGCGAGTCCTGCGCCACCTGCGGCGCGCCGAAGGCGACGATTTCGGCACCGTTCGGGCCCGCCTCGGGCGCGCGGGCGACCTCGGGAGCGACCCGGATCGCGTCCCACGCCTGCAGCTCGACGATCTCGTCGTCGAGCTTCATCCGCACGCTCCCGCTGACGACGAGGTAGATCTCCTCCTGCTGCTCGTGGCGATGGCCGAACGGCAGGCGAAAGCCCGGCGCGAGGCGGAAGTACGACAGGCCGGACTTCTCGAGCTCCAGCGGGCCGCGCGCAAATCGCGACTCGAGATTCGGCGAGAGGCCGAACTTCACCGCCATGTCATCGACCTGCTTGAGGTTGACGACGCTGTAGGGGTTGTCGCTCATGCTGATCCTCCTCGGGGCTAGCCTGACGCGTTCTTCAACAAGAACGCCCGCACGAAGCCGTCCAGGTCGCCTTCCAGGACGCGGTTGGCGTCCCCCATCTCGTGGTCGGTGCGGTGGTCCTTGACCATCGTGTACGGATGCAGGACGTAGGAGCGAATCTGCGAGCCGAAGTTCACGTCCTGGGCCTCGCCCTTCTCGCGCGCGAGCTCCTCCAGGCGCTTGCGCTCCTCCAGCTCGACGAGCTTGGAGCGCAGCATCTTCATCGCGGTCTCGCGATTTTGCAACTGCGAGCGCTCGTTCTGGCACTGCACGACGATCCCGCTCGGACGGTGGGTGATCCTGATGGCGGAGTCGGTCTTGTTGACGTGCTGGCCACCCGCGCCCGAGGCTCGGTAGGTGTCGACCTGCAAATCGTCGGTTTCGATTTCGACCTCGCCCGCGTCCTCGATGACCGGCGCGACCTCGACGCCGGCAAACGACGTCTGGCGGCGATTGGCCGAGTCGAACGGCGACAGCCGCACGAGCCGGTGCACGCCCTTCTCGGCACCATAGAGGCCGTAGGCGTTGTCGCCCCGCACGCGGAACGTCGCGGACTTGATGCCCGCCTCCTCCCCGGCGCTTGCCTCCAGCAGCTCGACCTTGAAGCCGCGCCTCTCGGCCCAGCGCATCTGCATGCGCAGGACCATCTCGGCCCAGTCCTGTGCGTCTGTGCCGCCGGCGCCGGCGTTGACGGTGACGAGCGCGTCGCCGGCGTCATAGCGCCCGGAGAACAGGCGCTGCTCCTCGAGCGTCGCAAGCCGCTGCTCGACGGGTGCGAGCTGGCCTTCGAGCTCGGCCGCGATCTCCTCGTCCTCCTCCGCCATCTCAGCGAGGCTCGCGAGATCCTCGACGTCGGTCTCAAGCGTGCGGAACTGCTCGAGCCGGCGCGTGGCGCGAGCGTGCTCGGCCGAGACCTTCGCCGCCGTCTCCTGGTCGTCCCAGAAGCCGGGCGCGGACATCTGCGCCTCCAGCCCGGCGAGCCGTTCGCTCAGCGCGGCCGGGTCAAAGATAATCCGCGAGCAGGGACATCTGCGCACGGATCGCCGCCAGGCGCTGCGGGGTGCTCTCGGGTGTCGGCGTGGCGGCCACGGTAACCCAGGATAGAATGGTCGGCTGTCCGCCGAACCGGCCAGAGCAGAAGTCGGCGATCGTAGATCCACTGATGCCTCTGCGCTCGCGACGACGAAACGCGTGCATGCTGCCGATCCGCATCTCAACTATGGGCGCCGCGAAGACATCAAGCGGGCGCAAGCCTGCCCGCAAGAAGGTCTGCAAGAGGGTCCGCGTCAAGGGCACCAAGCGCTCCAAGATGGTCTGCAAGCCCAAGAAGCAGGTCGTCAAGCGCAAGGCCGTCAAGAAGCCGGCCGGCGCGACCAAGCCGGTCCTGATGCCCGTGGCCGGGCCCGTCGCCGGCGGGCCCGTCTTCGTTTCATCTCCCGCCGGTGGACCCGTCACGACGCCCGCCGCGCCGGGTCCGGCGCCGCCGCAGGATCCGCCGACGGCGCCCAACCTTCCCGTCTACGACGGCGCCTTCGGCGTTCGCGAGGCACAGCGCCTGCTCTGGCGCGCAGGCTTCGGCCCGGGCGCAGGGCAGCCCGAGCAGCTGGCCCAGCAGGGGCTGCTCAAGGCAGTGCGCAGCCTCACCCGTCCGTCGGGTGAAGCCACCCTCGTCGGCAGCGCGCCGACGGTCGACGGCGCGCCGCTCGCGCCCGAAGACGCGTGGGGTCACGAACACCTCTGGTGGCTCGACCGCATGATCCGATCCGACCAGCCACTCGTCGAGCGCATGACGCTCATCTGGCATGACTGGTTCGCGAACTCCAACGGCGACGTCGACAACCGCAAGCTCATGCTGTCCCAGAACGCGCTCATGCGCAGCCGCGCGCTCGGCTCGTTCGCCGAGCTCGCGACCGACCTGGCGGCCGACCCGGCAATGCTCCTCTTCCTCAGCGGCATCGACAACCGGCGCGACGCCCCCAACGAGAACTACGCGCGCGAGCTGATGGAGCTGTTCACCCTTGGAGCCGATCGCGGCGCCTACACCGAACAGGACGTCCGCAGCCTCGCCCGCTGCTTCACGGGTTGGCGCGCGAGCTGGAGCGAGGAGCTTGGATTCCACAACTTCCGCTTCGACGGGGCCCGCTTCGACAGCACGAGCAAGACGCTGTGGGCGGGGACGCCGCACCAGCGCAGCGGCAACTTCGGCTGGCGCGACGCCGTCGCGCTGTGCCTCGAGAACCCGTACCACCGATCCTTCTTCGTCCTCAAGCTGTGGTCGTACTTCGTTCCGAGCGCGCCGAGCGCGTCCACGCAGGCCGCGCTCGAAGCGCTGTACGTCGCAAGCGGCCACTCGATCGGCCAGGTCGTCGAGGCGATCCTCCTGCATCCCGACGTCTACCAGGGGGGGCCGCTCGTCAAGCCGCCGGTCGTCTACAACGCGGGCCTCCTGCGGGCGCTCGGCCAGACGATCACCGACGATTCCTGGAGCTGGCGCAGCGAGCTGGCCGGGCAGAAGCTCTTCTATCCGCCGAACGTCTCGGGCTGGAACGACCGCGCGTGGCTGGACACGTCGCGCCTGTACGGGCGCTGGTACATCGCCCGGCGCGTGTTCGCACCCGTGCTGTGCACGGCGGCAACCTACAACGGCTCTACCGAGACCGGTGCGCAGGCGCTCGCCGCCGCGCTCGAGCTCCTCGGCCAGCCCTCCCTCGCGCCGGAGTCGCGCGCCGCGCTGCTCGCGTTCGCCGAGCAGCCCGCACCGATCGGCTTCAGCGTCAACGAGTACCGCGCGCAACGTCAGAACGCTCTGCGCCAGCTCATCGCAACCTCCCCGGACATGCAGGTCTGCTGATGTTCCCGGGCTGCGAGGACTACACCCGCTCACAGCTCATGCGTGCCTCGATCGCGCGCGCGGGCCGCGGCCTTCCCGTGACCGAGACGGGCATGCCCCTGCCAGCCGGGACCGGGCTCACGCGCCGCTCGATGCTGCTGAGCTCGGCCGGATTGGCGCTTGCCGTGTACGGCGCCGGCGGGACGTTGTCGCCGCAAGCCGTCGAGGCAGCCGTCGCCGAGGCCGCGGGCGCGCGCAGGGTGCTCGTCTCGATCTTCATGGACGGCGGCAGCGATTCGCTGAGCCTGCTCGCGCCGACGGGCGACGCGCGCTACGCGACGCTGCGGTCTACGCTTGCGCTCGCGCCCAATGCCGGCTCGCCGTTCGAGGCCGACAACCGCCTGCGCTGGCACCCTTCGGCCCAGGGGTTGCGCGAGCTCTGGGACGATCCCGGCTGCGGCGTCGCGGTCGCCCCGGCAATCGGCTACTCCTCGCCGAACCAGTCGCACTTCACGTCGCGCCACTTCTGGGAGGTGGGGGCGACCGACCCGCTCGCGACGACCGGCTGGCTCGGACGCTACCTGGACCGCGTCGGCAGCCCCAACGTGCCGATCCAGGGTCTCAGCCTCGACGGCTGCCTGTCGCCGCAGCTCGCCACGCAGTCGGTCGCGGTCGCCGCGACGACGAACCTCAGCGACTATCGCTTCTGGACGAGCGGCGTCTGGGGCGCGATGGAGCCGCGCATGCTCAGCACGTTCGCGACGCTCGGCGGGCTCGGCTCCAGCGATCCGATCACGGCACAGGCACGTCAGGCACAGGCCAACGCCGCATCGCTGAGCAGAGATCTCGCGAGCGTCGACGACGGCACGACACCCGCGGCGGCCGGGTACCCTGCGGCGGACAGCGACTTCAAGACGCGCCTACAGGGAATCGCCCGGCTGCTCGGGATAGTTGACGGCGCCGGCAACGCGCTGCCGGTGCGCTGCGTGACGCTCAACGCCGCCGGCGGTTACGACACGCATTCAAACCAGGCCAACGAGTTCGCGAGCAACCTGCTGACGACCGCGTCGAACATCCGCGCCTTCTGGCATGACCTCGAGCTGCGCGGTCTCGCCGACCGCGTCGTCATCTCGCTGTGGAGCGAGTTCGGTCGCCGGCCCGCGGAGAACGGCTCGGGTACCGATCACGGCGCGGCCGGTGCTGCCTTCGTGATCGGCAAGGACGTGCGGCAGGGCCTGATCGGCGAGTTCCCGGGCCTGGCGAACGGCAGCGGCCTGGACGCATATGGCAACCTGCGCGCGACATCGGACTTCCGCGGGCTGTACTGCGCGCTGCTGGAGCAGTGGTTTCAGACCGACGCCGGCGCGATCATCCCGAGCGCCGGGTCCTTCGCACGGCCGGCACTGCTCTGAGATGCGACGCGCGGCCGCCGTCGTCGTCCTCGCCTGCACGATGGCGGGCAGCGCTGCACCGGCGGACGCGGGGAGATCGGCGGGGCCGCGGAGCACGGCTGCGGTCTGCGCCAAGCGCAAGCCGCCGAAGCGGGCGAGGACCGTGGCCATGAAACACGGCGCGGCGAGGACCACGACGAGGGCCAAGACGCAGGCCACGGCCACCATGCACCCCGGTCGGCGAGTCAAGAACGCAAGCCGCAACAGCTGCAAACCTCGCGTTGCCGGGGCGCCACCGGCGCAGCCGGTCGCGGGCCGGCCCGCAGAAACGGATGCGCCGGCGGCCCCCGCCCCGGCTGCCGAACAAGTCGCGCCAGTCGGCGAGGCACGCCCGGCGTCGCCGTCGGAGCCCCCGACGAGCCCGCTGGCAGTCGCAAGCACGCTCGGGGCGGACGCCTACGATGTCGGCAGCTTCGTCCTGCGCCTGACCCGCCTCTCCGTCCCGGCCGGACAGCTGACGATCTACTTTCGCAACCACGACGTCAGCGATCACGATCTCTGGCTGGACGGACCCGAGGGCGACGCCCCCGAGCGCATCAGCGACGCCGTCGGCGAGTCCGGCGGCGCGGTGAAGAAGGTTCGCGTGACGGCGGGCGCGTGGCGGTTGTACTGCTCGCTGCCCGGGCACGGCTCCATGCAGCGCACGCTGACGGTGACCTGACAGCGAGCCGCGATGAGCGGCCGGCCGCGGGCAGAATGCAGCGATGGACCCGCACGCCATCCTGGAGCTGAACGCCGGCGCATCGCTCGACGAGGCGGCGCGCGCCTACCGGCGCCTCGCAAAGCGCTGGCATCCCGATCGCGCGGGAGAAGAGGGCGCCGCCCGCATGAGCGAGCTCAACGTCGCCTACGAGCTGCTGCGCAGCGCGATGCACGGCCACAGGGTCGCCAGGCGACCGGTCGTCGCAGCGGCGGCGCCGGGGGCGCCGGGCGACTGGCTGCCCGAGGCGATGCGCCGCGCGCTCGGCCGCGAGCTGCTGGCCGCACTGGAACCCGACGAGCGCGTCGAGCTCGTCACGCCGGCGGCGACCTGGGCCAGTCCGAGCACACTGCTGGCCGTCACCGACCGTCGGCTGTTGTGGCTGCTCGACGATGCGGTCGGCAACCGCGTGCGCTTCCTGCGCTTCCGCGACACCAAGACCGTGGAGCAGCGCCCGACCTGGCCACGCCGCTCACGCGCGCGCCTGCGCGTGGAGCCACGCTACGACCGGCGCTGGACGTTCACCGACCTTCGCCCGACGACGGCGGCGGCGATCGCCGGCCACGTGCGCGCCGCGATTGGGCCTTAGCCTGGATCCACCGCATACTCGCGGTGTCTCGCCTCTGTGAGCCTTCGCCGGCGCGCCCGGCCTCGAAGGACCATACGCTGAGCGTTGCCGGTCTTCGCCTCGGCGTCCGGTGGCGCTTCGCCCACCGCCACGATCTCGGGCAGACGATCGGCCTCGGCGCGCTCGAGCTTCGCCGCCAGACACTTGCGATCTGCCGGGCCTCGGCGGCATCCATGCGCGCGCCTGCGAGCTGCTCGCGAACCTCATGCACCGTCGCCTCGGCCTTGGCCTGTGCAGCCGTCCCCGCCGCTCTGCGCGGGCAACCACTGCGCCGTCGACGACGCGCTCGCGCACGACCTTTGGCTTCACCGCGCCCGACGCACGGCGCCCAGCACGGCGAGCCTCGTCGCGCTGCGCCGTCAGGCGCAGAGCACGATCTCCCGAACGCTCGAGCTTGGCTTCGAGAATCGCCACGCGCCGCTCAGCCTCGCGCGCCCCCGCGAGCGCCTCCGCGACCATCGCGGGCTCATCACCTCCCGGTGCGCGTGCTCAGGATCGACATCTGTACGCCGCCGCGGGCCCGGCTTAGCCGGCTCGAAGCCTGCCGGGCAGATCGCGTCGTCGAGCGATCCGCCGAACGGGCGCTTTGCCGAGTCCAGCGCGTCCCGCCGGCACGACCGGCGCGGTAGCGCGCGACGCGTCACAGCTGCCCCGACCACTTCGCCGAGGACGGGTTCCGGCGGCCGCTTGAGGCGGCTCGCCGTATGTGGCCACCAACTCCTGGATGGCGATGATGATGGTTGTCGATGTCCGCGCACGAGGCGGCGCATCCCCTGACCCTGCGGGCGGTCTTGCACGCCCCTGGGGCGGGCGCGGTGGCACACTCGTGGATGAACTCGTTGCGCCGGCTCTTGCTCGACGGCATCGTGCGTTCGTTGCCGCCGCCGGTCCGCTCGCCGGCGCGACGGCTTGCGCCGGATAGCCGGCCGGCGGATGGAACAGATGGGTCTGCCTTCTCGGGATCGTCGCCCACGCCTGGAACCTCGCTCCCTTCGCTCCCGATGGGAAATTTGATCGTCGCCGAGGGGTGATCGAGGCAGGGGAGCGCTCGAAGCGCGCACGACGGCTTTCGATACATCGTCGAGCTGGTCGCGCATGGGTCCGAATCATGAGACGCTCCGCAGCGATGGCGTCGAGGCGCTGCGGACGATCGTCGAGCTCGCCGTTGGGTCTGCGCCCGCACGATGCCGCATTCGCCCTCTGACGGACAGCAGGAGCGCGTAGCCTGCAGGTATGGCCACCGCTGCTCCCTCCCACGCCACCTCGAAACGTCGGCGTCGATCGCGCCTGCTGAGCCGGGTCCGGCGCCGGTAGCGGCGGCCGACCATGCGCTGGATCGTCGACGGGATGAACGTCATCGGCTCCAAGCCCGACGGCTGGTGGCGCGACCGCCACGGGGCGATGGTGCGCCTCGTCGACCTGCTCGAGCGCTGGGCGGCCGGCGAGGGCGCAGATGTCACGGTCGTCTTCGAGCAGCCCCCGTCACCCCCGATCCGCTCCACTGTCGTCAAGGTCGCCCACGCCAAGCGACCGCGTCCTAACTCGGCCGATGACGAGATCGTGCGGATGATCGCGGCCGAGGGTGACCCTGGCGCGGTTCGCGTCGTGACGTCGGACAACTGGCTCGCCGATCAGGCGCGTGCCGCGGGCGCGAGCGTCGAGGGCGCCGCCGGGTTCCGCGCGCAACTCGAAAGCGCCCGCTAACCGAACACGTCGATCCACGTCAGCACGCGTCCGCCTGCCCCCAGCGCGACCGGGACGGCGCGCGTGCGCCGCCGCGGACTCGAGTGCTGCTCCAGCCGCAAGCGCACGACCTCCTCGATCGAGGCGAGCTCCGAACCGGTCGGCCGCTCAGCCACCCGCAACACGATGCCGGTCGTGACCAGATGGACCGCCGTGTCGAACATCGACGACGACGATGGCTCCAAGACCTCCACGGTGAACCCAACCTCGCGCAGGCCTTCGACGACCTCCTGTGCCAGCGGCTCGTCGCCGCCCGTGCTGTTGTCGACAACAACGTGCATTCCCAAGCCGATCGGGCGGATCCTCAGACGGCCAGGTCAGGTCGAGATCCGCATTGCGCGCGAGCGTCCGCGCTACTGCCCATGACACCGCTTGAACTTCTTGCCTGAGCCGCACCAGCAGGGGTCGTTGCGTCCAACCTGCTGGTCCGCGTCGAGCACGCGCTGCTGCACCGGCGCCGGCTCGTCATACGCGTCGTCGTACTCGCTGGCGGCCGCAGCGGCGCCGCCGGCGAGTGCCAGCGCGCTCGGTTCCTGGTCAGCGCCGCTGGTGTACGTCACGCGCCCGGCGCTGGTGCCCTGACCCGGTGCCGGCCGCGGTGGCGGCACAGGATCGCCCGCGCCCTCGCCGTCGCCGTCACCGAACTCGAACTCGAGGTTGAAGATCAGCCGCGTGAAGTCCGACCAGATCGAGTACATGAGGTCGGTGAACAGGTCGAACGCCTCGTTCTTGTAGGCGACGATCGGTTCGATCTGGGCGAAGCCGCGCAGGTGGATGCCCTCGCGTAGGTAGTCCATGTCGTACAGGTGCTCGCGCCAGCGCTCGTCGATGAACTGCAGCAGCACGAAGCGCTCGACCGCGCGCATGAGCTCGGAGCCGACCTCCTGCTCGCGCGCGTCGTACAACGCGAGCGCGTCGTCGGTGAGCTTGCGCACGAGGATCTCGCGATCGGTGTGCTCGGCCGAGAGGTCCTCGGCAGCGAGCTCGACTGGGAACATGTCCTCGAGCGCCGTGAAGAGCCCGTCGAGATCCCAGTCCTCGATGAAGTCGCTCGGCGTGAACTGCGAGACGGTGCGCTCGATGACGTTCGCGATCTCCTCCCGGACCGCGCTGCTCATGTCCTTGCCCTCGAGAACCTCGTCGCGATACTTGTAGACGATCCGGCGCTGCTCGTTCATCACGTCGTCGTACTCGAGCACGCGCTTGCGCTGCAGGTAGTTCTGCTCCTCGACCTTCTTCTGCGCCTTCTCGATCTGCTTGGAGAGCATGCCCGCCTCGATCGGCTCCTCGTTGCCCTCCTTGTCAAGCGTCCCCAGCCGGTCGAGGATCTTGTAGATCCGGTCACCGGCGAAGAGGCGTACGAGGTCGTCCTCGGCGGAGAGGAAGAACCGCGACTCGCCCGGGTCGCCCTGGCGCCCGGACCGGCCCCGAAGCTGGTTGTCGATGCGGCGCGACTCGTGACGCTCGGTGCCGACGATGTACAGCCCGCCGGCGTCAAGAACCTGCTGTCGGTTGACCTCGACGCGCTTTTCGATCGTCGGCAGCACGTCCTTGAAGCGGTCTTCGTAGTCGGGGTCGCCGGGCTTCAGCCCCATCCGGACGAGCTCGATCTGCGTTAGGTGCTCGGCATTGCCACCGAGCTTGATGTCGACGCCGCGGCCCGCCATGTTCGTGGCGATCGTGACCGCGCCCGGCTGTCCTGCCTCGGCGACGATCTCGGCCTCGCGCTCGGCGTACTCGGGCTTGGCGTTGAGCACGACGTGATCGACGCCCTTTTCGGCAAGAACCCCGGACAGCAGCTCGGAGACCTCGACTGAGACCGTCCCCACGAGCACAGGCTGACCGTTGGCGTGGCGGTCGAGGATCTCGCGGCTGACGGCGCTCCACTTGCCGGCCTTGGTCTTGTAGACCTGATCGTTCTTGTCGCTGCGGACCATCGGCTGGTTGGTCGGGATCTCGACGACCGCGAGCTTGTAGATCTTCATGAACTCGGTCGCCTCGGTGAGGGCGGTACCGGTCATTCCGCCAAGCTTCTTGTACAGGCGGAAGTAGTTCTGCAGCGTGATCGTCGCGAGGGTCTGGTTCTCCTCCTGGACGTGCACGCCCTCCTTGGCCTCGATCGCCTGGTGCAGGCCCTCCGACCAGCGCCGACCCTCGAGTATGCGTCCGGTGAACTCGTCGATGATCATCACCTGACCGTCGATGACGGCGTAGTCGACGTCGCGCTTGTACAGCGACTCGGCCTTCAGCGCCTGCTGCAGGTGGTTGACGAGCGGCCCGTTCTCGGCGCGGTACAGGTGGTCGATGCCCATGAACTTCTCGGCCTTCGCGACGCCGCGCTCGGTCACGGAGACCGTCTTGTGCTTCTCCTCGAACTCGAAGTCGAAGTCGGCGACGAAGTCCTTCTTGGACCGCGGGTCCATGCCCTCGGGCTTCTTGCCGGCGACCATCCGCTTCGCCAGGCGGGCGAACTTGATGTAGAAGTCGGCGGCGGCCTCGGGCGCGCCGGAGATGATCAGCGGCGTCCGCGCCTCGTCGATGAGGATGTTGTCGACCTCGTCGACGATCGCGAACTGATGGCCGCGCTGATACTTCTCCTCGAGCGAGGTCGCCATGTTGTCGCGCAGGTAGTCGAAGCCGAACTCGGAGTTCGTGCCGTACGTGACGTCGGCGGCATAGGCGACGTGCTTGTCCTCGTGGGCCTGCTGGTTTTGCAGCACACCGACCTTCACGCCGAGCGCGTGGTAGATCGGGGTCATCCACTCCGCGTCGCGGCGGGCGAGGTAGTCGTTGACCGTCACGACGTGCAGGCCGTTGCCCGGCAGCGAGTTCAGGACGACCGCGAGCGTCGCGGTCAGCGTCTTGCCCTCGCCGGTCTTCATCTCGGCGATCGCGCCCGAGTGCAGGACCATGCCGCCGATCATCTGCACGTCGAAGTGGCGCATGCCCATCTCGCGCCTGCCCGCCTCGCGGACGATCGCGAACGTCTCCGGCAGCAGGTCGTCGAGCTTCGCGCCGTTGCGCGCCTGCTCGCGCAGCGCGTCCATCCGCTCGCGCAGCTCGTCCATCGAATCGAGCTCGAGCTCGGACTCGTAGTCGTTGATCCGCGCGACGCGCTTCTCGAACTGCTTGAACTGCTTGGCTTCGCCCAGACGAAGGGCGCGGTCGAGGAGAGCCATAGGAGGGTCAGGGTACCAACGCGCCGCGAGCGCAAACGCGCTCGCGGCCGACCCGCACGGGCCTAGACGGCGGGCTGCGGAGGCGCTGAGCGTGCCTCGCGCCGGTGCCGTCGCTT
>DASVPU010000042.1:0-2173 GCA_036389475.1 Solirubrobacteraceae bacterium
TCAACGACACCCAGCGGCGCGACCGTGCCGCCGCCCGCGCCCGACGCCGCCACCCCGGCGCCCAGGGTCCGATCGGATTTCGCATCTCAGCCTGGCCACAGTGGGTCGCACTGGACCAACACGGCGACCCACTCCTACACGAAGGCGAGCTCGTGCACGTCGACGCGGCCGGCATCCACAGCGCGCCCGACCGCCACGACCCGCACTACCAACAGATCCTGCGCGACGCCCAACTACTCGCCGGACTCTGGCCACACACCGACGGACGCACGACGATGGCCACCGACCACGACTACGACCTCAAGGCCGCGCGACGCCACGCACGCCCCGGCCCATACCAGCCACCACACGACCGCCCCGCGCGCCCGGAGCCTGCCGACGTGCGCCTGGCCAAGCTCGCCGCGTTGCCCCTACACACCGTGCAGCACCTCGACACCGACAAACGCGACGTGCTGCTTGAGCACTACCGCGCCGAACGCGCCGAACAACGCACCACCGAACGCGACGCGCTTTGCGCGCGCCTCGCCGACCTCGCCAACGACCACACCCAGGACAACGACGGCGATGCTTAACCCGCGGCCGTCGCTACTCGCCCGCGACCAGACCGGCACCGGCTCCTCCAGCCACGACGGGTGTCGCCGCGCCTACGCCATCGACGCGGCCGCCTCCGCGGCGTCGCAGACAACCGACGAGTCGCCGCGCGCGAGTTCCTGCAACGTCACGGGCACGCCGGCGTCATTCTCCGCGACGGCCTCCCAGAAAACCGCTCGTCGTCCGGCCGCGACGCGCCGCAAGAACGTCACCGCTAGACCGTACCCCGACCACTCGAGGACACCAGGGATCGGTTGTGTGACAGGACGCACACACCGCTGGTCAGCCGGTCAGCACGCTGTGGCGTGCCGGCGAGCACCGACCTACGCCCGAGGTCCGTGCGAGCACCCGCTCGCCGCCAGCACCCGATACGGGGTGCTGTGCTCCCTTGAAACGGCCCGCCCCCGCCCCGGCGGGCCGTTTCGCCTGTGTGAGTGACCGCCGCCGCAGCTGCGAGCCGTGTTGACGCCAGGCGGCCGGGCGCCGGGACTCACATTGGTCGCCTCGTCGCTCGGGCTGCTCGTCAAGAGACCTGACACGGCCGTCCAGCACCCCTGGAGTGCAACGCCGAGCTGGCTTGCGCTGCTGCCGTCGCGCTGCGCGTGCGTCAACGGCACTGTGGCGAGCGCGGTCAGGACGAAGCGTCGTCGCGCCACGGCCCCTCTGGCCAGCGCGAGCGGATGCCTGTCGGTACGAACGGCCAGACGTCTTCTGGGGCGATGCGCCACAGCTTGCCGGTCTTGACAGCCGGCAGCTCGCCGCGGGCGATCATCGCCTGGACGGTCTGGCGGTTCAGCAGCAGCAGCTCGGCGACCTGGGTGACGCTGAGCAGGGCAGGCCAGTCCTGAGGCGCCTGAAGGCTGAGCGGCCGCGACACGGAGGCGATCATTGCCCACGCGCGCGCACGCACGCCGCCACCCACGCCACGTATAATCGGCGCAAATCGGCCGAAGCCGGCGATAAGAATACGTAGCAGGGTTGAAGATGTCGCGCCAATGCGGTCCGCTGCCGCAGTGAGACAGAAGAAGGGGGTATCGCTGATGACCAGCTACAACGATGCCTGTCGCTTGCCCACCAGGACCGCGTTGCCCCGCGCTGATCCGTATTGCGTCTTCGCCGCGCGACATCGCTGTCAGCGCGTGCGCCGTCGCTCAGGTCGTTGCCGGTCGCTGGCGCCACGGACCCTCGGGCCATTGCGCGCGGATGCTGGGGGGGATGTAGGGCCAGACATCGTCGGCGGCGATGCGCCAGCGTCGACCGACGCGGACGCCGCGCAGCTCGCCGCGGGCGAGCATCGCGTGGATCGTCTCGCGCCCGACCGACAGCAACTCGGCGACCTGTGCGGTCGACAGCATCGCGGGCCAGTCCTGAGGGCTGTACACGCTGAGCGCCGCTGGCACGGGCGCGATGATCGCCCATACCGCACGCCGCCACGCCTGCAATCAGCCAGCGAACTAGACGAACACCACCGATCTAGACGAGCACTGTCAAGATGGGGGTGCATCGGGCAAAGAATTGCGCCGACGCGACCAACTGCGTGGCCCTTTAGCGGGCCTGTCCGGACTTAAAAGATATGGAGACC
>DASVPU010000043.1:0-1938 GCA_036389475.1 Solirubrobacteraceae bacterium
CCTCAGAGTCTGCCGCGACCGCCGGCATGGACGCATGCCCCGCCCCGCGGTGCACGACGTCCAGCCCGCTTGTTAGCGGAAGCCGTCAGGTTGCCTGCGGCGCCTCCGCGCGTCGGTTAGTTGCTGGAATCGCCCGTAGAACCGGCGTCTAACCCGGATCGTGCAGTAGCCCCGCGTTGGTGAATGGGCGAGTCGTGGAGGGGCCAGTTGGAGCATCGCAAGCGCCGTGTCGGGTGTGGGTGTGCTGCGATCGGTCGGCGCGGAGCGTTGGGCGAGCGCTGTCGACGGTCTCGTGGCTGTAATTTGGGCAGGCGTCGCGGGGCGCCTGGCGCCGAGATCGAGTCGTGATCGCGAGCGGCGCGGCCGGGGTGTCAGCCGAGCGCGGGTAGCGCTCGCAGGCGGCTGAACGCGGCGACGACCTCGTGCGCCCAGGGCCAGGTCGCTGCGAGGCGCAGGCGTGCGTGACGCCCGCTGATCGCCAGGCGCGCGGCGGTGTGCAGCAAGCGGTAGCGCAGGCGTTTGGGTTCGCAGCGCGCGAGCTCACCGGTGAGCAGCAGCGTTTGCGTCCAGGCGATGAGGTCGTGGGCGAGCATCACGAGTGCCAGCCACACCTTGTTGTGTTCGAAGTCGCGAAACGGGAGATTCGCAAGGCCGGTCTGCTTGTCGTTGCGGATGTGATCCTCGACGCGCGCGCGGGCGCGGTGGCGGCACTCCAACAACGCGATGTCCGCGCCGGGTTGGTCGGTCAGGATCGCTTGGAAGCGATGGCCGTCATGGTCGGTGAACGACAGCTGCGCGCCGGGATGCGCGCGCTCACGACGAACGATCACCCGTGATCCCGCGGGCCAGTCGGCGAGGTCCCGGCCGCCGAGCTCGGCGACGTGGCCGTTGGGGCGCTCACCGCCGTGCTGATCGACGGCTGCGACCCAGTCGCCATCAGCGATCTGCAGGATCTGCTCGCGCACGTTCTCGCGCAGATCCAGGCCGACGGAGAAGCGGATGTTCGCGGCGTGCGCCCACTCCAGCAACTCGTGGCTGGCGCCCGCGCTGTCGACGCGCAGCAGCACGGCGACTGTCTCGATGTGCTCGCGCGGAATCTGCTCAAGCGCCGCTTCGGCGACCGCGATCTGATCGGCGGCGCTGTTCGCACCAGCGTTGCCGGGGCGCAGCATGCCCGCCATCGACTCGCGCGTCTCGTCGCAGTAGGCGAGGATCGGATGAAAGCCGTAGCCGCCCCTGAAGTTGCCCGCGGCGCCCTCCTTGTCGGAATGACTGCTCAGCAGCGTCGCGTCGACATCGATCGTCACCTCTGACGGTGGCCCGGTCAGCTTCCAGACCTGCTCGCGCGCTTGCGCGCGGGCGCGCTCGAGCGCGTCGAGCATGCCCGGCGTCGACGCGATCTTGTCGATCACCCGATACGCCGTGGAGTCCGACGCGACTGCCCCGAACAGATCGGCCTGGTCGCGCACCGCACGCAGATCGGCCAGGCAATCGCCGCCGTCGGCGAGCATCATCGCCAGATCGCGGATCACGCGCCCCGGATCGTGGCCGGCGTCGCGCTCACGCAAGCCCGACAGCTCGTCGGAGAGCGCCGCCGTCAGCCCGACGCGATCAGCGACCCCGGCCAGCAGACCGCTACCGGCATGCGAGACCAGCCCGGCTCCGTCCGCCGTGACTTCTACCGTGAAACGGCGCCCATCGCGCATCACCTTCAAGGTGAGCCTCCCGAGTAGATCCTTCGACCGTCGACAAGCCGAAGAATCGCTGCTCAGGCGGACAGTTCAGCGGCCCCGACCATCGGGGCCGCTACTGGTTGCTGCACGATCCGGGCTAGCCCGGATCGTGCAGTAGCCCCGCGTTGGTGAATGGGCGAGTCGTGGAGGGGCCAGTTGGAGCATCGCAAGCGCCGTGTCGGGTGTGGGTGTGCTGCGATCGGTC
>DASVPU010000044.1:0-10081 GCA_036389475.1 Solirubrobacteraceae bacterium
ATCGCGTTCCTGAAGAGCCTCTAGCGGTGATCGATCATCATGGCGTCTGTGACGCACGGGGCCGAGTCGGCCGGGACTGCGATCGCTGAAGCCGTGACGGCTGCGCACGCGCTCGTCAATGCGCGGCCACGATCCGCCCAGAACGGTGAGGTGGCGTAGCTGGAAAGCCCCGCGATTGCGGGGCTTTCCATACAGCGAAGACAGCGCCGCGAGCAACGCGCGCCCCCGCACCTACTCACGGAGATAGGACCGAGCCGATCCGGGAAGCGTCCGCGGCCGAGCGGGTTGTCGCCACGTCTACGCCCCGGTGCGCACGGCCCGGACGCCGTACGTGCCGCTGCGCGCATTCCGGTGCTGGCGCCCGGCGGCAAGATCGTGCACGAGACCTGCGGCTCGTGTCCACCGGCCGATGTCGCGGCGACAAGACTCGCAAAGCCGGCGACGTTGTCCTCCGATGACTTCGCCGGCTCGCCAGGCTGTTGTGTGACGTTCATTTAACTTCGTACCGTGAACGCCGAACGCGCGGCAACTATCGCTGCCCTTGGCGCTGATGATCACGCTCGCGCTCGCGACCGCGATGCGTGGGCAGCGAAGCGAGCTCGTCAGTCATCGTCCACGCCCCACCGGCGTCAAGCTCTCCGACACCGTTGGTCCCCCGACTTGCGGTTGATGCCACACTCTCGCGCCCTTGGGGCCAGCGTCCGGACGCTGAGGCGGGGCGGCCAGTAGATTGCCCCTTCATGGCGGAGGTGCTGTTCTTCCTGGCCGCAATAGGGGCCGTGGCGGGGGCGATCGGGGTCGTCGCGGTCCGCAACCCGTTCTACAGCGTGCTCGCGCTCGTGTCGCACCTGCTGTGCCTCGCCGCGCTGTTCTTGCTGCTCAACGCCGAATTCGTGGCGGCCGCGCAGGTCGTCGTCTACGCGGGCGCCGTGATGGTGCTCTACGTCTTCGTCGTCGCCTACGTCGGCGGAAAGGACGAGCCGCTAGGGCCGCGCGCCGGCAGCGGGCTGCGCGGGGCGGCAGTGCTCTTCGGCGGCGCGCTCTTCGTCGAGCTGTGCATCGCCACGCTCGGCTCGGGCCTGAAGTTGATCGGCTCGCCGGGCGCGCCGATCGCTCGAGGCTTCGGCGGCCCCAAGCAGATCGGGGAGCTGCTGCTGACGAAGTTCCTGCTGCCGTTCGAGGTCGCGTCGTTCTTGCTGCTGATCGCCGCAGTGGGCGCGGTCGTACTCGCGCGCCGGCGCGGCGGCCTGTCGGCGGGCGAGGAGCAGGCGCGCTTCAGCGCGATGGACCTGCTGCGCCCGCTGAACACCGGCACGATGGCCGAGAGCGTCGGCAGCCGGCCCGCGCTGACGAAGGCCGCGACACGGGCAGAGGACGCGTAGATGGACATCGGCTGGTACCTCGCGGCCTCGGCCCTGATCTTCGCGATCGGCGCGGGCGGCGTGCTGACCCGGCGTAGCCCGCTCGTGATCCTGCTCTGCCTCGAGCTCATGCTCAACGCGGCGAACCTCGCGCTGATCGCCTTCGCCCGGATGCACGGCAACGCCGAAGGCCAGATCTTCGCGATCATCGTCATGGTCGTCGCCGCCTGTGAGGTGACCGTCGGGCTGGGCGTCATCGTCGCGATGCACCGCCGCAGGTTGCCGATCGACGTCGACGAGCTGCGGGAGCTGCAAGGGTGACCGCACGCCATCGCTCGACCGCTGTCCGCGTCGAGCCGCAAGGTGGGTCCCCGCGATGAGCTTGCTCGAGCTGTTCGCCTGGATGACACTGCTCTTCCCGCTCGCGGGCACGATCGTCATCGGGCTGAACGGGCGGCGCCTGCCGCGGCGCGCGGCGGGCTACGCCGGCACGGCCGCGCTCGGGCTCTCGTTCGCGTCGGCGATCGGCGCGCTGGTCAAGCTCCAGGCTCTCCCCCACGAGAAGCGCCACGTCGTGGCGGTCGCGTGGGACTACGCGTACTCGGCCGGCGTCGACGCGCAGCTGTCGCTGCTCGTCGACCCGCTGTCGGTCTTCATGATCCTCGTCGTGGCCGGCGTCTCGACGCTGATCCACCTCTACTCGATCAGCTACCTGGACTCCGACGAGGGCTACGTCCGCTTCTTCGCGTTCCTGAACTTCTTCGTCTTCTCGATGCTGCTGCTCGTCCTGGCGGGGAACTTCCTGATCCTCATCATCGGATGGGCGTTCGTCGGCGCTGCCAGCTACATGCTGATCAGCTTCTGGTACCGGCGCACGACCGCGACGAATGCCGGCATCAAGGCGTTCGTCATCAACGTGCTCGGCGACGTCGGCCTGGTGCTCGGGACGTTCTTCATCTTCAAGCATCTCGGCACGCTGGACTACCTCAAGGCGTTCGAGTCGGTCAAGGAAGGCTTCCCGCAGACCAACGACGGCGACCTCGTCGCCGGCTGCATCCTGCTGCTCGTCGGCGCGTTCGCGAAGTCAGCCCAGGTCCCGCTGCACACCTGGCTTCCCGACGCGATGGAGGGCCCGACGCCCGTCAGCGCCCTGATCCACGCGGCGACGATGGTGACGGCCGGCGTGTACCTCATCGCGCGCATGCACCCGCTCTTCGAGCAGGCGCCGATCGCGGCCGACGTCGGGGCGATCGTCGGCTGCGCGACGCTCCTGATCGCGGGCACGACCGCCCTTGCGCAGACCGACCTCAAGCGCGTCATCGCCTACTCGACGATGTCGCAGATCGGCTACATGATCATGGGCGTCAGCGCGGGGGCCTACGCGGCCGGGCTGTTTCACCTGATGACGCACGCTTTCTTCAAGGCGCTGCTGTTCATGGCTGCCGGCTCGCTGATCGCCGCGATGGCCGGCAACCAGAACCTCGACAGGATGGGCGGCTTCAGGCGTGCGCTGCCGTTCACGTACGGCTGCATGACGATCGGCGGCCTCGCGCTGGCGGGCGTCCCGCCGTTCTCGGGGTTCTTCTCCAAGGACGAGATCCTGCTGCTCATCGGCGACCGCGGCGGCTGGTTCTGGATCCTCTACGTGGCGGGCTACGTGGGCGCGTTCCTCACCGGCCTCTACACGTTCCGGATGATCTTCCGCGCCTTCTGGGGTGAGCCCGTGCCGGAGGCCCGCGAGCTCGAAGAGGGCCACCTGCACCACGCCGAGGTCCACACCAACCCGGCGACCGGCGAAGTCGAGGACACCGCTGTCGGCTTCCCCGGCCCCGAGCACCACATCGCTGAGCGCGAGTCGACGATGACGATCGCGATGGGGACGCTCGCCGTGCTGGCGGTCGTCGGCGGCTTCCTGCAGATCCCGCAGGTCACCCACGTCATCGATCACTTTCTGGAGCCGACGTTCGAGGGCTCCGCCCTCTACGCGCGCGAGCCCAGCGGCGGCCTGATCGCCTTCGGCCTGGTGCTCGGCGCGCTTGTCGCGTTCGCCGGCATCGGCACGGCCTACTACGTCTGGGTGAAGAACCCCGCGATCGCGGTCAGCGTGCGCGAGCGCTTCGCCGCGCTCTACAAGCTGTTCTTGAACAAGTGGTACTTCGACGAGCTCATCGCGATGCTCGTCGTGCGTCCCGCGCTGTGGTTCGGCGCCTGGGCTCAGCAGACGTTCGAGCGCATCTTCGTCAACGGGTTGCTCGTCGGGGGCAGCACCGGGGTGGTGCGGGCCGGCTCGTCGGCGGTCCGCGCCGCACAGACGGGCTTTCTGCGCTATTACGCGCTGCTGATCGTCGTGGGGATGGTCGTGCTCGCCTTCTACTTCCTGCTGGCGTCTTGACGCTGCACCTGTCGATCATGCTGTGGCTGCCGCTGGCGTTCGGTGTCCTCGGGCTGCTCGCGCCGCCGAAGGTCGCGGGCCGCCTCGCGCTGCTGGGCACGGTGCTCGTGCTCGCCTACGCGATCGTCTACGTCGTCGACTTCGACAGCTCGATGGCAGGGCTGCAGCACGTCACCGACGAGACGTGGATCGGCGAGCTGGGGATCTCCTACAAGCTCGGCGTCGACGGGCTGAACCTGTTCCTCGTGCTGCTCACCGCGCTGCTGTGGTTCAGCTGCACGCTGTGGGCGAACTTCAAGGACTGGGAGAAGCCGCGGCTCTTCTACTTCCACCTCGCGCTGGCGCAGACTTCGGTGCTGGGCGCGCTGCTCGCGCAGGATCTCGCCCTGTTCGTCGTGTTCTTCGACCTGATGCTCGTGCCGTTCTTCTTCTTGACGGGCATCTGGGGGGGCGCCGGCCGCGTGCAGGCGACGATCAAGCTCGTCATCTACACGCTGGTCGGCTCGTTGCTCATGCTGACGGCCGCGATCGCTACGGGCGTGCTTGCGGCGCGCGGCAACCCCAGCCTGTCGTTCGCGTTCTCCGATCTCGCGCAGCGCACGCTCGGCGAGTCCTCGCAGCAATGGATCTTCCTGTTCTTCGCCGCCGCATTCCTCGTGAAGATGCCGGCCTTCCCGCTGCACGGCTGGATGCCCGACGGCTACCGCGCGATGCCGTTGCCGGTGCTGGCGCTGTTCAGCGGCGTGCTGAGCAAGGTCGCCGCCTACGGCTTCTTGCGCGTGTGCCTGCCGCTGTTTCCCGACGCGACGCAGCAGTATCAGACGCTGCTGCTGCTGATCGCGCTGGCGTCGATCCTCTACGGCTCGGCGATGGCGTTCACGACGACCGAGACGCGCCTCATCCTCGGCTACTCGTCGGTCGCGCAACTCGGCTTCATCACGCTGGGCATATTCGCGCTGAACGCTCAGGGCGCGCAGGGGGCGATCCTGCAGGCGTTCAACCACGGCCTCGTCGTGGCGCCCGCGTTCCTCATCGTCGCGCTGCTGGCGGCGCGCTCGGAGGGCTCAGAGGACATCCGCGACATGGGGGGCCTGGCGATGCGGGCGCCCGCACTCGCGGCGCTGTTTCTCATCGTCACGTTCGCGACGCTCGCGATGCCCGGCTCGTCGAACTTCGTCGGCGAGTTCTACATCCTGCTCGGCGTCTTCCAGGAGAAGCTCGTCATCGCGATCGTCGCTTCGGCCGGCGTCGTCATGGCCGCGTTCTACGCGCTGCGCCTCTACATCACGACGATGCACAACCGCACCGGCCCGGAGGTGCAGTCGCGTGAGATCGAGCTGCGCGACGGCCTCGTGCTCGTGCCGCTCGTGCTCGCGATCTTGGCGCTCGCGCTGTACCCGCAGTTCGCGCTGACGCGCAGCGAGCCGACGGTGACGAGCATCATGTCCCCCGGCACAGTCTCGGGGTCCGGCTGGACGAGGTACGGCCCATGATCGTCGCCGCCGCCAAGGTCGCCGGGCCGGCGATCGACTGGGCCGGCGCGTCACCGCTCGTCACGGTCTTCAGCGGGGCTCTCGTCGTGCTGCTGCTCGGGCTCGCGCCCGCGCGCGTGCTGCGCGAGAAGACCGTCCCCGCGCTCAGCATCCTGACCCTCGCGCTCGCGATCGTGTTCTCGGTCTGGCAGTGGGGCGAGCGCAAGGATCTCATCGCCGGCGCCCTGCGCCTGGATGAGCTGACGCTGATCCTGACGATCATCTTCTGCGTCGCGGGCATCGCCGCCGTGCTGCTCTCCTGGCGCCATGTCGCGCCGCGCGAGGCAGCGCACGGCGAGTACCACGCGCTCCTGCTCACGTCGATCGCCGGGATGATCGTGCTCGTCGCGGCGCAGAACCTCGTGTCGGTCTTCCTCGGGCTGGAGCTGCTGTCGATCCCGCTGTACGTGCTGTGCGCCACGGAGATGCGCCGCGCGTCGTCGCTGGAATCGGGGCTGAAGTACCTCGTCGTCGGCTCGGTCGGCTCGGCGACGCTGCTCTACGGCTTGGCGTTTCTCTACGGCGCGACCGGCTCGACGGACTTCGGCAGGATCGCGGCGGCGCTGACGCCGGCCGGCGACCTCGTCTCCGACCCGCTGCTGCTGACCGGCATCGCGCTGACGATCGTCGGCCTGTCGTTCAAGGCGTCGGTCGCCCCGTTTCACCAGTGGACGCCCGACGTCTACGAGGGTGCCCCGACGCCGGTCACCGCGTTCATGGCGGTCGCCACGAAGGCGGCGGCGTTCGGCGTCATGCTGCGGCTGTTCGACATCGCGCTGTTCGACGTCTCGGTCGACTGGGCACCGCCGCTCGCCATCCTGGCGGCGATCACCATCATCGTCGGCAACGTCGGCGCCCTGGGGCAGTCGTCGCTCAAGCGCCTGCTCGCGTACTCGTCGGTCGCGCAGGCCGGCTACATGCTCGCGGGCGTAGTCGTCGCGTCGCGACTGGGCCTCCAGGCCACGATCTTCTACATCGCCGTCTATCTCGTCATGAACCTCGCGGCGTTCGCCGTGATCGTCGCGCGCGAGCGCGAGACGCCGTGGGGCGACGACATCTCCTCGCTGAACGGCATCGGGTCCACGCGGCCGCTGCTGGCCTGGCCGATGACGATCGCGATGCTCGCGCTCGCCGGCTTCCCCGCGACCGCGGGCTTCATCGGGAAGTTCTACTTGATCGATGCCGCGGTGGCCGGCGACTACGCGTGGCTTGCGGTCTTCATCGTCGTCGGGTCGATGATCTCGCTCGCGTACTACCTGAAGGTCATCGCGGCGATCTGGATGACGCCGACCATGGAGGTCGGCTTCCCGGAACCCCCGCTCAGCGGCGGCGAGCAGCAGCCGCTGCTCGCCGGCGGCTCGGACGAGGCGACCGGCCTACGAGCGCAAGGCGAGGTCGTCGCCGTGGCCGTCGTGTTCGGCGCGCTGACGCTCGTGCTCGGCGTGATCCCGACGCCGCTGTTCGACGCCGTGCGCAGCGCGGGCGCGGCGCTGGGGCTGCTCTGACACGCGAGCGGGTAGACCGCCGGGCGTGACCGATACACCTAACGACGACAGCCCGCGCGACCGCGACCGCGACGTCGGCCAGGGCTACCCCGAGGAAGCCCCGCCGGGCACCGGGATCGACGCGCGCGATCACGCCGAGCAGGAGATCGACGGCAACGACGCGGCGGACACGACCAAGCCCGCGGACAGCGATCCGGGCGCAGCGACGGGCAATCCCCGCGCCGCCGGCGGCTAGCGGCGGTCGCCGCCGCCTGTCGCGTGTCGGGCAGCCGTGCGGGTCGTGTCGCCTTAAGCTCGCTATCCGAGCTTAATCCGACACGACCAGGTTCGAGAGAGCGGCGGCGCGCCAGCCGCGGCAGCGGCGAGCCTATTTGACATGATCTGACGTTACATAGTACGGTGGCGCGTATGAGCGCTGCGGTCGTCCCCGCCCTCCTCGGCGCCGCAAGCCCGGCCGGCGGCGCTCCGACCGAAGCGATCGGCGCCGCCGCGTTCGTTGCCGCATTCGCGATCATCTTCCTGCTCATGGGCGGCCTCGGCCACCGCGGCGGGCTCGTCCCGACGCTCGGGTGGTTCGAGCGCTTCGCCGAGCGCATCTCAGGTCAGCCGGCGTGGGCGTCGCTTCCATGCGGTTTGGCGATCGGGTCGCTCATCTCGGCGGTCTTCGGGCTGTATTGGGACGTCTCGATCCACGTCGACCTCGGCCGTGATCCCGGGCCGCTGAACAACCCGGCCCACTGGTTCATCCTCGCCGGCCTGTACGGGATCTTCGCCGCCGGCTTCTTCGCGATCTGCCTGCCGCGCGAGGATCGCCCGGACCGTCCCGGACCGACCTCGATCAGAATCGGTCGCGAGTGGAACGCCCCGCTCGGTGGCGTCCTCATGTGCGCCGCGGGCGGCTTTGCGCTCATCGGCTTCCCGCTCGACGACATGTGGCATCGGATCTTCGGCCAGGACGTCACGCTCTGGGGTCCGACGCACCTCATGCTGATCGGCGGCGCCGCGATGACGTTGTTCGCCATCGCCGTCATCCAGGTCGAGGTCCGGCGGGCCGTGAAGGCCAGCGGCCTGCCCGACCACGAGGCGAAATGGGTCAAGGGACTGCGCGGCATCGCGTGGCCCGGCGGCCTGCTCATCGGTCTGTCGACCTTTCAGCTCGAGTTCGACCTCGGCGTGCCGCAGTTCCAGCTCATCTACCACCCGATCCTCATCATGCTCGCCGCAGGCGTCGCGCTCGTGGCCGCCCGCGTGTGGCTCGGGCCGGGCGCGGCCTTCGGCGCCGTCCTCTTCTATCTGGCGATGCGGGGCCTGCTGTCGGTGACGGTCGGCGGCCTCGGACGCAGCGTCGCCCACTTCCCGCTGTACATCGTCGAGGCAGCACTGGTCGAGGCGGCGGCGCTGCTCGTGACGGTCAAGCGTCCGCTGCGCTTCGGCGTGGTCTGCGGAGCGTTGATCGGCACGATCGGCCTGGCGGTCGAGTGGGGCTGGTCGCACGTCTGGATGCCGCTGCCCTGGCCCGAGCAGATCCTGGGGCAGACGATCGTGCTCGGCTTCGCGACGGCTGTCGCCGCTTCGCTGATCGGCGCGTGGATCGGTGCGCGGCTGGGATCAGAGAGCATCCCGCGCAGCCCAGCCCTGCGCTGGGCCGCGCTGGCCTCGGCGGTCGTGGTCGCCGTCCTGCTGGCGTTCCCGCTGAACACGACGGGCAGGAGCGATTTGAGCGCTGCCGTCCAACTTCGCGATGTTCACAGCGGACCCAAGCGCACGGTCGCGGCGACCGTCACCATGAGCCGGCGCGACGGTGCCGACGCAGCGAACTGGCTGACTGCCACATCGTGGCAGGGCGGCGGACGCATCGTCGACAAGCTGCGCGAGGTCAGGCCCGGCGTCTTCCAGTCCAACGTGCCGCTTCCCGTCTACGGGGGATGGAAGACGATGATCCGGATGCAGAAGGGCAACGCGATCCTCGGCCTGCCGATCTACGCCCCCGAGGACAAGGCGATCCCCGTCCCGGCGATTTCCGCCCCGGCGAGCTTCACGCGCCCGTTCTTCTCGGACAAGGAACTGCTCCAGCGCGAGGCGAAGATCGCGGATCCCGCGGTGACCTACGCCGCCTACGGGGTCGTCCTCGGGTTCACGCTGCTCTTGCTGGCCGCGATCGCCTGGGCGCTGCATCGCGTCGCCACGACCGCCGGGCAACGGCGCGAGCCACCATCGCCGGCGGCGGCAACGCCCGAGCCTGAGCCCGAGCCCGACCGCGAGGAGCTCCTTCCCGACGACGCTTGGCCGGCCCGGATACCCCTGGCTGGCATCTCCTCCCAAACAGGCGGAAGGTAGCCCCAGCACATGCGACTGACCAGCGTGCTCGACCATCAGGGCGGCTCGCCCGCAGCGCAAGACGGCGACACTCCGCACGTGAAGATCGCGATCATCGGCGCCGGATTCGCCGGGCTCGGGCTCGCGATCCGCCTCAAGGAGGTCGGGATCGAGGACTTCGTCATCCTCGATCGCGCCGAGGATGTCGGCGGAACCTGGGAAGCCAACACCTACCCCGGCTGCCAGTGCGACATCCCGTCGCACCTGTACTCGTTCTCCTTTGCCCTGAACCCGAACTGGACGCGTACCTACCCGCTCCAGCCGGAGATCTGGCGCTACCTGCGCGAGCTCAGCGAGCGCCACGAGATCGGCCCGCACATCCGCTTCGGCCAGGAGCTCGAGGCGGCGGACTGGGACGAGGACGCGCAGAACTGGCGGATCGAGACCTCGCTCGGGTCGTGGACTGCAAAGGTGCTCGTCGACGGCTCCGGGGGCCTGAGCCATCCGTCGATTCCCGCGCTGCCGGGCATCGAGACCTTCCCCGGGACGATGTTTCACTCCGCGCAGTGGAACCACGACCACGACCTCACCGGCAAGCGCGTCGCGGTCATCGGCACCGGCGCCTCGGCGATCCAGTTCGTGCCGCGCATCCAACAGCGCGTCGGCAAGCTGCACGTCTTCCAGCGCACCGCACCGTGGATCATGCCCCACCCCGACCGCCCGACGACGCGCGCTGAGCGCCTGCTGTACCGCAAGGCGCCGTTCATGCAGAAGCTCGTGCGCTCAGCGGTGTATTGGAACAAGGAGATCTTGGTTCCGGGCCTGATCAAGGACCAGCGCCTGCTGCGGCCGCTGATGCAGATCGGTCGCCTGCACCTGCGAAATCAGGTGCGCGACCCCGAGCTACGGCGCAAGCTCAGCCCCCAGTTTCACGTGTTCTGCAAGCGCATCCTGCTGTCCAACCACTGGTATCCG
>DASVPU010000045.1:0-16963 GCA_036389475.1 Solirubrobacteraceae bacterium
TCGACACCAACGACGCAACCCGTGACGAGCACCTGCGCAACTCCGACTTCTTCGACGCCGAGAACTATCCGGAGATGACGTTCGAGTCGACCTCCATCGAGGCCGGCGGCGACGACGAGTTGAAGGTCGTTGGGAACCTCACGATCCGCGGGGTCACGAACCCGATCGAGCTCGATGCGGAGGTCGGCGGCACCGAGCTCGACCCCTGGGGCAACGAGCGCGTCGGCCTGGAGGCCAACGGTCAGATCTCGCGCTCGGACTACGGGATGAAGTTCAACATGGCGCTTGGCAGCGGAAACGTGGCCGTCGGCGACAAGGTGAAGATCATCCTCGACATCTCGGCGGTCAAGCAGGCGTAGGGTCTGCGGTAGCGGACCCGGCGCAGCGCGAGCATTCGCCGCCGGGCGCCCTCCACGGTGGAGCCTTCAGCGATGCCCTCTCACACGCCGCTCGTCGTCCAGTGCGCGATCACCGGCTCGAGCGACCCGGATCCGCAGCGGCGGCCGAACGTGCCGCTCAGCAGCGAGGCGATCATTGCATCGGCGCTGGCGGCGTGGCAGGCCGGGGCGGCCGTGCTCCACCTCCACGCGCGCGAGGCCGACGGCACGCCCACGCAGGATCTCGCGGCGTTCCGGCTCCTCACCGACGGCCTGCGCGAAGCCGGCTGCGACGCGATCATCAACCTCTCCTGCGGCAGCGCCGGCGGTCGATCGGTGCGCGACGAGCGACTGCAGCCGCTCGAGCTCGAACCCGAGATGGCGTCGCTGGACTGCGGCTCGATCAACTTCGGCGAGCGCGTCTTCGAGGGCGACCTGCCCTTTCTGCGGCGCATGGCGGGGGCGTTCCGCGACCACGGCGTGCGCCCGGAGATCGAGTGCTTCGACAGCGGCCACGTCGGCCTGGCGCTGCAGCTTCGCGACGAGGGGTTGCTCGAGGACCCGCTCGTCGTCCAGTTCGTGCTCGGCGTGCCCGGTACCGGCGTGCCGGCGACGATCGAGATGGTCGAGCACCTGCGGCGCATGCTGCCAGCCGCCACGCCTTGGTCGGTGTGCGCGATCGGCCAGGCGCAGTTGCCGCTGAACGCCTACTGCATCCTCGCCGGCGGCCACGTCCGCACGGGCTTGGAGGACAACCTCTTCTATCGCCGGGGCGAACGGGCGACGAACGCCGATCTCGTGGCGCGCGTCGTGCGCCTCGCGTGCGAGCTCGAGCGGCCGGTCGCGACGCCCGACGAGGCGCGCGCGATCCTCAGCGTGACCCAGCAACACGAAAAGGTGAAGCGATGAAGCTCCAAGGCTTGCACCACATCACGATGATCACCGGCGATGCGCAGCGAAACGTCGCGTTCTACGCGGGCGTGCTTGGCCTGCGGCTCGTCAAGCAGACGGTGAACTTCGACCAGCCGGAGGCCTACCACCTGTACTTCGGTGACGATACTGGCTCACCGGGCTCGATCCTCACGTGGTTTGAGTTCGCGGGCGCGGCGCACGGGCGCGCCGGCGTAGGGATGATCCACACGCTCCAGCTTGCCGTCGCCTCGCCGGCGGCGCTCGAGTTCTGGCAGGCCCGGCTGGGCGACCATGGCTATGCGGCGCGGCGCGACGAACGCTCGCTGCGGTTCGCGGACGACGACGGCCTTGCCCTCGAGCTGGTTTTGGCGACTGGGGAGGATCCGCCGCTGCGCGCGGCGCACCCTGAGATTCCCGAGCAGCACGCGATCGTCGGGCCGGCGGGCGCGCGCGCCTATGGGCAGTTCCACAACGTCGAGGAGCGGCTGCTCAGCGGCCCGCTCGGCTTCGAATACCTCGGCGACGGCGCGTACCGCCTCGATGGCGCGCAGCGGCACTTTCACTGGGGCTATGACCTCCCGCCGGAGCGGCCGGGCCGCCAGGGCGCCGGAACCGTCCACCACATCGCGTGGGCATCGCGCGACGAGGACCATCTCGACTGGCAGCGACTGGTACGCGGGGTCGGCGGCCACGTGACCGATGTCCGCGATCGCGACTACTTCAAGGCGATCTACTTCCGCGAGCCACGCGGGATCCTGTTCGAGATCGCCACGCTCTTGCCTGGATTCGCCGTAGACGAGGATCCCGCGCGTCTCGGAGAGGAACTGCGCCTGCCCAAGCGCCACGAGCACCTGCGCCCGCAGCTCGAACGACAGCTGACGCCCATCATCAACCCGCGCGCGAAGAAGCGCGACGCGGTCAGCGGCGGCTCACAGTCCGCAGTGCGGTAGGGAGCGCGAGAGGATCAACGGGCGGGACCGCTTGCGGCGCCGTCGCGGTGGACGATCGCTCGCAGCAGGGCGCGGCGATCGCGCTTCGACACGCGCACGGTGCTCGCGAAGGGGTCGCTGGCGTCGCGACGCACTAAGCGCCTGGCGAGCTTGAAGTCGACGTCGCGCACTGCGTGAACATCGCCGGGGAGCGCGATACGCAGGCGCCGGCCCGCCGCGTGAGACACAGGCGCTGCTGCTGTGCTGCTGCGGCGGTGGGCAGACTCCTGGGTCGAACAGGCAGCGCCGGTTCGCGATCCACCTCGCGCGTGGCGACTGTTCGCGCAAAGTTGGCGATCGCGCGAGGTGCGATCGCCGCGGCCTTCGCCAGATCTCCTCCGGGGGATGATCGTCTGCAGGCACGTGCTCGGAACGAAGCGCGCCGGATCGGCGGGCGCCGGGTGCGTCAGGGCGTCGAGCGCCAGAGCGTAGGCGACTGCGTCGCTCACCATCAGGTAGTGCTGGATCGGCCGGGCGGGGCAAAGATCCTGGATCATGATGTTGCTGGCGCCGTTCAGCCAGCGGCCTGCGGCGCCGGGGTGACCAGCTCGTCGAGGCTCGTCGCGATGGCGGTGAAAGGAGGGGCTCGCCGGCTGGGATGCCGCGCGGTAGGCGGCGTTGAGGTTCGATTTCGGACGGAACTGCCAGAAGATCGCCGGGCACCTCCCGTCCGCGCAGGCGGCCTCCACGTTGGTCGCGCCCAGATACGGCCCCGTAAGGCCGATGACGTTTTCGATCATCGCGGGCAGATCCGGCCGGAAATACGGCGCGTACGTCACGAACACGGCGCCCCGGCCGTGGCCGATGAGCGACACCTTGCGCCCGCTGATCCGCGCTACCTCGCGGATCGCGTACACGACGTACAGCGGTAGCTTCCGTCACGGGGGAGCTGATCTACGCCTCGCTGGATCGAGCGCTGCGTGTCCACCAAGCCGTGCCCCGGCAACGTGACCGTACAGACCGCGAAGCCGAGTCTCGGCAACGCATGCTCGTAGCCGAAGGAGAACCATTTCCTCCGGGGACGAGGCCGTTCCGTGCACGAGCAGCACCGCCCGGCCGCGCAGCGACGTCCGCGCGACACTCCAGCACGCGCTCGAGCGCCCGGCGCGGGTCGGTCAGGGCGATGTCAGGCGCCTGGGCGCGCGGCGCCGGGCGCGCCCATCGCCGGCCCTACCGCCGCTGCGGTGGTCGTGCGTAAGAACCTCCTGGCGTTCAATCGCGCCGCAGCACGCTCTTCAGCTTGTTGGCCGCGCCGCCAATCGCGTCCTTGACCTTGCCGGACGCGCGGTCGACCTTCCCCTCGTCCTTGAGATCCTGGTCGTTCGTCAGGTCGCCGGCCGCTTCCTTTGCGCGGCCCTTGGCCTCATCCATCGTGCCGTCTGCCATGTGGTCTCCTTGTGTGTATACAAGTGTCGTCAGGGGATACCCGCAAGCGAGGCCTGATGATCTGCGGCCTGCGGCGCTCTGGCTTGAGGGCTACGCTGCCGCAGGTACCGCCGCGAGCAGCGCCAGCTCGTCGGCGAAGCGCTCGACGGGGTCGCGGCCGCGGACGTCGTGCTGGTCCTCCAGCGCACCTGTGAACGCAACCGCGCGGTTCGGGGTCCAACCCGTCTGCGCCATGAAGTCGCGGATGCCGTGTTGCAGCGCCACCTGACTCTCCGCACCATCGCCGTTGTCGCAGAGCGCGACGGAGAACAGCGCGCTCGGGCGATCCGCCAGAGCCAGGCGATGGGCGGTGACCCATGCGACGATCTCGTGGCGGTCCGGCTCGCGGTGCAGCGACGCCCCGACCACGACGACGTCATGACGGACAGGATCGACGTCGCCGGCGTGAGCGACATCGCAAAGATCTACCACCAGCCCCTCTGCGCGCAGGCCCTCGGCGATGCGCCTGGCGACCGTGGCCGTATGGCCGTGGGTGCTGAAGTAGACGAGCAGGACACCGCCCCAAGCGGCATTGGAGCTCGGCGGTGGCGCGTATCTCATGACTGCCCTTTCCGCGCAGCGCACATAGAGAAAACGGCAAGACGCATGTAGCAATCGTTACGTTAGCGCGAGCGGGAGCTGACGGCAACGGGCAGGCGCGTGACCACCCAACTCCAGCGAATCAGCCGGGCGCGCATTGGCCCAGCGCCGTCCGATCGAACCGCTAGAAGACACATCCAGATCGGGATTGATGCGTAGGCGTTCCCGCTAGGTCACACCGATGCAGCGACCGGGAGGGCGACATGCCGTTCGACGAAGAGACGGCCGAAGAGGCCGAGGACCCCACGGCCGCCGCGCGGGCAGCGATCGTCACGGCTCTTGATGGAACCACGATCGCCGAGGCAGAGGCCGCCGAGAGCGACGACGGCGCCGAGTAGCGTCGTCGCCCGCCACGGGCGCCGGCTCACTGCGACGCCGGCCGAGTCGTCGGGAGATATGGGCGCTGTGCCTACCGCGCCTAAGCTTGGGGCGTGCCGTGGACAGCGACCAACAGCGAGGGATATCCGGCCCCCGCGGCGCTCGCTACCGACGTCGTCGTTCTGACAGCGCGCGACCGCGGGCTCATGACGCTCACGACCACGCGCGACGACGGTTCGCGAGCGCTTCCCGGCGGTTTCGTCGGGCCCTCCGAGCGCCCGCAGGACACGGCTCTACGCAAGCTGCACGAGAAGACCGGTCTGGGGATGCCCTACGTCGAGCAGCTCGGCGCGTTCGCCGATCCGGGCCGCGATCCACGCGGCTGGATCCCCTCTATCGCGTATCTCGCGCTCGTCCCACCGGATACCGAGGCGCCCGATCCGGCGGCGCGCTGGATCGCCGCACGCGGCGCGGATAGCGAACTGGCGTTTGACCACCGCGCGATCCTCCACGCCGCCGTCGAGCGCCTCGAAGGCAAGCTGTGGTGGTCGAACATCACGGTCGGGATCCTGCCCGGCTCGTTCGCCCTCAGCGACGCCCGTCGCGTCTACGAGGCGATCGCCTCGACCCGCTACGACCCGGCCACGTTCGCGCGTGACCTGAAGGCGACCGGGCTCATCGAGGCGACCGGCGAGCAGCGCGCCGACGGCCCCGGGCGTCCGGCCGCCCTGTATCGCTTCACGTCAAGTCAGCCAGTCTGGGGAGCCGGGCGGCGCAAGCGCATCGCGGTCGGCTGACGGCGCTACTCGCTCTCGAGCGCCACCCGCGGCACCAGGCGCTCAAGCCATGACGGGAACCACCAGGCGCGGCGGCCGAGGAGCTGCATGAGCGCTGGGACCAGCAGACAGCGGATGACGAGCGCGTCCAGCAGCACCGCCATCGCAAGACCGAGGCCGAACTCCTTGATGACCCGCTCGGGTCCCAGCCCGAACGAGAGGAACACGACGATCATGATCGCTGCGGCCGCAGTGATGACGCGCCCGGTCGTCGCGAGGCCATTGTGCACCGCCCGCGACGCCTCGCCGGTGCGCAGCCACTCCTCGTGGATGCGCGAGACGAGGAACATCTCGTAGTCCATGCTCAGCCCGAAGACGATCGCGAAGAGCATCACGGGCACGAACGATTCGACCGGCCCGGTCCCGGCGCCGAGCAAGCCTGAGCCGAGGCCGTCCTGGAAGACGAGCGTCACGAAGCCGAGCGCCGCACCGATCGACAGCAAATTCATGACGGCGGCCTTGATCGGGACCAGCACGCTGCGGAACACCGCCATCAGCAGCAGCGCGCTCAAGAGGACGACCACCCCGACGAACAGCGGCAGCTTGGACGCGATCGTACTGGTGAAATCTTCCTGCGACGCCGTCTGACCGCCGATCGACACCTGCACCCCCGTCGCCTGCTGCAGCGGCGGAATGATCTGCTCGCGCAGGCGGGCGAGCAGCCTCGACGTCTCCTCCGCCTGCGGCCCGGTCTTCGGGAACAGCACGATCGTGGCGATCGCGCCGTCGCCCGAGAGCTGCGGCGGCGTGACGAATGCGACGTCCCGGTCGCGCGCGACGGCGTCCGCGACCTGCTTCGCGGCCGCCGCGTCGCCTGGGCGCGGCAGCTCGGCCGCCAGCAGGAACGACCCGTTCGTGCCCGCGCCAAAGCCCTGCGCCACGAGGTCGTAGGCCTGGCGCGTGGTCGTCCCCGCAGGGTCCAGTCCCGCGTCGGAGTTGCCCAATCGCATGTGCAGCGCGGGTACGGCGAGCCCGAGCAGGATGAGCAGCGAGACGACGATCGCCGGCCACGGCCGACGCTGCACCGCCTCCGACCAGCGCCCCCAGGCCGCGCTCTCGCCCGGCAGCGCCGTCGCGCCCAGGCGCAGCGCACGCTCCAAGCGGCGCCGCCGGCCACCGGGCAGCGAGAGGTGCAGGCGGTCGATCCAGTCGCCCGACCGGCTCAGCAGCGCCGGCAAAACCGTCAGCGCAGCGGACATCGTCATCGCAACCGCCAGCGCCGACGCCAGCGCCGCGCCCTCCAGAAACGACAGCCCGAGCAGCAGCAGGCCGAGCAGCGCGATCATGACCGTCAGCGCGGCGAAGAAGACCGTCCGCCCCGCGGTGTCCATCGCTCGCAGCAGCGCGTCCTCGCGGCTCATCCCGCGCTCATGCTCGGCTCGGTAGCGCGTCACGACGATGAGCGCGTAGTCGATCCCGACGCCGAGGCCGATCAGGGCAGCAAGCTGACTTGCGAAGTCCGGCGTGTCCACGATCTGGGAGATGACCGGGACGAGCGCGAGCGTCGTCCCGAGCGCGAGGACCGCGCTCAGCAAGGGCACGCCGGCTGCTACGACCGAGCCGAACACGATCAGCAACACGAGCGCCGCCGCCAGCAGGCCGATGAACTCCGACCCGCCCTGCGATTCGGAGAAGCGGATGAACTCGGCGCCCTGGCCACCGTGCTCGACCTGCAGATCCGGTCCGCGAGCGCTGAAGACCGTGTTCTGCACGCGCTTGAAGTCCTTGACGGCGAACTCGTCGATGGCGTCCTTGTAGGTGACCATCGCCACGCCGATCCGCCCGTCCATGGTGAGCTGACCGCCGGGCGCGAGCGGATTGGTGACGTTCACGACCACCGGGTCGGGGCGCACCCGCTCCAGCGCCGATTCGATGCGTGTGCGCAGCGCGGGGTCGCGCAGCGAGCCGCGGCGTGCGACGAAGACGAACTGGTCCGTGAGGCCGTTCTGCTTCGGCGAGTGCTTGGCGAGCACGTCGTAGGCGCGCTGGGACTCCGTTCCGGGCAGGCGAAAGTCGGCGATCTTCTTCGTTCCCACCGAGTGGCCGACAAAGAACGCGGCGACGACTGCCAGCACCCAGCCGAGGATCGTCTGCCAGCGGTGCGTGGCACACCAGCGGGCGACGCGAACGAACGGGGATGACGATGAGGGAGTGGTCATTAGGGAGAACTTTGGCAGAGTGCCACCGCATGACCGCTGAGCGCCTGCGTGCATTCAGGACGACGATCTTCACCGAGATGTCGGCGCTCGCCGCGCAAACAGGTGCGATCAACCTCGGCCAGGGATTCCCGGATACCGGCGGACCAGCGAGATCATCGACGCTCAACTCGCCGTACAACCCGACGGGCGCGTGGCAACGCAGGACGAGCTCGAGGCGATCGCGCGGGCGTGCGTCGAGCACCACCTCATCGCCGTGACCGACGAGGTGCACGAGCACCTCGTCTTCGATGGCGAGCACGGGCCGGGACGCCCTTTCAGCACGCCGTCGCGGTGAGACTCGCCGTCTTCGCCAGCCGGTGCCGTTCGTGGCCCGGGCGGTGCCTCGGAGAGGCCGGACGGCTTCGAGGTCGCTACGGTGATGGGGTCAACCTGGATAAGCGCGGAACTCACCGAGACTTGTCGCTTAGCCGTCTGGAGGCCCTCGTGGCCGACCGAGCGTCAGGCGATCGTCGCGCCGGATTCACGAGCGCCGCGATCGAGGGACAGCAGGAGGGCAGCGCCGCGGCGCCGGGGACGCTCGCGGACGAGACGAAGAAGAACACGATCGGTATCCGCGCGCGCCGCGCCGTGGCAACCACCGCCACAGTGCTCCTCGGCGTCCCGCTCGTCCCGGCCGTCGCGCACGCAGCGGTGGCCGGAAGCGCGCAAGCCAGCTTTCCCAGCAACGGTTCCAGCGTCACCGTCGGTCAGACCGGACTTCTCGCCACGCTGACGCTGACGAACCTGAACAGCGGAGCCGACGCCTCCGCCACGAACGAGATCTGCAACGTGGGTGAATCGTCTCCTCCCTGCGTGTCTCCGGAGCGCGGCATCACGCTCGTCCCTTCGTGCAAGCTGCTGACCGGCCTGCAATGCACGGCGACGGGCGCCGATCCGGGCGTGTTCGCCCTCTCTGCGACGGGGACCGGAGTGATCGGCAGCTCGTGCGGTGGGATGCCCTTCACCATCACCGTCATCGATCCCAGTCTTGGAACCGTGCGCTTTACGCCGTCCCCGGGCTCGCGCGTGACCCTGGCGGGATCGGGCTCCGCGTGCACGATCCGCTTCACGTTTGACGTGCTGAGGTCTCCGGCCGCCGACCAGGACCCTGCGACGCCCGGCAACCAGACAGCGCAGGCGATGGCGCACACGCAGTTCAAGGTCCCCTTCGGCCCTATGGCGCCCAGCAGCTTTACTCGCAACACCTCCACCGGGACGACGGTGCTGCGAGCCGGGCCTCCGTCGATCGCGACGGTCGCCTCGGGCGACATCTACCTCGATGGTCAGCTCACCGATCAGGCGACCGTCTCCTCGCTCGTCAATGCGGTTCCGGGCGCGACCGTGACGTTCCGCCTGTACCCGCCGTCGTCGCCCACCTGCACGGGAACTCCGGTGTTCGTCAGCAGCCAGCCGATGGCGCTTGCCGGAACGACGGCCACGGCGACATCGGGTGCCTTTACGCCGTTGGCGATCGGCGTCTACCACTGGATCGCTACGTACGACGGCGACGCCAACAACCTGCCGAGCAGCGGCACATGCGCAGAGGCGAGCGAAACGGTCGCTGTCCACGAGGCGCCGACGCTAACCACCAGCGCGTCCCCGTACATCGTGGTGGGAACTGGGACGCTGAGCGACAGCGCGACCGTAAGCGGGACCCTCGACCCGCAGCCGGGTGCGACGATCACCTTCTCGCTGTTCGGGCCAGACGATGCGACGTGCACGGGAACCCCGGTCTTCTCGCCGGCGCCTGCGCCCTATCCGGCTACGGGCGGGCCGGTCACGTCGCCGGCGTTCGCGCCGCCGACGGCGGGGACCTACCGATGGATCGCGTCCTACAGCGGCGATGCCAACAACCCGTCCGCGACCGGCCTGTGCGGTGACGCGCAGGAGACGACGGTGGTAGCCCGGGCGGCACCGTCGCTGACGACGAATGCGTCCTCGGACATCGTGCTGGGCTCCGCGCTGCTGTTCGACGCCGCTGCCCTGAGCGGGCGTTTCGGGCCCACCGCGAGTGCCACGATCGAGTTTCGCCTCTATGGCCCCGGCGACACGACCTGCGCCGGGCCGCCGGTGTTTGAGTCGTCCAACGTGCCCTACCCGATCGGCGGCGGTTTCGTGCCATCGGCGTCGTTCACTCCGACTCAGGCAGGAACCTATCGCTGGATCGCGGCGTACAGCGGCGACACCAACAATTTGCCGATCACCGGATCGTGCGACGGCGTAGACGAAAGGACGGTCGTTGCTCGCGCGACGCCGACGATCGCGACGACCGCTTCGCCGGACATCACGGTCGGCGCCGGCCGCCTGACGGATGCCGCAGTCGTGACCGGGCGCGTCAATCAACAGCCGACCGCGACGATCGACTTCCGGCTGTATGGACCCGGCGATGCGACGTGCTCGGGGACGCCGGCGTTCGAGTCGCCGAACATCGTCTACGCGGCGGCGGGCGGTTCGGTGACGTCTGCCCCGTTCGCGCCGACGCAGGCGGGCACCTATCGCTGGCGGGCGTTCTACAGCGGCGACGCCAACAACGCCCCGGTGAGCGGCGCCTGCAACGACGCCGCCGAAAGCGCCGTCGCGAAGCCGGCCGCGCCAGCGCCGGCGCGCCCGGCGTGCCTCGGCAAGACCGCGACGATCGTCCCCGCCGCCGGCACGACGGTCATCGTCGGCACGCCCGGTCGCGACGTGATCGTCGGTGGCGACGCCGGCGAAACGATCTATGGCCGCGGTGGCGACGACACGATCTGCGCCGGCAGGGGCAACGACAGGGTCCGCGGCGGTGCCGGCAACGACAGGATCCGTGGCGCGGACGGTAACGACCGGCTGTTCGGCAACGGCGGCCACGACCGCCTGCAAGGCGACGGCGGCAACGACGACCTCCGCGGCGGCAGCGGGAAGGACCGCACCGGCGGCGGCAACGGACGCGATCGAGTCGACGGCGGCTCCGGTAACGATCTACTCGACGAGCAGAAGCTGGGCGGCAAGGGCCGCGACCGGCTCGCAGGCGGCGCGGGCGCAGATCGAGTGCGTAGTGCCGACGGGAGCACCGACAGCGTCGACTGCGGTCCCGGCCGCGACAGCGCGAGCATGGACCGGCTTGACCGGCAGAAGCGCTGCGAGACCATCCGTCGCCTGAAGGCGCCGGCCTGAGCCTGTTCACAACATCCGCCGCGCTCGCGGGTACGGTTTCCCGCCATGGCAAAGGTCTCAGGTAGCGCGAGCGCCGACATCGACGCGCCGATCGACGCGGTCTGGGCGATCGTGCAGGATGTCGAGCGCTGGCCGGAGTGGCAGGGCACGCTGGGCGCGTTGCGCTCGCTCGACAGCGACGCAGAAGGCCGCGCGGCCGTCTGTCAGATGCAGCTCGACGCGAAGGTCACGCAGATCAAGATGAAGCTGCGCTGCGACTACGGGCCGCCGACGCGCGTGTCGTTCGAGCGCGAGTCCGGCGACCTAGACTCGCTCGCAGGCTCATGGCAGCTCGAGGATCTCGGCGACGGGCGCACGCGCGCGACGTACGAGCTCACCGTCAAGCCCGGGGGTGTCCTGAACCTCCTGCTCAACGACGCGACGACGAAGCGACTGCGTGAGACCCTCGTGGACGTCCGCCCGCGCGAGCTGAAGGCCCGCGCGGAGGGAGGCTGAGCTTCAGGCGTTGACCGGCTCGCGGTCGCGCTCCCATCCGGCGCGCACGCGATCGAAATCGGTCCAGGGGTCCAGCGGCGGATCGCCCAGCGGCTCGGGCGGCGCGGGCGGGACCTTCGGCTTGCGCTGTCCGCCGCCGCCATCGTCGTCGTCGTCGTCGCCGTTGTCGGCCTGGGAGGCGCTCGACATCGCGAACCACATGCTGGCGCCGATGAAGACGATCGCGAGCGCCCCGACGAGCCCCGACTCGAACCAGAAATCCATGAACGACAGGACGATCGCGATCGTGACCGTCACGCCCCCGCCGCACGCCAGCACCCAGTGCGTCGCCCGGACGCGACGGGTGGCGCCTTCGGCGACCGGCGTGATGATGGCCAAGGAGAGGCTGAGAGCGACCACGTACAACATGGCGTGGAAGAAGAGCATCATCGGAAGTGTCATTCCCCGGGCGCGAACTATCAAATCCGGAGGACACACGTACGGCTCGCGGCCGGGGGTGGCCGGGCAGGACGCTCGTTCGCTCGGTCCGACCGCGACCCAGGCCCGGTTATCGTCAGCCGATGGACCCCGGCATCGAGCACGACGCTTCGTCAGAAGCGTGGCTGCGCCACACGCTCGAGGAGATCCTGCTGCAGGTGCGCGTGCTGCTGGGCGTCGACGGCTGCGCATTTCAAAACGTCGACTTAGAGGGCGGTCGCATCCACCCGATCGCAATGTGGTTCCAGACGCCTGCGATCCGCGCGACGTTGCATCCGATCCTCGACCGCCCGTATGACCGCGAGCGAGGAGGCGTCACGGAGGCCGCGGTGGAGCGCGGCGAGGCGCTGCTCATCAACGACGTCAAGCACTGGAAGGGCGCCGGCGCGCTGCGAGCCCGGCTGAACGAGCAGCTGGGTCAGCCGGCGGCAGCCATCGCGTGGCACTGGTACGAGGCATCGTCGTTCATCTCCTGCCCGGTGCGCACCACGGGTGGGCGCACGCTCGGGGTCCTCGCGCTATCGAGAAGCCCGCCTCTGCAGCCGCTCGGCGAGGAGCATCTGCGCGTGACGGAGGTATTCGCAAGCCTCGCCGCGCTGGCGCTGGAGCGCTCGGAGCTGCTCGAGCGCGAGGCGCAGCGCGCCCGCGCGGAGGAACTGCTGCACAACGCCGCACAGCAGATGACGGGCTCGCTGGACCTCGAGACGGTCTACGCAGCGATCGTCGAGCAGGCGGCGATCGTCGCCGAGGCGCCCACCGTCCTGCTGCTGCGCCTGGACACCGTGACGCAGACGCTGCGCACGGTCGCGAGCGTCGGCGCGTCCGAACGCCTCGCCGGCCATCGCTATGCGATCGGCGAGGGGATGATCGGACGGGCCGTCGAGACCGGCGAGCCCTACGTGAGCTGCCCCGAGGACAGCGCACGCTTCCTTTCATGGGTGACGGCCGAGGGCGTCTGCTCGTTCGTCCACGTGCCGCTCAGCCTGGGCCCGCGACGCTTCGGCGTGCTGACCGTCTGTCACCCAGAGGATGGGATGTTCCGCGATCGGAAGCTGGCCCTGCTCAAGTCGCTGGCGCGACCGGCGGCGGCGGCGATCGCCAACGCGCTCGAGTTTCAGCACGAGCGGCGCGTGGCGAGCGCGCTCACGCGGGGTTTCATCCCCGGGACGCCGCCGGAGCTCGAGGGCTTCACGCTGGGCACCGTCTACGAGCCGGTCGGCCACGACGTCTCCGGCGGCGACATCTTCGGGGTCTGGCGGCTGCCCGGCGGGGAGCTCGCGGTCCTCGTCGGCGACGTGAGCGGCAAGGGTGTCGAGGTGGCCGCCGTGAGCGCGATGGTCCGCTTCTTCATCGAGGCGCGGACGTGGGACTCGGATCGGCCGGCCCAGGTCCTCGCGCAGACCAACGCGATCCTGCGCCGGCGCCTGCCCGGGCGCGTCGCGATGGTGACCGCGTTTCTGGCGATCATCGAGGGGCCCGAGCTGAGCTACGCCAACGCCGGCCATGTTCCGCCGTTGCTCGTCGGCGAGGCCGGCGCTCCAGAGGAGCTGCTGACGACCGGACTGCCGCTCGGCATCACCGACGACGTCACGTACAAGCACCGCGAGCTGGCTTTTGAGGAGCGGCACCTGCTGTTCGCCAGCACCGACGGGCTGCTCGAGGCACGTCGCGGCAGCGAGCTGTTCGGGCAGGATCGCGTCGCCGCACTGGTCGCCGAGCACGCGTCGCTTCATCCCCAAGAGCTCGTGGAGCTGGCGTACGCCGAGGCCGAGCGCTGGGCGGGCGCGCTCACCGACGACGTCGCGATCATCGCGTTGCGGCGGATGTGAGCGGCGACGCAGAGATCCGAGAGGAGCCCGCCGACGGGCCGGTGGCGCGGGTGCTGTTCGAGGAGTACCTGGCGCTCGTGCGCGACCGGATCGGACCGGACCTGGTCCCCAGCGAGCGGATCTTCGCCACGGCGGACGGATCCACGGGGTCGGTCTGGCTCGTGATCTACGACGGCGCGGGGCAACCGATCGGGTGCGGCGGACTGCAAACGCTCGCCCCGGGCATCGGCGAGATCAAGCGGATGTTCGTGGCGCGACGAGCGCGTCGCCTGGGGCTCGGTCGGCGGCTGCTGCGCGAGCTTGAGGCGCGCGCGGCTAAGGCGGGACTGTCACGCGTGCGGCTGATGACGACCGAGGTGCTCAACGAGGCCTGCTTGCTGTACGCGACGGAGGGCTACGAGCTGATCGAGCGGATTCCGCGCAAGGGCCGACCGGTCGAGATCTGGTTGGAGAAGAAGCTCGACGCCTAAAGGGAGCGCGGCGCATGGCGCCGATTCTGCGCGGGTAGCGCTCGCGACATGGAAACCGTCGTTGCGGGCATCGTCGTCGTGGCGCTGGTCGCAGCCATCGCTTGGAGCCTGCTGCGGCTGCGCAAGCGATCCGACGCGTTGGCGCCCAAGCGCCCGTTGAAGGGCCGCCGGCGGCGCGTTGACGCGAGCAGGGATCCGATGGCCGCTGTCGTGGCGAGCCCTAGTGAGGCTGTGGAGCCAGATGACGCCGCGGTCGAGGAGCTTCGCCTGCGCGCGCAGGCCAACCGTGTCGCCGCCGCCGAGCACGAGCGCGAGGCGGATGCGCTGGCACCTTCCGCGACCGAGGAAGCGCGGCTACAGGCTCGGGCTCACCAGGAGGCAGCGGCACAGCATCAGCGCACGGCGGACGATCTCGATCAGCGCATCACCAGCTTGATCACCCGCAGCGGCCACCGGGGTCGCGCCCGGCGGGCTCCGGGGCCGTCGAACCCGAGAGGTTCCAGCGACTGAAGGGCTCCTCGTCATGAGCACCGCTCCACAGCGGCTCGCGCGGCCAGACGACGCGCCACGTCTTGTCTCGCTCATGCGGGCTTCCGTGCTGGAGCTGTTCCCGCACTTCTATGACGACCATCAGACCGCCAGCGCTGCCGTGCATATCGCCCATCTCGACATGACGCTCATCGAGGACGGCACGTACTTCGTGCACGAGGCCGATGACGACATCGTCGCCTGCGGTGGCTGGAGCCGGCGCTACAAGCTCTACACCGGCTCCGGTGCGAAAGCTGATGACGAGCGCCTGCTGGACCCAGCAATCGAGCCGGCGCGCGTGCGCGCGATGTTCGTCCGCTGCGACTGGACGCGGCGCGGGCTGGGCCGAGCGATCCTCGACTCGTGCGAGCGCGCCGCCCGCGCCGAGGGCTTCACGATGCTCGCCCTCATGGCGACGCTTCCGGGGGAGCCGCTGTACCGGGCGTTTGGCTTCCGCGAGACCGCTCGCAGCCTGGTCGCGATGCCCGACGGCGTGGCGGTGGAGCTCGTTGCGATGGAGCGCGCCATCGCGGGCACCTCGTGATCGACGAACCCGTCGCGCGGTGACCGACCGCCAACTACTCGTACACGACGAGGTCCGGCGGCGGCCCGAGCGCGAGCACCTGCCGCGGCTTCATGAGGTTCGTGTCCTCCTCGTAGAAGAGCTTGAAGCCGTCGTGGAAGCGCGTGAGCTCGGAGGTGAACTCGTGGTACTTGGAGATCTTGTTCGGGCGGTCCCCGAATCCGTCGACGTTCATCGTCACGGCGAGCCCCGGGCGCCGCACGACGTTTTCCTTGTTCTCGATCATCCCGCTCGTGAACTGGTGTACGACGAAGAGCTTCTCGGGCAGGTTGTGCTCCTCGACGAACTTCGACACGTACGCCGACACGAGGTTGACCTCGTCGGCCGTCACCGAGCCGATGACCTGACCCGGGATCTCGTCGGGCCCGACGTGCCACTCCGGATCCAGCGCGATGCCGACGTCTGGCTCGCGCAACCAGCGCTCCAAGCGCAGCACCTCGCTGACGAAGTCGCCGCGACCGGGCTGGATGTCGAGCACGAGCAGCGCCTTGGCCTTGCGGGCCGCCCGAAGATAGCGGTCGATGACCTCGTCGGGCTGGTGCATGCGGTGCAGCCCGTCATCGCCGGGAGCGGCCGCCGCGATCGTCGAGATGAGCTCGAACGCCGGCAGGACCGGCCGTGTCTTTCGCTCGTATCCGCGCGCAACGCCCTGCAGGCGCCTCGCCGCCTGTGCCGGACGCCCGATCCCAAGCGTCCCCAGCTGGCTGCTCTGCGGCGCGCCGTAGAAGGCGACGACGCGAAAGTTCGGGAAGATCCGCTGGCCGCCGCGGGGCAGTTGCGGCGCCGGCGCCGATGCGTTGGCCTGCGACTTGAGCGCGACCTGTTGCGCCGCCCCGCCGCCGCACGAGCGCGCCGCCAGGACGAGCAGGATCAGCAGGCTCGCCAGCAGCCCCAGCGCGGTCGCGCGGCGGCGGCGATAGACGTGTGGCGGCTCGCGCACGTCGCGCAGTTTGCCGGTCTGACGAGAAATTCTCCTGCCCCCTCAGGCCGGCCTGCCAACCTGCCGAAGATGGTTGTGTGCAACATCGCTATGAACGGATCTCGATCGATACGCCGCGACACCGCATCGTCGGCATCGCGACGATGGCGAGCGATGGCTATCGCAGCCGCTTGTCGGACCTTCTCAATGCTCCCGAGCGCGAGTTCCTCGCGCTGACGGAAGCCACCGTGGAGTCCCTCGATGGCCTCCCCGAGGTGGCCGAGCACGACTTCATCGCAGTGCACCGTCAGCACATCGTCTTTGCCGTCTCGCTGGGAGCCGTCGAGCAGCCCGCGACAAGCGACCTGCTGAGCTGAAGGTCAGTGGTCCGTCCTGTACGTCCGGGCCAAACGGGTGCGCACTTGCAGGACGAACGAGATCCAGGGGGATGATGACGTCGGCTCAGTGCGCTGCGGCTTCTAGGCAGACGACACCGCCGGGGCCGACGGTCGCGGCGTGGTCCGTACCCGGATCGACCTCCAGCCGGTCGCCGGGAGCCAGTTCGAAGTCGCCCTCGCGGGTGTGGAAGACGATGCTGCCCGAGACGCAGTAGAGCACCTTCGTGTAGCCGTGGGTGTGCCAGCCGTAGCGATCGTTCGGCCCGTTGGACCATGAGTACGGGCGGAGCCCCTCCTGCTCGTAGCGAGCCTGGATCCCGCTGCGGTCGGGCGGCTGGACGTCGGCCTTCGCGATGCGTGCTGCCATCGCCGTCACGGTAGCGCGCAGCGAAGGCGTGACACGTCGAGTCCCAGGTGGCGCCTGTGCGCCCGGCGGACGCCGATGATGCTCACATGCAT
>DASVPU010000046.1:0-41292 GCA_036389475.1 Solirubrobacteraceae bacterium
GCGCTCGACGAGCTGTGGACGGTCTCCGACGCCTCCGGCGACCAGGTGTCGCTGCTGGACACGCTCCAGGATCCGGGCGCGCCGGATCCGGCCCACGTCATGGACGCGACCGACCTCAAGGACCGGATCGCCGACGCGATCGCCCGCCTGCCCGAACGCGAGAAGCTCGTCGTCGCCCTCTATTACTACGAGAACCTGACCCTTCGAGAGATCGGCGAGGTCCTCGGGGTCACCGAGTCGCGCGTCTCGCAGCTGCATACGAAGGCGGTGTTGCGCCTGCGCGGGCGGATGTCAGACGACAACCTCGACGGCAATCTGTAACGCCGCGCGCCTCGCGGTCGGCGGATCTCCCGTGCCGCCGCCAGCCGTTCGAAATTTCGCCGCCGCACCATTAGCATCGCCCCACCCGAGGAGAGGAGCCGCGGCATGCACAAGCCTGCAGATCGCATACGCAACGTAGCCCTGATCGGCCATCGCGGAAGTGGCAAGACATCGCTGCACGAGGCGCTGCTCTTCGAAGCCCACGCGACAAACAGGCTTGGCGCGGTGCTCGAAGGCACGACGGTCTCCGACTCCGAGCCCGACGAGCAGTCGCGCAAGATGTCGATCTCGGCGGCGCTGAGCTCGTTCGAGTGGTCCGACCGCAAGATCAACTTGCTGGACACCCCGGGCGAGCCGAGCTTCGTCGCGGACGCGCTGAGCGCGATGCGCGTGTGCGAATCGGCGGTCTTCGTCATCAACGGCGTCATGGGCGTCGAGGTCTCGACCCGCCGCCTGTGGGCTCGTGCGGAGGAGCTCGACCTCGCGCGGATGGTGTTCGTCAACATGCTCGACCGCGAGCGCGCCGACTTCTTCCGCGCGCTGGAGTCCCTGAAGGAGGCCTTCGGCGCTCACGTCGTAGCCACCGAGATCCCGATCGGCTCTGAGCACGAGATCTCCGGCGTCGTCGACCTCGTCGACATGAAGGCGTACACCTACGCCAACACGAGCCCGGCTACTCGCGACAACGCTACCCAGAGCGACATCCCGGCCGACCTGCAGGCGCTCGCCGAGGAGTACCGCGAGAAGATGATGGACGAGATCTGCGAGGTCTCCGACTCGCTCATGGAGCGCTACCTCGAAGGCGAGGAGATCGCCCACGAGGAGATCGTCACCGCGCTGAAGGACGGCACGAATCACGGCTCGCTGTTCCCGGTCACATGCGGCGTTGCGACGCGCAATCTCGGCACGAACCGGCTGCTCGACGCGATCGTCGAGGACCTGCCGTCGCCGGTGAAGCACGGCTCACTGGAGCTGCCCGAGATCACGCTGGAGGCCGACGAGGACGCGCCGCTCTACGCCTACGTCTTCAAGACCCGTGCGGATCCGTTCGCCGGCCGGATCAACCTCTTTCGCGTCTACCAGGGCACGATGCGCCACGACACGCACGTGCTCAACACCCGGGCTCACAGCAAGGAGCGCATCGGCCAGCTGCTCGTGTTCAGCGGCAAGGACTCCGGTCATGCCGACGAGTTCGGCCCCGGCGACATCGGCGCGGTCGCCAAGCTCAAGGAGACGCGCGCGGGCGACTGGCTGGCCGAGCGCGACGAGCCGATCTCGATGCCGCAGGTCCAGCTGCCCGCGCCGGTCATGGCCTTTGCGATGGAGGCGCAGGGCGACGAGGACAAGGTCTTCACGTCGCTGCGGCGCCTGCAGGAGGAGGACCCGACGATCGACCTGCACCGCGACCCGCAGACGGGCGATCAGATCATCGCCGGGCTGTCGCAGATGCACGTGGAAGTCGTCGTCGACCGCCTGAAGGAGCGCTTCGGCGCGGAGGTGACGCTCAAGCCGCCGCGGGTCCCCTACCAGGAGACGATTCGCAAGCCGGCCAAGGCGCACGGGCGCCACAAGAAGCAGTCCGGAGGCCGCGGCCAGTTCGGCGACTGCCACATCTCGATCGAGCCGCGCGAACCCGGCGCGGGCTTTGAGTTCGTCAACCAGATCAAGGGCGGCGTCATCCCCACGTCGTTCATCCCCGCGGTCGAGAAGGGGGTCATCGACGCGATGCGGACCGGGCCGATCGCGGGCTGCCCGGTCAAGGACGTCCGCGTGACGGTCTTCGACGGCAGCTACCACACGGTCGACTCGTCGGAGATGGCGTTCAAGCTCGCCGGCTCGATCGCGATGAAGGAGGCGATGGGAAACGCCGCGCCGGTGCTGCTGGAGCCGATCATGCTCGTGACGCTGTCGATCCCCGAGGAGTCCGTCGGCGACGTGATCGGCGACCTGAACTCCCGTCGCGGCCGGCCGCAGGGGATGGACAGCGTCGGCGGCGGCCTGAGCGAGGTCAAGGCCGAGGTGCCGATGGCCGAGATGCTCAGCTACGCGCCCGACCTGCGCTCGATCACCGGTGGCCAGGGCGACTACACGATGGAGTTCTTGCGCTATGAGGAGGTCCCGGCGCACCTGCAGCAGAAGGTGGTCGAGAAGGCCAGCGAAGAGGAAGCGGTCAGCGCGTAGCAGGGCCGACGAGGCGCTCAAGCCCAAAGCTCTGGCGATGTGGCCGCCCGCAGCCCTCGACTTCCTGCGCGAGCTGGAGGCCAACAACGACCGCGACTGGTTCAAGGCCAACCGCGCGCGCTACGACGACGACCTCGTCGCGCCGGCGAAGGCGCTGGCGCAGACGCTGTCGCATCTCGGCGAGCCACGGTTCTTCCGCCCCTACAACGACACGCGCTTCCACGCGCGCCCGCCGATCAAGGAGCAACTCGGCGTCGCGATCGGATACGGCGGCGCCGGCGGCTTCTACGTCGAGCTGTCCCTGGACGGCCTGCTCGTCGGTGCCGGCCTGCACCATCCGGCGACCGATCAGCTCGAGCGCTTCCGCGTCGCGATCGACGACGCGCGCAGCGCCGAGTCCTTCGAGCGGACCCTCGAAACGACGAGCGCCGCCGGGCTGACGCTCGTCGAGCCGGTGCTCAAGCGCGCGCCACGCGGCTACCCGCTCGACCACCCGCGCATCGATCACCTACGGCGAAAGAACGTCACGGTCTACTGCCGCCATGCGCTGGGGCCGTGGCTGCACGAACGCAGGGCTTCGGATCTCGTCCGGACGCAACTCGAGGCGGCTCAGCCGCTCGTCTTTTGGCTGGCCAAGCACGTCGGCGCATCGCAAGCGGTGCGCCGGGGTCGCTGAGCGCGGCGATACCCGGCGGCGGTACCCTGCTCGGCAGATGACGCGCAAGTCGATCACGACCACCCGCGCCGCAGTGGCGTGCGATGTGTGCGGTCGAACGCTGCTGCGCGGCGAGCACGCTGACGGGTTCATCGCCAACGGATCGCGGCGCATGGTCTGCGAGCTGTGCACGGCGCGGGCGACGAACGAGGGCTGGATCAGAGAGGGCGCCGACAACACGCTGCAGGTCCGCCGCAACGGCGTCCGCCGCAGCGGACGCTCCCTGCTGGAGCGCTTTCGCCCGCGACGCGAAGCGCAGCGCGAGGCGCCGGTCGCGCCGGTTCGGCGCGTATCCGGGAACGTCGATCGGATCCCGAGCCGCGTTCGCACGAGCGACTCCGCAGCCGGCAAGGATGACCAGGTGGCGGAGCGCGTCTCAGAGGCGCCGCGTGTGCTTCAGGCGCAAGAGCCGCCGCCCGCGCCGCGCGAGCCGCGACACGTGCGCGCCATCCCGACGAACGCCGACCTGAAGATCGCGCGGGCGCTCGACGTCTTCAACGCAAGCGCGCACCCGCGCCGGATCGCCGGCGTCTCGCGCTCGCTTGGCGTGCCGATCGTGTGCGTCATGCCGTCCGAGACGGAGGGCGCCATCGTGTCGATCATCGTGGGCTGGGAGCTGTGCTGGTATCGCTACGAGGTCGACTTGGCGGACGAGGCTGCTGGGGTGCGCGTCATCGCCCAGGGCGCCGAGCTCTCCGAACTGACCGATGCCGAGCAGGTGCCCAACGCCTCCGCCGACGACCGCGGCGTACTCGTCCTCACGGCATGAGTCGGCACCGTACGACGATCGTCCATCTTGATACGACAGTTGCCGATCTCATCGTCGCTGTGTATTAGGGTGGCGCGATGATTTCGCGAACGGTCACATCGTGATCTACTGCGTCGTGCCCGAAGCCTTGGAGGCGGAGCTGTTCGACAAGCTCACGGCGTACTACGCCGACGATGACAACGTCAGCGTCATCGTCGACCGCCGGAAGTCCGAGCGCCGCAGCACGAACGAAGATCCGACGCAGATCGAGCAGCGCGAGAAGCGCGACCGCCGCCGCCCGCGAGTGGCCGGCGAGTTTCCGCGCATCGAACCGAAGTGACCCTGGATCCCGGGTGACCGGCCGGCCGTGAAGGTCGTCGTCCACGTCGACGGCGGCGCCCGGGGCAACCCCGGGCCGGCCGCCGCGGGCGCCGTCATCTCGACGCCGGACGGAAGCGTGCTCGACGAGGCCGCCGAAGCGATTGGTTCGGCGACGAACAACGTCGCCGAGTACCGCGGTCTGCTGTTGGGCCTGCAGCGCGCGCGCGATCTCGGTGCCAGCGAGGTCGAGGTCGTCAACGACTCGGAGCTCGTCGCCAGGCAGGTGAGCGGGCGCTACAAGGTCAAGCACCCCGACATGAAGCCGCTGCATGCCGCCGCGATGCAGGCGCTGAGCAATTTCGAGCGCTGGTCGATCCGCTCGGTGCCCCGGGCACAGAACGCCGAAGCCGACGCGCTCGTCAACCAGGCGCTCGACGCGGCGGGCCGCTAGCGCTCGCTCGACAGCGCTTGCGGCAGCACCGCGCCAGGCTTGGCGTAGACGGGGACGGGTACCTCCCCAGCGTGCTTGGATCCATGGCCACTGCCGCTCCCATGCAGGTGACAGTCAACGTCAGGTCGCGCAGCGCACCAACCGCGCCGCGCCCGGAAGGCGGCCGGCGATGATCGCGGCTGTCGTGCTCGCGGCGGACTGCGGCTCGCGTTTCGGCGCAGCCAAGCAACTCGCCGAGCTCGACGGCGTGCCGCTGCTCGAGCACGCGCTGCGAGCGGTCGAAGCGGTGCCGGCGATCGATCGGCTCGTCGTCGTATTGGGCGCCCGAGCGGACGAAGTTCGCGCCGGGGTCGACTTCGGCTCCGCCGAGGTAGTCGTCTGCGAGGACTGGGAGGAGGGCCAGGCGGCTTCACTGCGCTGCGGCATCGATGCGATCGATGGTGCGCGCGCGGCGGTACTGCTGCTCGGGGACATGCCGCGGATCACCCCGCAGGTCATCGCTCGGTTTGCGGAGCTGGCCGGCGAGCACGGCAGCGAGGCGCGAGCACGCGCGGTGTACGACGGCGCCCCCGGCCACCCGGTCGTGCTCGGCAGCGCGTACTTCGCGGCCCTCTCCGGCCTCAGCGGTGACCACGGAGCACGTGACGTTCTCAAGAAGATCGGGGCGTACCCGATCGAGTGCGGTCAGCTCTGCTCGCCCGCGGACGTCGACACGCCCGAGGCACTCGAGGAGCGGCGCCGATGAAGCTCTGGGCCAGAGCCGGCGACTGCCGAGAAGGCTATGGACACGCCCAAGGCTGTGCTCCGTGGCGAGCAGAGCGCCTGATCGCGGGCTACTTCGTCGTCCTAAGGCGCCTTCCACACTCAAGACGACGCAAATTCTCCCGCTCTCATGGGCGGTTAATGCAGTGGGCGTAGAAAAGTCGGCATGAGGAGAGGCATGCCGATGGCGTGGCGCGGTTCTGTGCGGCCGCTGACAGGTCCCGATCTGCTGGCCGTGATCGCGTGTGGTGCGTTTGTCGCCGGAGTGACCCTCGTGCTCGTGGCCGCGGACGCGTCGCTCCCAACCGACATCCCCCTCTGGGACGCCGCGTTCGTCGTCTGCATGCTCGCCGTGATTGGCTCCGTTATCAGGTTCCCGACATGGTGGACGCCGCCCGGAGCCCGGCGCACGAGCCGCCTCGTCTGCGCGGGCGCCCGCAGCCGGCGGGCCAGCTACACGGTCGACGTGCGCCGGGCGCGCGCTCCCCATGCACGTCCGCGGCCGGACCGGGCCGGCACGCACGTGACCGCTCGTCCTGTGACCGGCGCTCCGATCGACAGCGTTGCCTGCCGCTCACACGCCGAATGGCTGCTGGCGGCGCGCCGGCGCGACGGCATGCCGCGCCTGCAGCGCCAGCACGGTCGCTCACGCGGCTGACGCACAACGCGGCCGCTGCACTCGCTCAGCGCTGCACCGCGCCGCCGCGCGCTCCCACGTCGGCACTCCGCCCTCGGTCACGTGGATGACATCCGATACGCCGTGGCGGGCGAGCAGGCTTGCTGCGAGCCCCGCGCGCTGTCAGGAGGCGCACCACGGCGACCGGACGCTGCGCATCGATGCCCTCCGGCATTTCGGTCAGCGCGTGCTACGGCGTGTGGACCGATCCCTGGGATGTGGTCGCCGTCTCACTCGGAGCGCTCGCGAACGTCGAGGATCTGCAGCCTGCCGCCGTCGCCGTCGATCCGCGTCCAGACGCTCGATCCTGGCCACCGCGCGGCGCTCCTCGCGCCAGCTCGTCATGCCGCCGTGCAGGAAGCCCGCGATGTTGCGGATCCCCGCCGCCGTCGCGAGCTGCGCCGCGCGCCGAGCGTCCTCGGCGGCGCCTCCGACGAGGACGATCTCCTGTTCGAGATCGGCGATTTGCGAAAGCCGCGTGCCGAAGCCAGCGTTGAGTGCCGTGATGAAGACGGCGCTCGGGTACGTGCGCGTCGTCGAACTGCTCGTGATCCGGCCGCGCGAGGTCGGTACTCGGCTTGCGCCAACCGGTGGAGGTGAGTCGTGGCTCCGGTGCCTACGGCGAGCCGGCCGTGGCCCGAGACATGATCGGCATGTATGGGTTTCGAGGATGTGCTCGACCTGCACGCGCATGTCGCGAGCCATTTCGAGGTAGACATCTATGTCAAAGCGCGGATCGACGACCGCGGCCACCCCGGCCCGATCGTCTCCGACGAAAATACGATGCGCAACCGAGATCGTCTGCGATGACCTGTCGAAAGATCACTTCTACGACGAGCAGGCGGCGGCGGCGGAACGTGATTCATACGTCATGTACTTAGAGAACGGCCGAACATTTCGCTTGAAGGCAAAGATAATGCGCGCGAGGATGATGTCATGACCCTTGTGGAGGAGCCGGTCGGTGCCGTCTTGACGACGGCGCCGCAACTTCCGGCCAGCCTCGAGGGGCTGGCCCTCAACGCCGTGCGCGCAGCCGCTCTCGCCGCGGCAGACTTCGCCGGCCGTGGAGACGGTAAAGCCGCCGACGGTGCCGCCACCGAGGCGATGCGCGACGTGCTGAACACGGCCGAAGGCACCGGCACAGTCGTCATCGGCGAGGGCGAGAAGGACAACGCCCCGATGCTGTTCAACGGCGAGCGCCTCGGCAGCGGCGACGGGACACGCTTCGACATCGCCGTCGATCCGGTTGAGTGCACTGACCTGTGCGCCGCCGGCTTGCCCGGCTCCTTGACGACGATCGCGATGGCCGGCGACGGCTGCCTCTGGTCGCCGGGACCAGGGCACTACATGGACAAGCTGGTCGTCGGCCCCGCGGCTCGCGATGCCATCGATCTGCGCGACGCGCCCGAGCGCAACGTCGAGCGCGTGGCTGCCCAGCTCGGCAAGCCAGTCAACGAGATGCGCGTGCTCGTGCTCGACAAGCCGCGCCACGTCGAACTCGCTGCGCGTCTGCGCGAGATGGGCGTGCGCGTGATCATGCCGGGCGCGGGCGACGTCGCGGGCGCGATGTTCGCGTTGCTGCCCGGCACCGGGGTGGACATGCTCATGGGGATCGGCGGGACCCCGGAGGGCATCATGGCCGCATGTGCCGTGAAGGTCATCGGCGGCGGCATGCAGACCCGCCTCGCGCCACAGCGCGAGAACGAGGCCGCCGCGGTTGCCGAAGCCGGGATCTCGACAGACGAGATCCTCGAGGCCGAGGATCTCGTGCGCGGCCCCGCGATCTTCGCCGCTTGCGGGATCACCGGCGGCACGATGCTGAGCGCCCCGCGGCTCTCCGCAGGATGGATCTCGACCCAGTCACTGATCGTTCGACCCGGTTCGGTGCGCCGGATCGTGGAAAGCACCCCCGCACCAGAACAGGAGTGATTTGAACATGCCGCTCGTGACCATGCGACAACTGCTCGACGAAGCCGCCGCCGGCTCCTACGGCGTCGCGGCGTTCAACGTCAACAACATGGAGCAGATCCAGGGAATCATGGAGGCGGCCGAGGAGACACAGTCGCCCGTGATCGTTCAGGCCTCGCGAGGCGCGCGCTCGTACGCCGGCGACCAGTTCCTCTGGCACCTCATGCTCGCCGCCGCCGAGGTGTACCCCGACATCCCGGTCGCGCTGCACCAAGACCACGGCAACTCGCCCGAAACGTGCATCAGCGCAATCGAGCTCGGCTTCACGAGCGTCATGATGGACGGCTCGCTCGGCGAGGACGGCAAGACGCCGTTGAGCTTCGACGACAACATCGCGGTGACGCGCAAGGTCGTCGAGTACGCGCATCCGCGCGGCGTCACGGTCGAGGGCGAGCTCGGGACGCTGGGCGGGATCGAGGACGGCGTCGGCTCGGGCGAGATCTGCCTGACCGACCCTGCTCAGGCGGAGGAGTTCGTCGAGCGCACCGGCGTCGACGCCCTCGCCGTCGCAATCGGCACGAGCCACGGCGCGTACAAGTTCTCGCGCGAGCCCGACGGCGACATCCTCGCGATGGACATCATCGAGGACATCCACCGCCGCCTGCCCGACACCCACATCGTCATGCACGGCTCGTCGAGCGTGCCGGCGGAGCTCGTCGAGCGCGTCAAGGCCGCTGGCGGCGAGGTCGACGCGGGCTTCGGCGTCCCGATCTCCGCGATCCGCCGCGGCATCGAGCACGGCGTGCGCAAGGTCAACATCGACACGGATGGGCGCCTTGCGATGACCGCTGCGATGCGCGAGGTGTTCCGCGACGACCCCGGTAACTGGGACCCGCGCGGCCCCGGCAAGGCGGCCCGCCAGGCGATGAAGGAGCTCGTCGCGCAGCGCATGCAAGAGCTTGGCATGGCCGGTCACGCCGGCGACTACGAGCCGCTGACCCTCAAGCAGATGGCCGAGCGCTACGCCTCGGGCGTCGGCACGCCCGCGTGAGGGTACGGGGGAAGCCTCGATGATCGACGTCGCCTTCCTCGGATCGGAGGTGCGGCCGGCGCAGACGGCGGTCGTGATCGACGTGCTGCGGGCGACGTCGACGATCACGCTCGCGCTCGCGTCGGGCTATGAGCGGGTCCTGATCGCCGGCAGCATCGAGGATGCGAAGAAGCTGCGCGCTCCGGGGCGCGTGCTCGCCGGCGAAGTACGCTGCGCCCGCGCCCCCGGCTTTGACCTCGGCAACTCGCCGGAGGAGACGTTGTCGCCTGGCGGTTCGGAGCTTGTGCTCGCGACGACCAACGGCGCGCCCGCGATCGTCAGCTCGGCCGCCGTGGCCGGCGAGGTGCTCGCGGCGAGCATGCTGAACTTCGCGGCGGTGGTCGAGCTTCTGGCACGCGCGGACGACGTGCTGCTCGTCGCGGCCGGAACCGATGGTCGCGTGACGATCGAGGACGTGTACCTCGCCGGCCGTATCAGCGCAGCGCTCGAGGGCGAGCGCAGCGATGCCGCGCGCGTCGCGGAAGCGGTGGCGGCCGCTTATCCGCGGCCGCTGGACGCGCTGGAGGCCAGCAGCGGGGCCATCGGCCTGCGCCGCGAGGGCCTTGAGTCCGACATCGCCTTCTGTGCTCAGGAGTCGATCGTCGACACCATCCCGCGGCTGGCGACGAGCACTGACGCGATCCCCGTGATGACGGCGGAGAAGGTCGCCGGCGACGCCCCGGCGGTGCTCGGCGAGCACCGTGATGCATAGGCGCTATCCAATGAAAACACGATAATCTTTTGTTTTTTATCTTTGTATGCGAGGAGTAGGGTGCCAACCAGCGCACCCCGAGAGAGGATGGAATGAGCACGACACAGTCAGACGGATCCAAGACCAAGGATCGCTGGGCATCCGGTATCACGCCCTATGCCGAGATGGGCTACTGGAACCCGGATTACGAGCCCAAGGACACCGATGTTCTGTGTGCGTTCAGGATTACGCCACAGGACGGCGTCGATCCGATCGAGGCGGCCGCTGCGGTCGCGGGCGAATCGTCGACCGCGACGTGGACCGTCGTCTGGACCGACCGCCTGACCTCGTACGAGCATTACCAGGCCAAGGCCTACAGCGTCGACGAGGTACCCAACACGCCAGGCCAGTACATCGCGAAGATCGCGTACGACATCGACCTGTTCGAAGAGGGCTCGATCGCCAACCTCACATCCTCGATCATCGGCAACGTCTTCGGCTTCAAGCCGCTCAAGGCGCTGCGCCTGGAGGACATGCGCATCCCGGTCGCGTACGTCAAGACGTTCCCGGGCCCCCCGCATGGGATCGTGATGGAGCGGGAGTACCTCGACAAGTTCGGCCGGCCGCTTCTGGGCGCGACGACGAAGCCAAAGCTTGGCCTGTCGGCCAAGAACTACGGGCGCGTCGTCTACGAGGCGCTGCGCGGTGGGCTGGACTTCACTAAGGACGACGAGAACATCAACTCGCAGCCGTTTATGCGCTGGCGTGATCGCTACCTGTTCTCGATGGAGGCCGTGCAGAGGGCGCAGGCCGCAACCGGCGAGGTCAAGGGCCACTACCTCAACGTCACCGCCGCCACGATGGAGGAGATGTACGAGCGGGCCGAGTTCGCCAAGGAGATCGGCTCCGTCATCATCATGCAGGATCTGACCGTCGGCTATACGGCGATGAGCTCGATGTCGAAGTGGGCTCGCGCGAACGGGCTGATCCTGCACCTGCACCGCGCTGGCCACGGCACGTACACGCGCCAGAAGACGCACGGCGTGTCGTTCCGCGTGATCGCCAAGTGGTGTCGCCTGCTTGGCGTCGACCACATCCACGCCGGCACGGTCGTCGGCAAGCTCGAGGGCGATCCGGGGATGATCAAGGGCTACTACGACGTCTGCCGAGAGCGCTACAACAAGGCCAACCCCGAGACGGGGCTGTACTTCGATCAGGATTGGTCGGGTCTGGCGTCGGTCATGCCGGTCGCCTCGGGCGGTATCCACGCGGGCCAGATGCACCAGCTCCTGCACTACCTGGGGGAGGACGTCGTCCTGCAGTTCGGCGGAGGCACGATCGGGCACCCGATGGGCATCGCCGCCGGCGCGACGGCCAACCGCGTCGCCGTCGAGGCGATGATCCAGGCGCGCAACGAGGGCAGGGATTACTACAGCGAGGGTCCGGACATCCTCATCGACGCCGCCAAGGGCTGCCCAGAGCTCGACGCCGCGCTCGAGGTCTGGAAGGACGTCACGTTCGACTACACATCGACCGATACCCCCGACGTCGAAGTCACGCCGACGTCGGCATAGGGGGAGAGAGAAGACATGAGACTCACCCAGGGACAGTTCTCCTTCCTGCCGGACCTGACCGACGAGCAGATCGAGGCGCAGCTTGCTTATGCGCTGAGCCACGGCTGGTCGATCATGGTCGAGTACACCGACGACCCGCACCCGCGCAACTCGCTGTGGGACATGTGGTCACCGCCGATGTTCGACCTCACCGAGGACGAAGTCGATGTCGCGATGCGCGACGTGCGCGCCTGCCGCGAAGCCCATTCGAACCTGTATGTGAAGGTCGTCGCGTACGACCGCTCGCTGGGTCGCCAGACATCGGCGATGTCGTTCATCGTCAACCGACCCGAGGTCGAGCCCGGCTTCCGCCTGGAGCGCCAAGAGGAACGCAATCGCGTCATCCGCTACACGCTGAGCTCCTACGCGACCGAGCAGCCGCAGGGTTCCCGTTACTCTTCGAACGGCAGCTCGAAGAGCTCTCCTAACGGAGGCTCGAGCGGGTGACCACGACGGAGCTGGAGCCGGTCGAGGAGCCGACGACCGCGGCCGAAGGAGCCGACGCCGTTGAGGAGGTGCTGGCCAAGCTCGACCGCGAGCTGGTCGGCCTTGGCCCTGTCAAGGAGCGCATCCGCGAGATGGCGGCGCTGCTGGTCGTCGACCAGCTGCGCCGCGAAGCGGACTTGCATTCCACCCGCCCGACGCTGCACATGACGTTCACCGGCAATCCGGGAACAGGCAAGACCACCGTCGCTCTGAAGATGGCCGAGATCTTGCACAAGCTCGGGTACATACCCAAGCCGAAGGTCGTCTCGGTGACGCGCGACGACCTCGTCGGCCAGTATGTCGGCCATACCGCGCCCAAGACGCGTGAGGTGCTCAAGCGCGCCAAGGGCGGCGTGCTGTTCATCGACGAGGCCTACTACCTCTACCGTCCTGAGAACGAGCGCGACTACGGCCAGGAGGCGATCGAGATCCTGCTCCAGGTGATGGAGGGCGAGCGCGAGGATCTTGTCGTGGTGCTGGCAGGCTACAAGGACCGCATGGAGACGTTCTTTCGCTCCAATCCGGGCATGGGCTCGCGGGTGGCCCACCACCTGCATTTCCCGGACTTCTCGGTTGATGAATTGATCGCGATTGGCAAGCTCATGCTCGATCAGCAGCAGTACGAGCTCGACGAGGAAGCTCAGGAGGCGTTCAAGGAGTACATCGAGCGCCGGGTCGAGCGCCCGCGCTTTGCCCATGGGCGCAGCATCCGCAACGCGATCGACCGGGCACGTATGCGCCAAGCCGGCCGCCTCTACGAACGACGCGACGATCTGTCACGGGAGGATCTCGTGACGATCAAGGCCGAGGACATCCGCGCCAGCTCGATCTTCACCGATGAAGAGGGCGAGTCGCCCGACGACGAGAAGCCGAGCGCTCCCGGAAACGTCAGTTAGGGATTAGGAGACACGGTGCCTCGTCCGATCATCCTCGGCGTCGTCGGCGATTCCGCGACCGGTAAGACGACGCTCAGCCGCGGGCTTGTCCGCATGCTCGGCGAGAGCAACGTCACGCACGTGGCGGCCGACGACTACCACCGTTATGACCGCCGCCAGCGCGCCGAGCACGACATCACCCCGCTGCATCCCGACTGCAACTACGTCGACATCATGGAGCGCCACTTCGCCGAGCTCCGCGCCGGCAACGCGATCCTCAAGCCCGTTTATCAGCACAAGGATGGAACGTTCGGCGCGCCGGTCTATACCAAGCCGATGCAGTTCACCCTCATCGAGGGACTGCTCGGCTACCACACCGCCGCGCTGCGCGACTGCTACGACGTGCGCGTGTTCCTGGCGCCGCCGGAGGATCTGCGCCGTGCCTGGAAGGTGCAGCGCGACTGCTCGCGGCGCGGCTACACCACCGATCAGGTGCTCGAGGAGCTCGACCGCCGCGAGCCCGACTCTGAGCTGTACATCCGCCCGCAGCAACGCTGGGCGGACATCGTGGTGTCCTTCGAGCCCGGCCAGCGGGGCGACCAAGAGCACCTCGACGCCGAGATCGTCCTGCGCAAGGGGCTGACCCACCCGGACCTGTCGGACTTCGTCGACCACGGCGAGGGCATCACGCTCACCGAGACCGAGCACGAGCACCGGCTGTTCGTCCCCGGGCACATCGATCCGGCGCTGGGGGCCGAGATTGAGGAGGCGGTGTGGTCGCGGATGCACTTCGCCTCGCATCTACGGTCCGAGCGTCTGGGCGAGTTCACGGTCGGAACCGAGCTGCACCGCTCGGAGTCGCTGGCGATCGTGCAGGTGCTCGTCCTGTATCACCTGGTCACCGCGCGCGCGACGGTCGCGCTCGGAGGCGAGGACGCTCGCGCTGACGCCCCCGAAACGCGCACAGCGGCTGCTCAGGCGTAGTTCCGGCAAGCTTGCGTGGAACCGGGGGGTGTTTGACCCTGTGGCGCTGCGCCGCTAGCACGTTGGTCCGTCTGGCAGCGCGTTCACGTTCGCGATTTTGAAGCGCGGGAGGTCCCTGGCACGGTCGCCAGCCAGCGGGAGCGACGCTTCGACTCTTGACCGTCAGTGCCCGTTCGCTCGCTTCGCCGGCACCGACGCTGCAGCCGGCAAAACCCCTCTCGCGACTGGCCGACGGCATCTACGCCGCCGAACACGCTCGCGACGGGCCTGGTCAGGGCGGCCGCCGCCCGGTCGCCAAGGGCAGGAGTACACTCGCTCGTATCAATTGATACGAGCGGAGGAGGCTGCCCATGTACGTGCACGACGGAATGAATCGAACCGTGGTGACCGTCGGCCCTGGGCACACGCTGCGCGAGGCTGCCCGGCGCATGACGCTGGCGGATGTGGGCGCGGCAGTTGTGATCGATCCCGACGGCGAGGGTCCGGCGATCTTCACCGAGCGCGACCTCCTGAAAGCTTGCGGCGCCGGCGACGATCTCGACGTGGAGCTCGTCGCCGATCACCTGACCCAACGGCTGTCATACGCCCCCGCGGACTGGCCACTTGAGCGGGCAGCCGAGGAGATGGTGCGGGCCCCGTTTCGCCATGTCGTCGTGATGGACGGCTCCGAGGTAGTGGGCATCCTGTCCATGCGCGACATCGTCCGCTGCTGGACCCAGACCCACGTCGTGAGCGCGTAGGCGTAGAAACGTAGAGAAAGTTCGATGGGTTCCATGAACGTGATCTGCGATCCTTCGCTCGTACCATTTGTTACAAGCTACGGAGGAGAGCACATATGACCGGGCCTGCAAGCGTCCTCATCGTCGCCAATCGCACCGCAGCGACCGACAAGCTGCTGGACGCGGTGCGGCGTCGGGCGCAGGCGGGCCCCGCAACATTCCACCTCCTCGTTCCGGCGACGCCGCGCGGATTGCACCGCGTGGTAGACCCTGAGGTCGCCGGACGCGAGGAGGCCGCGGCGCAACTGGAGCTGGCGCTCGGTCTCCTGCGCGAGGCGCTCGACGCGAAGGTCACCGGACATGTCGGCGACGCCGACCCGATGAGTGCGATCTCAGACACGCTGCACGAGCGGGAGGTCGACGAGATCATCATCTCGACGCTGCCGAAGCGGCTGTCGAAGTGGATGCACATCGATCTTCCGAGCAAGGTGCGCGGGCTCGGAAAGCCCGTGCTTCACGTCCAAGGCGAGCGTCCCCCGGCCGAGGTCGCAGAGCCGATCGGTGGCGGGGTGGCCTGACCGATCGGACGCGACCGGGGCGGGTGGGGGTCGATGCTCGCCCAGCGGTCGGGCCGAGCGAGCGGACCCGGGGCGGGTTCGCTCGTTCGGCTGCCCTCAGCGCGAGTGGGCTGTTCAGGCGCTAGACGCTCGGCCGAGGTGGCGTCGTGCGACGCCCGCTGCGTGCGTGGCTAGCTGCCTGCGCCACGTTGGCGCCTGCGCTTATTTCGATCGCGAAGCGGCCCTGCCTGAACGCTCCAAGCCAGCCGCGACACTGAGCGTTTCGCGCGCGGCCGGCGATGCCGCGAACGTCATGAAGCGCTCGACGGCGGTGCGGCGCGGGCCGACATTCGAGCACATCGCATACCAGCGCCGGGCGGCGGGCCGGTGGCGTACCGGTAGCGCCGCGAGAAGCCCGTGCTCAAGCTCGAGCGCGACGGCCGCCCGTGAGATGAACGCCACGCCGATGCCGGCTCGAGCGGCTTGCTTGATCGCGCCGTTGGAGCCAAGCGTCAGCGTCTGCGGCTCGAGCGCGGAGGCGGCGAGGAACTCCTCGTTGACGACGCGCGTGCCCGAACCGGGCTCGCGCAACAACCAGACGCGCCGCTCGAGTTCTGCGGCGTCGACGGTGCCGCCGCTGGCGTGCGGATCGTCGGGGGACGTGATGAGCACGAAGTCGTTGGCGAGTATCGCGCTGGCCTGCACGCGCGGGTCGCGCGGCGGACGGCCGCCGATCGCGACATCGGCGCGATGATCCAGCACGAGGTCGATGACCTGCTCGCGGTTGCCGACGGCGAGCGTCAGGCCGATCTCCTCGTAGCTCTGCGAGAAGGCGCGCATGAGCGGAGGGACGAAGGACTCGGCGGCGGTCGTCACCGCGGCGAGGCGCAGCCGGCGGTCGGCGAGGTGCGCGGCCTCGCGTGCGGCTCGACGCCCCTCCTCGAGCAGTCCGATGACGTCAGCGGCGAATGGTGCGAACGCGTTGCCGGCGGCAGTCGGGCGGATGCCGCGGCCCTCGCGCTCGGTGACCGGTGTGCCCAGTTCCCGCGACAAAGCCGCGACCGCTGCCGACACCGACGGCTGCGTCACGACCAGTTCGTCCGCCGCCGCCGTGACCGATCCGCCGCGCATGACGGCGAGAAAGCTACGCAGCTGCGTCAGAGTTATAGACACGAGGCGTAGCTTAGTTGAAAACCTATGATACGAGCATTCGCTTTCCGCTGCGACCCGCCCGACGGGCGGCATCGGCTCCTCCCTGACCCTCAAGGGTCCCAGAGCGTGTGGACGGCTTGCTCGCGGGCCAGTCCCCCACGGCGAGCGGTTACCGGCCTCCTTCCAGTTCGCAGACTGCACCGTCAGCGAGTTTGTCCTTGTGGTCGAGGCTCGTCCGTCAGTGAGGCGCAGCGCTGTTGGCCGTGGTCGGCGGGCATGTGTTCTTTGCCCTCCACACGGGATAAGCCACCTCGTGCCCTCAAGCGTGACAATCGCGAAGTGTCACAGTTGACGCGCCGATGACGGCGATCGCTCACTCAACGAACGCCCCAGCCGGAGCGGGATCCTCGAAAGAAGCGGATGAAGGGACTCGAACCCTCGACCTTCTGCATGGCAAGCAGACGTACAGGCGCTGATCCCAGCAGGTACGGGGGTTTAGAGATGGCAAAAGTGCAGTAACACGGGCGATTGGCGACAGATTGGTCCGCCGGTGATCCGCCGCAGAAGTTGGTCCGCCGCATGATTTGACTGGTCCGCCGCGTCTGTAGGCTCTCTCAGACCGATGTCCTCACGGCCGATTCGCGACCCTCTCGCGATTGCGTTCTTGATCGTCGAACGACGCAAGTCGACGGGTGAGCCGGTGTGGGCGGTGAAGTGACGCAGCGCAGACGGGACGCGACGGCGCCGCCGGCTCGGCGCGGGCGCGTGGGTGGCGCCAGACGCACGTGGCGGCTTTCGTACGCGCGCCGGTCGTCCCCGAGCCGCCAGCTGACGGAGTTTCAGGCGCGCCGGCGGATGGCGGAGTACGTCCGAGACGTAGAAATCGATCGGGCCGCCTGGGTGCAATCCCAGCCCGCAGATCCCGAACCCGGGTTTGAGCCGACGTTCCGCCGCCTCGCGCACGAGTCGCGCACGTCGCCGACGTCAAGGGCGCCAAGCCGTCGACGCTGCGCGACTTCCGCTCGATGCTCGCCGAGCCCGGGGTCGCGCATCGGCGCGGCTCGGGGGTGATTGTCGGGCGGATCATGGCTGCGCTCGGCGATCTGCGGGCAGCAGAGGTCGAGTCGGCGCACGTCGAGGCGCTGCTCGTCGCGCACGCGCGCGAGGGCGTCGGGGCGCCCAGCGTCAACAAGCATCGCCAGGTCGTCTCGGCGATCTTCAACCATGGTCTGCGAGCCGACAACGCCAAGCGCTGGCGGCTGCCGGCCAATCCCGCCGCCGCGACGTCGAAGCGTCGCGAGGACGCACCCGCGCGGCTCGAGGTCTTCACCGTCGAGCAGATCGAAGCGCTCGCGCGCACGGCGGAGTCGGGCAGTTGGAGGGACGTCCGGTCGGCCGACGATGTCGATGAAGACCATCAGCTCGGTGAGCTGCTGTGCGTGGCGTCGTACACGGGACTGCGGCGCGGCGAGCTCGTCGCGCTGCGCTGGCGCGACGTGCGCTGGTCTGAGCTCGTGCTCGTCGTCGAGCGCGCGTTGTCCGACACCGTGGAGGGCCTGCCGAAAAGCCGGCGTGCCCGCTACGTTCGCTGCGACGGCGCTACATCGCAGCACGCGACGCCGCCGGGCTTCCACCGCTGCGCTTTCACGATCTGCGTCACACGGCGGGCACGCTGCTCACGCGCGTGCTGGACCCGGTGACAGTTCGTGATGTACTCGGCCATGCCGATCTCAAGACGACCGAGCGCTACCTGCATGCCGTGCGTGCGTCGCGTTTGAGCGACGCGGCCACGCGCGCGTTCGCACCGCAGCGCCTGGCCGACCCGCCGGAGGTCTCGCGCGCTGCGCTGCGCGCCGCGATCGACAGGCTCGGTCCCGAGGAACGTCGTGCGCTGTTGCAACGCCTCAAATCGCAGGAGGCGAGCCCAGTCCGTTGAGCAGCGTGCCCACTGTGTGTACGCTGTCCGGACAAGCCACCCCGCGCTCTGGAGTTCACACGATGGCACCGACCACACGCTCTCGTCGCATCGATGTCCGCATCACGGATGAGCAGGACGCCATGATTCGTGAGGCGGCCACACTCGCCGGTCAGACCGTCACGGCGTTCTTGCTCGGCGCAGCACAGGACCGTGCCCGCGAGCTGCTCGATGAGCGTCGTCACATCGTGTTGAGCGGCCAAGCGTTTGAGCGCTTCGCTGCCGAGCTGGATGAGCCTGGTCAGCCGGTTCCTGAGCTGGCCGAGCTGTTCGGGCTGGCGCGCATCCCCGCGGGGTGAGCGACCTCTGCCTGGTCGCCTTAACCGACGACCACGACCTGGCCACGTTTGACTGCGGCAATGAGCTGCTCAACGGGTGGCTCGTCGACCACGCCCTGGCAAGCCAGCGCGCCGACCTCGCGCGCACGTACGTCGCCCTGGATGCGGAACTCGTTGTCGGCTACGTCAGCCTCACGACCGGATCGGTGCGCCGCGACGACGCGCCCGGGCGCTATGCCCGCGGGATGCCGCGCCATCCGATCCCGACGATCCTCATCGCCCGACTCGCCGTTGACGGCCGGCGCCAAGGTCACGGGCTGGGAAGCCGGCTGCTCGCCGAAGCATTGCGGCTCGCAGTCTCAGCGAGCGACGTCGCGGCCGCTCGGCTGATTGTCGTCGACGCGATCGACGAGGAGGCCGCGCGCTTCTACCGCCGGTGGGGATTCGTCGCCGTACCGGAGAACCCGCTGCGACTGTTTCGCAAGGTCGCCGACATCCGCCGCTCGATGACCGGCCCGACCGCCGACATCTAACGGAGCGCGCCGGTCCGCACGCGAACCGGTGAAAGACACATTCCCCATAGCGATCGGCTGCCACGATCTGCGGCAGCGGCGCCGCCAATTCTTGTCGCGCGATAGGGCTGCGGGAGCGCTACGCGGGAACGGACACGGACGATGCGTAGACGGTCTCGCCGACGATGTTGCCGGCGTCGTCCTGGCCGACGAGGTAGACCTCGTCAGCGGCGTCTGGTTCGGCCTGCGCGATGCCGGCAAGGCAGTCCAGCGTGGCACCGCGCCCGGTGAACGCCTCGACGAGGTTGTCGGTGGTATCGAAGATCGAGTACGTCATCTGCCCAAGAGACAGGTTACGCATCAGTGGACCGCGGGTTCAACATCGGCTCGTCGAGCACACGGACCGCGATCGTGTCCAGCAGTGAAGTGCGCTCAGCCATGAGTTGCAGCGTAGGGGCCATCAGTAGAGACGTAGCCCATCGAACGGCTGCCCGTGGGACCGACACCCGCGGGGGCGAAGGTCCGCGGCTTGGGCCTCTTGTGAGAACACTGCGATGCATGGCACGATCGACTCATCGGACTCGAGTACCGGCAGCCCGGAACGTCACCCGGCGAAGCTGCGGTAGCCGCGTCTCGCCCGACCAGCCCGGCCGCGGTCAACGCCCTGGATCGACCCCTGGACTGGTCCCCTCAGCAACGGTCTGGGGTTCGGCCGCCCGATCCCCAGTGTCTACGGGCCGTTTTGCCCCTCTGTCTGCATGACCACCCGCCCTCCACGTGTTCCGTTCGGGTGGTCATGCAGTCTTCGGGGCGGCTGCACCTGCAGTTGCAGGGCCTTTTACACAAGCGGATGAAGGGACTCGAACCCTCGACCTTCTGCATGGCAAGCAGACGCTCTAGCCAACTGAGCTACATCCGCGAGGACGCCGGATTATAGCCCCCGCGCGCCCGACCTCCGCCAGGCAAACGGGTAGGTTCGCGCTCGACGACGCCGCCCGCTGCCCTCAATCTCGTTGGCATGTCAGTGCCGGGGTCGCCCCGGGCATCGGCCTCAGCGCGGAAAGGATGTACCGGCTGCCCGATCGCATCCTGGCGGCCAAACGCACGCGCCGCCCCGTAGGCTCCGCGCGATGAGCGAGCGCGAGTTCGACGTCGTCGTGATCGGAGCCGGGCCCGCCGGCGAGGTTGCGGCTGGGCGGCTCGCAAAACGTGGTCGCGCCACTGCACTCGTCGAGGCGCACCTCATCGGCGGCGAGTGCGCGTTCTATGGCTGTATGCCGTCGAAGGCGCTGCTGCGTCCCCCCGAGCTTCACGAGGAGGCCGAGCGGGTGCCCGGGGTGCGTGAGGCGGTCACCGGCGATCTGGATGTGCGCGCCGTGCTCAGACGCCGAGACGAGGTCATCCACGGCCTCGACGACTCTGGGCAGGAGCCGTGGCTGCAGGAGCGCGGAGTCGCGATCGTGCGCGGCCACGGGCGCTTGGACGGCGAGCGCCGGGTCCGCGTCGAAGACGAGCTCCTCGTCGCCCGTGAAGCCGTCATCGTCGCCACCGGATCGCAGGCTTTGCTGCCGCCGATCCCCGGATTGGCCGAGGCTCGGCCGTGGACCAACCGCGAGGCCACGACGAGCGAGCGGATCCCGCCGCGGCTGCTGGTGCTCGGCGCGGGCGTGGTCGGCGTGGAGCTCGCGCAGGCCTACGCGTCGCTCGGGTCGACGGTGACGCTCGTCGAGGCCGCCCCCCGCATCCTCGCGAGCGAGGAGCCGTTCGCGGCTGACGCCCTCGATGCAGCGCTACGCGAGCGTGGCATCGAGATCCTCACGGCGGCGCCGGCCGCGCGCGTGCAGCGCGACGGCACCGGCGAGCTGACGCTGACGCTCGAGAACGGGCGCTTGCTGCAGGGCGACGAGCTGCTCGTCGCGGTCGGCCGCAAGCCGCTCACGGACGACCTCGGCCTGGAGACGGTCGGGATCGAGCCGGGCGGCACGCTCGAGGTCGATGACCGCATGCAGGTCCCCGGTTATCCGTGGCTGTATGCGATCGGCGACGTCAACGGGCGCGCGCTTCTGACCCACATGGGCAAGTACCAGGCCCGCATCGCAACGCTCGTGCTCGACGGCGACGAGCAGGCGCGCGCGACGCAGGACGGCCCGGGCTCGCCGCGCGTCATCTTCACCGACCCGCAGGTCGCGGCGGTGGGCATGACCGAGGCTGCCGCGCGCGAGGCAGGGATCGACGTCCGCACGGTCTCGCGTCCGACGTCGGCCATCGCCGGCGCGAGTTTCGTCGGGCGCCACACACCCGGCACGACGCAGCTCGTGATCGACGGCGGCCGTGACGTCATCGTCGGCGCGACCTTCGTCGGATTTGAGGTTGCGGAGATGCTCCACGCGGCAACGGTCGCCATCGTGAACAACGTGCCGATCGCGCAGCTCTGGGCGTGCGCGCCGCCGTTCCCGACGCGCAGCGAAACGTGGCTGAGGCTGCTGGAGGCCTACGAATTGGCCTGAGCAGGAAGTATGAAAATGGTATGAGTAGAGGTTGCGCGATCCAGCAACCCGAACTGCAGGATCCAGTGCGTAACTGCTGCAATCAATAGGCGGGGAATGGCAGCAGATCTCGTGGCTAGCCCCGATGAAACGGGGCCTGGACTCTGGCACTGTCCTAATCGTTGACGGCCACGGCATGTGGCCAGGGGCCAACGAAAAGCAAGGAGCGAGCATGCTGCCAGGCAGCGATGATGCCCGAGCCACGGATCGGCAAGGAATGCGCAAGATGGGGTGTTATCGGACGGGCGCCGAGGTCAAAGGCTCGTCCGCCGTGAGCCTCGACCGCAGGGAGAGCGGGATGGCCAAGAGCACGTGTCCGCCGCTCATCGCCACCGTTGCAGACGACGAGCTCGCCGGTCGCCGGATCGAGAGCGTGATCGAAGACGACGGCATGAACGTCGAGCGGCGCAGCTTCAGCGCCGGGAGCCTTGACAACGGCGCGGCGCCCGATCCGGACGTGCTCGTGGTGGCGTTCGGCCGCGGCGTCACAGAGCGTGACCAGCAGATGCGCCGGCTGCGTAAGAACCTGCCGGGCGCACACCTGATCGCCGTCATACCCGAGGACTCCCGCCGCGGCGTGCGCCGCGCGCTGGAGGCCGGTGCCGACGGCGTGGTCTTCGAGACCGAGGTGGAGAGGACGCTGTCGCTCACCGTTCGCGCCGTCTTCGCCGGCCAGACGGCCGTGCCCGCCGCCGCGCGCCACGAGGTCGACCGCCCGACGCTCTCGGGCCGCGAGAAGCAGGTCTTGGGGATGGTCGTCGTGGGCATGACCAACAAGGCGATTGCCGGCAAGCTGTACCTCGCCGAGAGCACCGTGAAGTGCCACCTCTCATCTGCCTTTTCGAAGCTCGGCGTGCGCTCGCGCAACGAAGCCGCCGATCTGATCCTGCACTCCGGCTCCGGCCTCGGGCTCGGCGTGGTCGGGATGCCATCTGTTTACGCAACCACGGAAGGAAGCGAACAATGAACACCCCTCTGACGCAGCGTAGGGCGAAGGTCATCGCATGAAGCGCCTTCTGATCGTCGCCGACCACTCGCTGGTCGCGCACTCCATCCGCCTGGCGCTCAAGCAGACCGCCGGCTTCCAGGTCGTCGGCGTCATCGACGGCCGCGACAGCGCGCACGCAGCGCTCGTCGACCTGTGCCCGGACGTCGTGCTCGTCGACGACATGCACGACCCCCGCGTCACCGAGATGCGCGCTCCCGATCACGCGCTGGCCCGACTGCGCGAAGCGGTCGAGCACGCACCGCGCGCCCAGCGCCTGTTGCTCACGCTGCGGATGAACGACGCCTGGATGAACGAGGTCTTCGAGGCCGGTGCGCACGCCGTGCTGTCAAAGTCGATGCACCCGGTCAGCCTCGGGACGATGCTGCGCGAGGTGGTCCGCGGAAACGTCGTGCACCGCTTCGAACGCCGGCCGGCGGTCATGAGCGACTGCCCGCTCACGCTGCGTGAGAAGGAGATTCTGGGGCTTGTCGCCGAGGGCGCGACCAACGGTCAGATCGCTCGCAGCCTGTGGGTGACCGAGCAGACCGTGAAGTTCCACCTCTCCAACACCTATCGCAAGCTCGGCGTGGCCAACCGCACCGAGGCCAGTCATTACGCACACGTCAACAACCTCGTGGCGGCGCCTGTCGCGGTCGCCTGTTGAAGTGCCGCCTGGTCCCGGACGTTGCGGGACTCTGAGAAGCCACCACCAACGACACACCGGGAAACGAGCACATGAACGAGCCAAGGACGGCGCTCCCGATGCCCAAGGCGGACACGTCGTGGGCCGGGCAGACGAAGGACCGACTGGTCGCCAAGCAGTCGGTGGAGACATCGCCGGAGATCGAACGTCTGGTCAGCCGGGCGGTCCTGCGCGCCAAGCAGGGCGATCGTGACGCGGTGCGATTTCTGTACCTGCGCTACGCCGACAACGTCTACGGCTACGTCCGCACGATCGTGCGCGACCACCACGACGCCGAGGACGTCACGCAGCAGGTGTTCGCCAAGCTCATGACGGCGATCCCGAAGTACGAGGATCGCGGCGTTCCCTTTATCGCGTGGCTGCTGCGGATGTCGCGCAACGTTGCCGTGGACGCCGTCCGTGCGCGGCGCTCGACGCCCTCCGAGGAGATCTTCGGGGCCGACGATGCGTTCTGCGAGGAAGCGCCCGAACTGGCACGCTCGCTGCACGCCGCGCTGGCGTCGCTACCGGAAGACCAGCGCCAGGTCATCGTCCTGCGTCACGTGCTCGGGCTCTCGCCGGTCGAGATCGCCGAGCGGCTCGGCCGCACGAGCAGCTCCGTCTACGGCTTGCACCATCGCGGTCGCCGGGCGATGTGCGTCGAGCTCGAGCGCCTGGACTCCGTCCCGCTGACCACGACGCGCCGGCGCGTGCCGCTGGCGGCCTGACGCCCGAGCGCTCGCCGCCGCGCGCCGGTCGCGCTGACGCGCGCGGTGGCCGCCGGGGCTGCCGGCCGTCAAGACAGCGCGACCTCGGCGCCGTCGCCGATCGACATCCGTACCGCCCTCGGCATGTCGAAGCGGCGGACGATGCTGGCGCCGCGGCCGATGATGCTCGTCTCCAGACGGCTGCCGACGAACATCAGCTTCGCGCCGTCCATCACGATCGAGTGCTCGATCTCCGTGCCCTCGATGCGGGTGTTGGCGCCGATCGAGGTATACGGGCCCACGTAGGAGTCGACGACCAGAGAATCGGCACCGATGATCGCGGGCCCGCGGATGAGGGTGTTGCGCAGGCTCGCCGTCGGATGGACGACGACGTTGCCTTGAATCTCGCAGCCCTCGAGGATCGCGTCGGTCACCTCCGTGCGCAGTCCGGCGAGTGCGTGGCGGTTGGCCTCCAGCAGCGTCGCCTCGTCGCCGTGGCAGGCCAGGCATCCCTCGACCTCGAGCGCGCGCGCATGCCCGCCCTGGCGGCGCAGCCGCGAGAGCGGATCCGAAGCGGCAGGGCCGTCGCACATGCTGGCGATCGCCCTGGCGTTGAGCAGGTAGCCGCCGACAAGTGGTTTGATCGGCCTTGGCAGTCGCGCGGGCGCGAGCATGAGGGCGAGCGCATCGAGATCCTGCTCGGCGAAGCGAAGCATGTGATCGCGCAGGCACGCACGCAGCAGCGCGTCGGCCTGGTGGACGATCACCGGCTCGCCGCCGATGAACTCGCTCGCGACGCCGAGGGCGTCGCGGACGTCGGGATTCGCTGCGTTGGGGGAATACGAGACTCGCATTCCCCAGCGCGAGCCGTCGCCGACCGCATCGCGGAATGCGACCATGGCATCCGGTCGCGTGAGCAGCAAGGCATCGACGATGCCCGCCGCGCGCAGCGCGTCCAGCGTGTGAAACAGGATCGGCTTGGTGGCCACGGGCACGAGTGGCTTGGGCGTCGAGGCCGCGCTGGACCAAGGCCGATCGTCGCAGGTGGGGACGGCGAGGATGACGGCACGCGCGATCATCATCTAGACCAACGTCGCATGGCCCCACCGACTGTCGCGCGCGGCGAAAAACTTCCGCGTCGACCGGCGCTCGGGGGCGCGGACTGCCGCATGATGATCCGGGCCATGCGGGGACTCATCGAGATCAGTGTGCGGGACGTGGCCTCTCGCGGTCTCAGTCCCCGGTCGGGCATCGGTCGGCGACTCGTCGGGCGCGGTCGCGCGAGATCGCCTGGTGCGCCCGCACGACATGCTCCACATTCGATCCTGCGTAGGTGCGCCGGTTGCGCAAGCGGGTAGGTCTCGCCGCGCTGGCGGTGCTCGCCATCTACATCGTTGCCGTCGGGACCGCGCCAGGACGGCACCTCGACGTCCTATTGATTCGCTACGACTTCGGCTCCGGCCTCCTGTATCGCGGCGCCGAGTATCTCCTGGGTGCCATCACTTGGCTGACCGTCGGCGCCTCGGGCCTGGCGATCGCGCTATGGGCATGTCGGCGCCACGGCCTCGGTCGCGCATGCCGGATCCTCGCCGGGCTCGCCGCCACGTACCTCTCGGCGCTGGCGCTCTCGCTCGCGCTGCAACGGGTCGATCCGCTCGGTGGCGAGGCACGCAGGGTCGCCGGCAGCGGCTACTACCCGAGCGGTCACGCGGCGATGGTCGCGGCGCTCGCCATGGCCGTCGTCGCGACGGCACCTGCGGCCACGCGGCGGATCCTCGCCGTGCTGGCCGTCGCAGCCGTCGCGACCGTGGGCGTGGTCATCGTGGTCCTCAACTCGCATTACCCGAGTGACGTCCTGGGCGGCTGGGCGCTCGCGTTCGCCTGGATGACAGCAGCGGCGCCGCCGTGGCGCTGCGGCGACTGAAGCCAAGCCGGCATCGCGCCTACCATCCGGCGATGCGCTTGACCGCCTCCGACGCGACCGTTGAAGGCAACGTCGGCAGCGAGCCGCCCGAGCACAGGGGCATTCTGCGCAACACGACGTTCGGGGTCCTGACGCAGGTCAGCACGTCCGTATTCACCGCCGTCCTCACCCTCTATCTCGTCCGTGCACTGCGCCCGTCGGACTTCGGGGTGTTCGCGCTCGCGCTGACGATCGGCGGAATCTGCGTGATGCTCTCCGACGCGGGGCTGTCGCAATCGGCTGCGCGCTTCATCGCCGAGCGCCGCGAGAACCGCGATGCGATCACGCGGTTGCTGTCCGACGCGCTGCGCCTGAAGCTCGTGCTCGGCGCGATCGTGTCGCTCGGCCTGGTCGCGCTCGCCGAGCCCATCGCCATCGCCTACGGCCATCCCGGCCTGACCTGGACGCTGCGAGGCATGGCGCTCGCCGTGTTCGCCAACACCATGCTCCTGCTCTACCTGTCCGCCTTCATCGCCACCGGGCGGCTGCGATCGAACCTCCGGGTGGTCTTTTTGGAGAGCGCGATGGAGGTCACGGCCAGCATCGGGCTGGTGGCGCTCGGCGGCGGCGCCGCTGGGGCCGCCTTCGGGCGCGCCGCCGGCTATGGGTTCGGCGCGCTGATCGCAGTCCTGCTCGTCCGCAGCCTCTACGGCAACCGCTCCCTACGGCTACGCCGTTCGTCAAGCGGTCGAGGCCGTGAGCTGCTCACGTATGCCGGGCCGCTATTCGTCACCAGCAGCGCATATACGCTCTACTCGAGCGTTGACGTCCTGCTGATCGGGGCGCTGCTCAACGCTGCGGCGGTCGGCCTGTTCTCGGCTCCGATGCGCCTCGTGAGCCTGCTCGGGCTGATCGGCATCGCGGTGTCCAACGCGGTCTCGCCGCGACTCGCGCTCAGCGAGCGCGGGCACCGCGACATCGCCTCGTTTCGGACCAGCCTGCGCTGGCTGATCGTCTTTCAAGCGGTGCTGCTGGCGCCGGTGGTCGTCTGGGCCGAGCCGATCGTAGAACTGCTGCTCGGAGCGGCCTATGTCGAGTCCGCGGGGGTCCTGCGCCTGCTCGCGCCGTTCGTCTTCCTGCTGGGCCTCAGCCCTCTGATCTCCAACGGCGTCAACTACCTCGGTCGTGCCGGCAGGCGGATCCCGATCGTGGTCGGCGCACTGGCCATCAACGCCGTCATCGACGTGACGCTGATCCCCAGCGTGGGCGTCGAGGCGGCGGCGATCGGAACGAGCGTCGCCTACATGGTGTATGTGCCGGGCCACATGTGGCTGTGCCGGCAGGTCATCGATGTGCCGCTTCGCCCGCTGGGCGCGACCCTCGCCCGCGCTCTCGCCGCGGCGGCGGCGATGGCGGCGGTGCTGCTGACCCTCGGCACCCGCGACATCTCCGCGGGCGACTGGATCATCGGGGCGCTCGGTGGGACGGCCGCATACTGCATGGTGCTCGTGGCGCTACGCGAGGTGTCGCCCGCGGAGCTGCGATCGCTTTGCGCGCTTATCCGGCTGCGAGCACGCGGCCTCACGGCGCGCGCCGCCACCGGCGACTGATCCGCCCGCCCCGCCGCCGCGGCTTTCAGTCGAGGCGCTTGCTGCTGCGCCGCATCGTCAGCAGGAACTCGCTCGTCAGCAGGTAGGCGCAAAACCGATTGCCCAGCAGCGCCTGTCCCGGAGATCGCAGCGTGTTCAGGGTCGTCCAACGCACGATCGGGTCTTCGAAGCCGACGTCGGTCAGCAGCCGCGCCCAAAGCTTCGGCGACTGGTGCTTCTCCCATTCGATCGTCGGCGCCAGCGGATTGCGCACGCCGAGTCGCGCGAAGAGGTTGCGCCGATCGCCATCGGTCACGATCAGGACGGCGCCCGGGGCGGCGACCTGCGCCAGGCGCCGGAGGTGCCCCCGATAGATCTGCCGCGCCTGCTCGTCTTCGTGCAGCCGCATGCAGGCGTCCTCGTCGAGGTGGTTGATCGACGCGGTGAGCAGCACGATGTCGAAGCGCTCGTGTCCGGGGTCGTAGTCCTGCAGCCGCGCCGTGACGAGCTCGACGCTGTCCTGGAGCCCGATCCGGCGCGCGGTGCTGCGAAAGGACTCCTGCATGCCGGCGCTCGAACCATCCACCTCGGGCTCGAGTCCGACCACGCGGCGCGCACCGTGCGCGGCCGCCCAGAGTCCCATGCGGCCGTTTCCGCAGCCGATGTCGAGCATCGTCTTGCCTTCGAGGTCGACGCCGTCGAAGAGCTTGCGGCGCAGCGCCCAGTCGAAGTTGGCCGCGGATCTCGCGCCATGCACACCCGCGTAGGAGCGAAGCAGAGCTGTTGCGGCGTCGGGATTCACGCTGCCCTCATCGTAGATGAGCACAATCTGCCTACCACGAACGGGATAGGTTGCGAGGCTCTGGTCTCCACCATGCGCCACGACGTTGCCATCTACGCGCCTTTCGCGGCCGAGCAGTACGACCGCGGCGGCAAGCGCGGCGGCGGCGCCGAGCGCCAGACCTACCTGCTGGGGCAGGCGCTGTCCGCGGAGGGGGTTCGCGTCGCTCACATCGTCAACCCCGTCGCGGCCCCGCTGCCGCTGCCCAATCCGCATCTCACCCTGGTCGAGCGCGAGGACTACAGCGGCCACCGGCGCTTCGGCAGGATCCACGAGGCCATCCGGATCTGGCGCGGGCTGAACAAGGCCGATGCGCCCGTCTACATCGTCCGAACCGGCTCGCCGGCGCTCGGCATCGTCGCGGCGTTCTGCCGCCTGCGCCGGCGGCGCCTGATCTTTGCCAGCTCGACGGATGCCGACTTCACGCTCGTGAGGCTGAGGGAGCGCATCAGGGCGGCGATGTACCGGACCGGCCTGCGCTACACCGATGCCGTCGTCGTGCAGACCGCCCAGCAGCTGGGGCTCGTGCGCGAGGCGTTCCCGCACATTCCGCGGACCGCCCACATCCCGAGCTTCGCCGAGCCCATGAGCCCCGCCGATCGCCCCGGCCAGGCATTCCTCTGGATCGGACGGATCGTCGACTACAAGCGCCCGCTGCGCTACGTGGAGCTTGCTCGAGCGCTGCCCGAGGCCAGGTTCCGGATGGTGGCGACGCCGATCCCGTACTCGCAGGACATGTACGCCGATCTCAGGCGCCAGGCCGCCACAGTTCCGAACCTCGAAATCCTCAGCCCGCGCCCGCATGGCGAGCTCATGCGAGTGGTGGGCGAGGCCGTCGCGATCGTCAATACGTCGCGCCAGGAGGGGATGCCCAACATCTTCCTCGAGGGATGGGCCCGTGGCGTACCTGCGCTGACGCTCGACTTCGACCCTGACGACACGATCGCAACCCGCGGCATCGGTGTCGCGGCCGCGGGATCATGGGACCGCTTTGTCGACGGGGCCCGCCGGCTGTGGGAGGCGCGCGACGGCGATGCCCGGATCGCCCGCGCCAGCCGTTCCTATATCGAGGAGGTTCACGCCATCCCGGCGGTCGGGCGTCGCTGGTCCGCTCTCATCAGCGAGTTGCGCGAAACCGCCTAGATGGACACCAGTGGTCCGTCCTGTAAGTCCGCATCCTAGGACCGGACAGCCCTGCCGTCCCTCGAGCGAAGTTCCGCGCGGGCGGCCAGCATCGACTGGCGCATGCGCGCCGTCTTCAGCGCGAACCGCAGCCACCCGTCAGGCCGATACACGCCCACCCTGGGTGCGGCCCACGGCTTGAACGCGCCTGTGGGTGGTTCGAGCGTGAACGCTCCGATGTAACCCGCGGCGCGGGCGGCCGCGTCCACGCGTGCGTCGTGGTGTCCATACGGATAGGCGAGGAACCGGCATGGGCGATGGAGCTGATCGCCGATGCGCTCGCGGGACTCGCGCAGCTCGGCGACCAGCTCCTCCTCACCCAGCTCGGGTAGGTGCGGATGCGAGATCGTGTGCGAGCCGATCTCGATGCCGCGGTCGGCCAGCTCGCGCAGCGTCTGCCACGTCATCGTCAGCAGCTCATCCTCATCCGGAGGAATCCGGTTGCGCATCTCGGAGACGCGGAACTGTGCGCCGTCTTCGGCAAAGCGGGTGCACGCGAAGATCGTCACCGGGACGCGGAGGCTTTCCAGCGTGCCGAGCACGCTGGCAACGTTGCGGAAGGCGTCGTCGAACGTGACGTGCAGCGTGCGCGCCCGGTTGGCCAATGCCTCCTCGGCGCTCACGGCTCGGTAGCCGCGTGCCAGCAGCAGCTTGATCTGGCGCTCCAGGGTTCTCGGAGCGGTGGCGAGCGGGTCCTCCCACGCGTCGGTAACCGCGTGGTAGCACAGCACGAGGGACCCCGGCCTCATCGATGTCCTATGTTGGCGAGCGCCAGTTCAAGGGGAGGGAGCGTAACGCGCGCGAGCCAGTCGCCGTTGGACCCGCGGTCCTTCGACGCGCAGCCGAGAACGAATAGCTACTCTCGCTTGGTTCCACGTCCGCGCCCGTCGGATGGAGCGAAAGGAATGAGCTTGAGCGTGAGCACCGATTCGCGTGAGGAGCGAGGCACCGCCGAGGGGCCGAGCTGGATCAATCCAACGGCTGAAGCCGGAGGCATCGCCCAGTACCTCGAGGCCCTTCGGGGCGCGTGGTGGCTGATCATCGCCACCGTCATCGGCTGCGTCGGCGCCAATCTCGTCATCCTGGCAGTTTCCGACAAGGTCTATGAGGCCAGCGCTTACCTCGTGGTCAGCCCCGTCGCCGATCGCGACGGCACACTTGCCGGGCTCAGCGTCCTGCGAGAGACCAACGATCCGGCGCGCAACCTCGAGACGCTTGCGCGTGTCATCACCACGCCCGCCGTTGCGGAAAGGGTCAAGGCCAAGGTCAACGTCGCCGAGACCGCTCGTTCATTGCGCAATTCGGTACAGGCGGTCCCCGTTGCGCAGAGCGATCTCGTCGAGGTACGGGCTCAGGGCGCGAGCCCGGAGTTCGCCCAACAGCTTGCCAACGCGTTCGCCGACGCGACGATCGACTACCGCACCACCCAGCTGCATCGCCAGGTCGCGACGTTGGTCGCCGGCGTCAGGCCACTGGTCGGTCGCGGCTCCGGCAATTCCCAGGGCGCCTCGCAGCAACTCCTGGCCGATCGCCTGGCACAGCTGGAGGCGCTCGGCGCGGGGCCGGATCCGACCGTCCGGCTCGAGACCCGCGCCGAGCTTCCGCGCACCCCGGTCGCGCCCAAGCCCTTGCTCAGCACCTTGGTGGCGTTGATCGCCGGGCTCCTGATCGGGGTGGGCGGCGTCTTCGGACTGCAGCTGATCGATCCGCGCGTACGATCGGAGAGACAACTGCGAGAGCTCTATCGGCTCCCGATCCTGGCTCGCATTCCCAAGCTCAAAGGAGGCGGCTTCGGGCGCGTTCAGAACAGCTATCAGGCGCTGCGGGCGGGGCTCATGAGTGCCGGCGGCGCATTGGGCCCGGGCAGGACGGTCCTGTTGACCGGTCCATCCGGGCGCGACGGCAAGACGACGACCGCCGTCGGCCTCGCTCGGGCGCTGGCAGAATCCGGACAGCGCACAGCGCTCGTCGAAGCCGACACCCGGCGCTCATCGATCGGCAACGTGATGGGCGTTTCGGCGACCACGGGCTTGCACGCCGTGATGAGGAGCCCGGCGCTCCTGCCCGCGGCGCTGGTCCAACCCGAGGGCGAGCCGAGCGATCTAAAGGTGCTGCTTGCCGAGGACAGCGGAGACTGGCTCTCCGACGTCCTGACGCCGGCGACGGCCGACCGGCTGCTCACCGACCTGGAGGCGGTGTCGGATTGGGTGGTCATCGACTCTCCGCCGCTCGGCCAGGTCGTCGACGCGCTCGCACTCGCGATCCTGGCGGGCCAGCTCTTGGTCGTCGTGAGGTTGGGCAAGAGCCAGCTCGGCGAGCTCAAACGGCTGGCGGAGACGCTCGCCCAATACAACATCCGACCGACCGGCTTCGTCGTTATCGCGTAATCGCCCGTGACGGACCTGCCACGGCTGCCTACTTTCCCCGTCGACCGATGAACGCGACTCGACCGCTGCGCTTGCTGCCGTCCCGGCCGCTGCTGGTCGCCGTGGGCGCAATCGCTGCTGGGATCGGGGCGTTGGCGGCCAGTTCGCCCGGGCTGGGGCTGCTCGTCGTCCTCGGGGCGGCGTTCGCGCTGCTGATGCTGGCGGATCTGACAGCCGGCCTGCTCGTGTTCGTCGGGGTCTCGTTCCTGGACGCCCTCCCGCCTCTGGTCCCGACGGCGACGGTCAAAGCGACCGGCTTGCTGCTCGTGCTGTCCTGGTTGGCGACCGTGGCGGTGCGCAGGCGCGGCGTCCCGAGCCTGGTCTCGGTCCGGCCCTTGCTCGTGGCCGCGCTTACGGTGTTCCTCGTCTGGGCCGGCTCGAGCGTGCTCTGGGCTCGCGATGCTGATGCGGTCTACGCGGAGGTGACGCGCTTTCTGCCGCTGTTCGCGCTGTTTCTGATCGTGCACGCGGCTGTGCGGACGCGCCGCCACGTGATCACGCTGGTGCTGGTCGTGATCGGTGGCGCGATCGTGGCCGCCATTGCGGGGATCCTGGTCCCCCCGCCTGCGGACGCCGACGCTGCCGGTAGGCTCGCCGGCGCCGAGGCGAACGCGCTGGCGCCTGTGCTCGTGGCCGGGGCCGTGCTCGCCGCAGCCTTCGCCGGGATGACAACACGTGGGCTGGTTGTGCGGCTTGCGGCGGTCGCGGCGAGCGGCTTCTGCATCATCGGCGTCGTTCTCACGGGCTCGCGCGGAGGGCTCGTCGGCCTGGCCATGGCGCTGCTGGCCGGCCTCGTCTTCGCCGGGCGGGCGCGTCGCGCTCGCATCGTTCCCGTGATGGTCGTGGCCGTTGCGCTGACCGTCCTCTACGTCGTCGTGCTCGCGCCGCCGGACCTGCGCGCTCGTATCTCTGCGCCAGGCGACGGCTCTGGGCGCAGCGACATCTGGCGGGTGGGCGCTCAGATGGTGAAGGCCAATCCCGTACTGGGCGTGGGGGCCGGCAATTACGAGGCACGGGCACCGCAATACGTGCTCCGGGCGGGGCTTATCCGTCGCAGCGACCTGATCGTCGATCGTCCACTCGTCCCACACAACATCTATCTCCAAGTTCTCGCCGAGCTCGGCGTCGTCGGGCTGCTGCTGTTCTTGTGCATCATCGCCTCAGCGCTCACCAGTGCGGCCATGGCTGCTCGTGCATTTACGCGGCAGAAGGACGAGCAGCTGGAGCTCTTGGCGCGAGCGTTGTTCATAACGCTCTGCGGCATGTTGACCTCAGGCTTCTTCGGGTCGTGGCTGTTTCACAAGCAGCTATGGATCTTGCTCGCCATGGGTCCGGCGATGCTCACCGTGGCGCGTCAGCGTTCGAGAGAGGCATTGCCGGCCGCCTGAGCCACGTTGAAGCGCGGCTCGCCACGGTACGCTCGTAGACGATGCGGGCATGGCTCATCAGCAAGCAATTCCGGATGGCCTGCGTTGGCATCGTGGCGCTGGCGCTCGTGGTTCTCGCGCCGCCGCGGCTGGCCTCGTCGCCGAGCAGGACACCGCGCGCAGCTTCGACTGCGGCTCCCACCACGGTGGCCTCGAAGTACATGCTGATCGACTCGGCACGCCTGGCGTTGCTGCCGACGTCTGGGGCGCCGTACGCCGCAATGAAGCGAACGGCCGACGACGCGATGTCGAGGATGAGCCTCACGACGCCGACGGCGACAAGCCCATGGCTGCCCAATTACGGTGACGACACGGGGATCGGGAAGGGCGCGGCGACGCTCGCAGCCGCGCTCGTGTACGCCCGCACGGGCGATGACAGCTATCGCGACTTCGTGATCCGTGTCAACCGCTTCGTGATCGGCAGCGAGGACAGCGCGAGCACCAACGGGACGAGGGACGAAGACAAGCTGCTGGCCACGATGCGCCAGATCAGCGCGTATGTCTTGGCGGCCGATCTTGTCGGAATGGACCCCGACGCCCCCGGGTCGCGGCCCGGCTATACGTCGACGGTGTGGAAGACATGGCTGGGCGCGCTGCGCACGAAGTCGATCGGGTCGGGCAACTGCTCGTCGATCGTCGACTGCAACCTGAAGGCCACAAACTGGGGGGCCTGGGCGTCGGCGTCGCGAACAACGATCGACGTCTACCTCGACGATAGCGCGGACCTGGCCGTGGCCGTCGATCGCCTGAAGCTGTACCTGGGCGAGTCGATGAACGGCAAGCCATGGGTCAGGAGCGAGAGCTTTGACCCAAGCTGGGCGTGCGGTCGGTCGGTGCGGTTCACCGCCGTCAACGGCAGCTCGTGCGGATCGGGAAAGGACGGCATCATCGTCGAGGACGCGTCGCGCTCCGGCGCCCCGTTTCCGAATTGGGACAGAGCCGGCATCGACTACTCGTTTCACGCCTACGGGGCGCAGCTCGTCGCCGCGCTGCTGCTCGATCGCAAGGGATACGACGTCTGGAACTGGGGCGATCGGGCGCTCAAGCGCATCATGGACCGTCTCGATCGCCTCGGCGTAGCGACCGGCAATGGCAGGCCGACGGCCACCCACGTCTCCTGGATCGCGCGCTACTTCTACAACACCGACTACCCAACCGTTCCAGCGCGACCCAGCGACACGCTCGGCTTCACCGACTGGCTGTACGGAGCCGTGGGGTTCAGGATCGGCAAGCTGACCCGAGACCGCGTGAACGGCTCCGCAGCTCTCGACGTCGATGTCCCTGAAGCGGGCACGCTGACCGTCGCCGGCAAGGGGCTGCGAAAGGTCACGATGACGCCGATGGAAGCAGGGTGGGTCAAGCTGGCGATCAGGCCAACGGTCCTGACCCGCAAGAGGCTCGCCCGGACCGGTCACGTCGAGGTGCGCGCCAAGATCCGATTCTCCCCGTCAGCGGGCAGTCCGCAAGCCAGGCGAACGACCATCGAGCTGGTGAAGAAGCGCGCTTGAGCGCTACGGTCGCGAACGCGCGGTCGACGAGCGCCGGCACCTTCGCCGTCGCCTGCAGCCGTCGATCGTGACGCGCTTGTGAGCGTCGAGGAACGCCAGCAGTCCGGTTGCCTGTGCTTCGAGTGTGATCGTGGCGGCGAACGCAAGACCAGCGCGGATCGCGGCCGCGCGTCTTGAAGGGTTCTCGGCCAGCCCGCGCAGCTCCGCAACGGCCGCGCCGGCGAGTCCCGGCGCAACGAGCCGTGCGCGTCCCTCCGCGACCGCCGGCACACCGCCGACGGCCGTCGCGACGACGGGTAGGCCGGCGGCAAAGGCCTCGACCAGCACCTGGGGAAAGCCCTCGGTCCAGGAAACGTGGAGGAACGCTGTGCTTGCTCGATACATCTCGAGCAGGCCGTCGTCGATCGGCACGTATCCCGGCAGCCGGACACCATCCGCCACACCCAGCTCGTCGAGACGCGCCTCGAGCGCGGCGCGCATCGGACCGTCCCCGCAGATCGTGAGGTGCCACCGCGGGTCCTCCCGGCGCAGTCCGGCGAGGATGTCCGCGAGGAGCAGCGGGTTCTTCTCGGCGTCGAGGCGACCGACGCTCAAGACCTCGATCATCGCTCCCCAATCTCGCGCCAGAGCCGTCGATTCCGCCACGATGTCGGCATCCCGGATGAGGGACACCGTCGTGACGTAAAGGTCGCGAGCGCGCCGGTAGTTGCGCGCAAGCGCAGGGCCGACCACGACAACGGGACACAGGAGCGAGAGCGTCCGGAACGCCGCTTCGAGCACCCACGCTGCCGCGAGCACTGAACTGCGACCGGGGTGGCGGCTGCGCGTGTAGGCCGGGAGGTCCTGGCGGACGCCGAGGATGGGCCGCCGGCCCTTGCACAGGGCGATGGCGGCGAAGGCGATCGCCAGCGGATGCGGCCCCAGCAGCCAGACCGCATCCAGATCGCGCAGCTCGCGCCTGAAGCGGCCCAGCGCCGACAGCCATGTCCGGACCTGCCGACGATCGGCAAGCGAAGCGTAATGGGGCAGCCCGACAAAGCGTACGTCGTCGGGAATGCGGTAGTTCCACGTGCCCGGCTTCGGGTCGAGCCGGCCGAAGAGCACCAGCTCATCCAAGTCGTGACTCAACTCCGCGAGGAAGAGCGCGAACGCGCGCTCGGCGTAGACGACGCCCTCGGCCCGCCTGTAGACGTAGTCCGTGTATACGCCGAGCCGCATCGGGGGCGCCCATCGTAGCTTCGCCCACTGTGGGCTCCCCACACGGTCGTACAACGCCCGCGCAGGACGCTCGCACGAACGTCCACTCGGCTGCCTAGAGATCCAGCCCCCGTGACGGTTGGCCGAGTACTGGCTTAGCCGTCATCACACGCAAGCCGCCTCCGAGGACGGGACGCATAGCCACCCGGCTGTTCGAATTCGCCGGGACTCCCCAGGGAGGGCGTTCGTCGACGGCAGAGCAATCCTGCTTCGAGGACTGGAGAGTCCATGTTCGGATCGACCCGCCGTACGGTGCTGGGCGCGTGCGCGTGCGCCGGTGCTGCGCTCGCCGTGCTGTCCGGGGCGGCGCCCGCCGCCAACGCTGCAACCGATTACATGCTGATCGACTCGGCGCGGCTGGCGTCGCTACCGACGTCCGGTGCCGCGTACAGCGCCATGAAGAAGACCGCTGATACCGCGATGACGACGATGAGCTTGACGACGCCGACGTCGACAAGCCCCTGGCTGCCCAACTACGGGGATAACTCCGGTGTAGGGAAGGGCGCGGCGACGCTCGCTGCCGCGCTCGTCTACGCCCGCACGGGCGATGCGCGCTATCGCGACTTCGTGATCCGCGTCAACCGCTTCGTGATCGGCAGCGAGGACAGCGCGAGCACCAACGGGACGAGCTCCGCCGACAAGATGCTGGCCACGATGCGTCAGATCGGCGGCTACGTGCTGGCGGCCGACCTCGTGCGCATGGACCCCAACGTCACCGGCTCGCGCTCGGGCTATACCTCGACCGCGTGGAAGAAATGGCTGGGCGCGCTGCGCACGAAGTCGATCGGATCCGGCAACAAGTCGTCGATCGTCGTGACCAACAACAACAGCGCCACCAATTGGGGCGCGTGGGCGTCGGCGTCGCGGACGGCGATCGACGTCTACCTCAACGACACCGCCGACCTGGCCGCCGCGGTGGGTCGCCTGAAGCTGTATCTGGGCGAGTCGACGACCGGCACGCCGTGGGTCAAGAGCACAAGCTATGACGCAAGTTGGGTGTGCAACGCGTCGGGCTCGGCGCAGTTCACTGCCGTCAATCCCAGCTCTTGCGGATCGGGCAAGGACGGCATCATCGTCGAGGACGCATCGCGCTCCGCCGCGCCGTTTCCGTCCTGGGGCAAGAAGGGCATCGACTACTCGTTTCACGCCTACGGCGCGCAGCTCGTCGCCGCGCTGTTGCTCGACCGCAAGGGCTATGACGTCTGGAACTGGGGCAATCGGGCGCTCAAGCGCATCATGGACAGCCTCAACCGCCTCGGCGCAGCGACCGGCAACGGGAGGTCCACCGCCACGCACGTCTCCTGGATTCCACGCCACTTCTACGGCGCCAGCTACCCGACCGCCCCAGCGCGGGCAAGCGACACGCTCGGCTTCACCGACTGGCTCTACGGCGCCGCTGCGTCACCTGCGTCACCTGCGCCGGCTGCGGTGCCATCACCCGCTCCGTCACCCGTTTCCCCGGTGTCTGCGAAGCTGATCATGGGAAAGCAGGTTGCCGGAACGGTCTGGACCGGGTTGACGTCGAACGCCAAGCGCGCGTCGAGGCTTTCCTTCTCGGCACCCGCCAAGGCGAATGTGACTGCCGTCAAGGCCTATGTCGATGGTCGCGGGGCGACGACGGGCAATCAGCCGCTGCGTGGCGTGATCTACTCCGATAGCGCCACGGGGCCGGCCACGCCGGTGGCCACAAGCAGTGCGGTGACCGTCTCCGCCGGCCAGGCGGCAGGTTGGGTCACCCTGAGCTTCGCTTCACCGGTGCGCCTGACGGCCGGGTCCTATTGGCTTGGTCTGCATTCGGGCGGTACCGGCAAGGTCGCACGCTATGCCGCCGCCACGGTGAGCAATGCGCTGCGCTACGGCACCGTCGCCGACTCCTACTCCGACGGGGCCTCATCCCCGTTCGGCGGCACGAGCTTGGATAGCAAGCAGATGTCGATCGTTGCGATCGGCGCTGCGGGCTGATCCTCAGGTTGGGCTGCTCGGGCATTGTGAGGCCGTGAGGCGTGACGGGTCCGCTCGGCGAGCCCGTCGCGCCGTGGCGATCGCCCCCTAACGCGCACGGTGCCACCTCACCTGCTCGAGCAGGCCTCGCTCCACATCCCATGACGGCTCATAGCCGAAGTGGTCGCGCGCGAGGCTGACGTCGGCGGCCGTGTCGCGGGCATCGCCCTGCTGGGCGCCGTCGTGACGCACGTGAAGGTCAGGAAGCTCGCGACGGATGATCTCCAGCACATCCAGCATCGAGATGCGCGAACCGCCGCCGATGTTGTAGACCCGGCCGAGATGGCCGTCGGCGGCAGCGCGGATCGTGCCCTCGACCGCGTCGTCGACGAAGGTGAAGTCGCGGGTCTGCAGCCCATCGCCGTAGAGGACGAAATCACGCTGGTGCAACCCCGCCTCGATTGCTCGGTGAAAGGCCATGTCCGGGCGCTGGCGGGGTCCGTAGACGCTGAAATAGCGCAGCGTTACCACCGGCAGCCCGTAGTTGCGGTAGTACAGATAACAGAGGTGCTCGCCGAGAGCCTTGGTCGCACCGTACGGCGAGACCGGGCGCAGGATCTGGTCCTCTGATGTCGGCAGCGACTCGGCGTCGCCGTAGACCGACGAGGAGGAGACGAAGACGAACCTGCTCAGCGCATCGGCATGGCGCGCCGCCTCGAGCGCCCGTTGCAGCACGGTGACGTTGAGCTGTGTGTAGACGTCGAAGGACTGGCCCCAGCTCGCGCGCACCCCGGCCTGCGCGGCGAGGTGAAAGATGATGTTCGCATCCGCAAGCAGCGTAGGCAGGTCGAGGTCGAGCAGATCCTGCTCGAGATACGTGCAGCGGTGGTGCTGGTGAAAGCCACGCGCGTTGCGCACCTTGGCGGTCGGGGAGTAGTAGGTGGTCAGCGAGTCGATCGCCACCACGTCCCAACCGAGCGCCAGGCATCGCTCGGTGAGGTGGGATCCGATGAAGCCGGCCGCCCCCGTGATGACGACTCTCACGCGCGCCACTGTAGCCAGGGTGCGCCGTGGTCGTGAAGAGCCGCTGACGCGGCCGCCGGTCACGGTCGCGGGGGGAGTTGCCATGATCAGCGAACGTGTACGGAGGATCCGCATGAGCGTCGGCGACGAGCACGTCGACGTCTCCGTGCTCATCCCGACCTACAACGAGCGGCGCTTCATCGCCGAGTGCGCCGAGCGCATGCGCGCCCAGGACTTCGACGGAAGCGTCGAGTTGCTGTTCATCGACGGGGGCTCCGACGACGGGACGCGCGAGTTCCTCGACGATCTGGCTCGTCAGGACGACCGCGTCCGCGTCCTCGACAATCCCGCGCGACGGACGCCCAACGCGCTCAACGTGGGTCTTGCCGCCGCGCGCGGTGAGTTCGTCGCGCGCATGGATGCGCACACGTTCTATCCACCCGGCTACCTGGCGGCCGGTGTCGCGCGCTTGCTGCGGGGTGGCGTCGCGTGGGTCAGTGGCCCCGCGCTCCCGATGGGCGCAGGCACGTGGTCGCACCGGGTGGCGGTTGGGATGCAGTCTCCGATCGGGATCGGGGCCGCGGCGTTTCGCAAGCTGCGGGAGGCCGAGATCGATGTCGACACCGGTTTCACCGGCCTCCTGCGACGCCAGACGCTGCAGGCGCTGGGCGGCTGGGACGAGGACTGGCCTGTCAATCAGGACGGTGAGCTCGCAGGACGGGTCCGCTCTGGCGGCGGCAGGATCGTGTGCCTGCCCGAGATGGCGGCCGGCCTGGTCACGCGGGACTCACTGCGCGCGCTCGCGCGCCAGTACTGGCGCTACGGCTTCTACCGCGTCAAGACGAGCCGGCGCCACCCGGCGACGCTGCGTCGCTCACATCTGCTGCCGCCGCTGCTCGTCACAGCGCTGCTGATCGGGTTGACCGGACGCGGTCCCGCAAAGACGTCGCGGCTGGCCGGCGCCATCTACGTGCTGGCACTCGTGGGCGGCGCCGCGCGCATGCACCGCGCCGCCGACCGGCTCGATGTGGCTGCCCTGCCGCTCGTGTGGGGCACCATGCACCTTGCCTGGGGGGCCGGATTCATCGCCGGCTGTGCTCGCATGGGACTCCCGCTCGCTGCAATTCGCGCCTCTTTGCGACCGGCACGAAGCGCGCGTGCGAAGGTGAGCGCAGACGGTCGCCGGCGCGCCGGCAGCTCGCAGCAGCTACAGGGCGAGTGACTCGGGGACGACTTCTTGGCCGGCGTTTTCCATGGAGCGGGTGACGAAGGGGGCGTCGCGTAGGGGGCCGGGGCGGCGTCGGGGGGCGAGGATCGCCAGGGTGCGCATCAGGATGCTGATGTCATAGGCCAGGGTTTGGTGTTTGAGGTAGTACAGGTCGTGGCTGAGTTTCCAGGCTGAGCCGCGGTCTGAGCCGGCGTAGCCGCAGCGCACTTGCGCCCAGCCGGTCAGGCCCGGGCGGATCAGCTGGCGGCGTGAGTAAAACGGCAGTTGGGCTTCCAGGCGCGCGGAGATGTCGGGTTGCTCGGGGCGCGGGCCGACCATGCTCATGTCGCCGCGCAGGACGTTATACAGCTGGGGCAGCTCGTCGATGTGCAGGTTGCGCAGCACGCGTCCGGTGCGCGTGACGCGCGGATCGCCGACCGCGCACCACACCTGCGCGTGCTCCTCATCGGTGGGGCGCATCGTGCGCAGCTTGTACATCCAAAAGGGGTGGCCCTGCTCGCCGATGCGCTGCTGGCGATACAGCACCGGCGCGCCGTCAGACAACTTGATCAGCACGGCCGCGATCGCCAGCAGCGGCAGCACCGCGATTCCCAGCAACGTCGCGACGATCACATCAAAGGCGCGTTTGGTCGCGCTGGTCGTCGCGCGAAACCTGGGGTGCATGATGTATTGAAACCACGTCGAGTTGATCTCGCTGACGGGGATGTGCCCAAACAGATCCTCATAAAACGCCGTCAGATCACAGACACGCACCGAACTGGGCTCACGCGCGCTGACGAGCTCGTCAAAGACCGCCAGGCGCGGCACCTCTGAGCCCAACAACAACAGATCGATGCGATGCTCACGCACGATCGCCGCCAACTCACCGACCCCACCCAACGCCTGCGGCGAGGGAAACTCCGCCACACAACCATCCGAAGCGATCCACCCCACGGTCGAATGATCGCCGACCGCGTTGATCTCAAGCTCCTCGATCAACGCGACCACCGCCCGCTGACGACCGATCACCGCGATCCGCGTCGGCTGGCG
>DASVPU010000047.1:0-5706 GCA_036389475.1 Solirubrobacteraceae bacterium
CCGATCAGCACCGTCGGTCGTCAGGGGATGTCGGCGCGGCTGACCGCGGTCGCGGAGTCTCTCGCCGAGCCATGCTTGCCGTTCTTCATCGAACGCGGTTCAGACCGTCCCGTTTCGCATGCCCGCGTCGCGAACCGCGTCATCAGCTGGATCGAAGTCGGCGCTGACTCGAAACGACTCGAACAGTGGCTTGGCAGAGCCGCGCCTGCGGTGCGGATCGTTGAGGGCGAGCCCAGCGTGCGAGCCATCGGTATCGGTGACCGCGAACTGCGCACGTCATAGGGCGCATCAACTCGTACACGTCTGTGCTGTTGTTGTGATTCGGCTGCTCGTGCATGGATCGCGTCACACGATTGCGGCGCCGAGCGCAGTGCGGGACGGTTGCGATCGTGCCGTCAGTGGATCCCGATCTCGCATTACGTCAGGCCGCTGTTGCTTGCGCTCGCAAGCTGGTGCAGACACACGACGATCTCGTGCCGGTCGGTCGGCTGCGCGAGGGCTTTCTGTTCGGCGGCGAGCGAGTCAGTTTCGGATCGTTCCAAAAGGGCATCCACCGATCGCGACTACAGCGTGGTCCCGCTGCCTTGACCGTCGCGACGTCGTTCAAGGACCCGTATGCCGATGCATTTGACCAGGCGGGCGCGCTGTTCACGTACGCGTACCGCCGTGGGCCAATCGACCAGGCCGACAATCGTGCGCTGCGCGCCGCGTTCGATCTGCAGACGCCGCTCATCTACTTTCGTGCTCTCGCGCCCGGCCAGTACCTCGTCGTCGCGCCGATGTTCGTCACCGCCGATGACCCCATGGCCCGCGCGGTCGTGCTCGAGCCGGGGCTGCCGGTTCAGGACATGCAGCCCGGCGGCCTGATCTCAGGACCCGACGTGCGCGCCTACGCAACCACGGAGGCACGCCATCGGATGCACCAGCAGCGATTCAAGCTCGACGTCATGCGCGCCTACCGACACCGCTGCGCCATCTGCACGTTGCGCGAGCGTGAACTGATCCAGGCAGCGCACATCGTTCCCGACGTCGAACCCGAGGGCATCGCCGCCGTCGTCAACGGACTCGCGCTGTGCGCGATCCACCATCTCGCGTATGACCGCAACCTGCTCGGCATCGACCCAGACGGCGTCGTCCATATCGCCGGTCGATTGCTGCGAGAGATTGACGGACCAATGCTCCGAGCCGGCCTACAGGAGTTTCACGGCACCCACATCGCGCTCCCGCGCCGCCAGGAGGAGCACCCCGACAGCGGACGCCTACAGACGCGGTTTGACCGCTTCACTCGCGCGGCCGCGTGATCGGACGGTAACGTCCGATAGCTGTTCGCGCTGGTGCGCCGGCTATCTGCGTTTCCGGATCGACATCGAGGACGAGACTCGACACGGCCGAGCTCTTCGCGCGGCTGCGCCTGCATCCCGACGACATCTCGACCGACCCGCTCGTCACCGGCCGCCTGCGCTAAAGCTTGCGTCCCCCGTCTCAGATCGTGTCAGGACTGTACGATCGCGCGCGTGGTTTGGCGGATCTTGACTGGGTTGGGGTGCTTGGTTCGGCAGGGCGTGCGTAGGACAGGCCGGCGTGAAGGCCGTGCCTATCGCGGCGTGATCGGGCTGAGTCTTTGTGTCGCAGTTGGTTCTGGCTGCAAAGGTGAGGCTCAAGACGGGGCCGCGCGCGTTGTGAGGAGTCCGGTCAGCGGTCAACCGCGCAGCGTCGGCGAGGAGCAGTCCCTGACGGCGTTGATCGTGACGAGCGGCGAGCCGGCGGTGCCGTTCAAGGGCTCGGATGGCAAGTACCTCATCTCCTACGAGCTGCGCCTGTTCAACGCCACGCCGCTGACGCTCGCACCGGCGCGGCTGACCGTGTCGACCGTCGGCGGACAGTCGATCGCAAAGCTCGACCGCGCCGAGGTGCGTGCGGCGCTGGCGCTGCCCGGCGCGCGCTCGGGCGTCGCAGAGCTCGGCGAAGCCCAGCAGGCCACGCTGTACGTCACGCTGCGGTTCGACGATCGCGCGACGATCCCCCAGCGGCTCGTGCACCGGATCGCCGTCACGGCTCCGCAGCTGCCCGGCGGCCGGGCGGTGAGCCCCCCGGCAACGGTGAAGGTGCTGACATCGTTCAAGATCCCGCGACTGGGCCCGCCGCTGCAGCCGGGTCGCCGTTACGTCGCGGCCGACAGCTGCTGCTCGTCGGAGCGTCACCGCCGAGCGCTGCTTCCGATCGGCAACCGTCAGTGGCTCGCGCAGCGCTTCGCCGTGGACTGGGAGCAGATCGACGCGACCGGTCGCTTCGTCAAGCGCGGCGGAGATCCCAGGCGCCCGGGCGACTATGCCGTCTACGGCAAGCGCGTGATCGCTGCGGCGGACGCGACTGTCGTTCACGTGATCGATGGCCTGCCCGCGCAGGTGCCGGGCGCGCTGCCGGAGGGCCTTCGGCCGTCTCAGACGGATGGCAACAGCGTCGTCGCGAGGCTCGACGACGGGCTGTACATGCTCTATGGGCACCTGCAGGCCGGGTCGCTGAAGGTCAAGGCAGGCGACCACGTCCGGCGTGGAGATCTGCTCGGGCTCGTCGGCAACAGCGGCAACAGCAGCGCTCCGCATCTGCACTTCCACGTCATGGACGGCCCCTCGCCGCTGACCTCCGAAGGCGTCCCATACATCATCGACACGTTCGCGACCCGCGGCCGGCTGCGCTCGACGGCGGTGTTCGACGAGTTCGAGAACACCACCACCCCCTTCGACATCCTCCCCTTCGCCGGTGACGCTAAGAACAGCGACGAACTGCCACTGGACCTCACGATCGTGGACTTCGGGTGAGCTGCCCCGGCTGCGCGGCGTCGCGCAGACGCTGAGCTATCGGCCAACGGCCCCCGAAGACGCATGGCTGAGGACGACACAGAGGTTGCGAGAGCCGCGATGTCGTCGTCGTGAAATTCCACATTGCGGACAGTTCTTGACCTAGATCACGCGTACGCTGCGGCAAGCCGCAAACGAACGAACGAGGGAGCAGCAAATGCCCGAGCGAGACCGATACATCCCCGGCGTCCCGTGCTGGATCGACACCACTCGGCCAGATCCTGAGGCCGCGGTCAACTTCTACAGTGGCCTCTTCGGGTGGGAGTTCGAGAACGTGATGCCGCCGGAGTCGAAGGGCAAGTACTGGATCGCGCGGCTTCGCGGCGGCGACGTCGCCGCCGTCGGGTCGATCCCCCCGGGCGCGCCGCCCACGGCCATGTGGAACACCTACGTCTGGGTCGAGAGCGCCGATCAGACGGCTTCCAAGGTCCTCGAGGCGGGCGGCACCACGCTGAGGGAGCCCTTCGACGTCATGGACTTCGGGCGGATGGCGATGTTCGCCGATCGCGAGGGCGCCGCGTTCTGCGTCTGGCAGGCGAGGGAGCACAAGGGCGCGCGGATCGTCAACGAAGCGGGTTCCTTGAACTTCAACGGCCTCAAGACCCGTGATGTGGAAGGCGCGAAGTCCTTCTACGGCTCGGTCTTCGGCTGGCGGACCCTGACGCTGGAGGGCGGCGTAGAGATGTGGACGTTGCCCGGCTACGGCGACCACCTGGAGCAGAGCAACCCCGATCTGCGCAAGTACATGACCGAGGCCGGCGCTCCGGCGGGCTTCGAGGACGTCGTGGCGAGCATCACCCCGATCGCCGACGACCAGCCCGACGTCGCGGCGCACTGGAACGTGACCTTCGCAGTCGACGACGCCGACGCCACCGCCGCAAAGGCGCTCGACCTGGGCGGCAAGGTGATCGTCGCGCCGTTCGATGCGCCCTGGGTCAGGATGACCGTGATCGCCGATCCCGAGGGCGCGACGTTCATCGCGAGCAAGTTCGTCCCGGAGAACCGTGATCTCGCCGGTCACGCGGCGGCCAACGCGGCATAGCAACGGCCGGACGAGCGCCGAAACCCTCACGATTGGCGAGCTGGGCGGATTGGGTGCCAATAACTTTCGCTGGCGGGAGCGGTCTCTGTTGGAGCAAACCAACTTGTCGACGAGTACCTGAAGGAGGAAGGACCACGATGAACATGCCGCCGATCGTGTCGCCGGGGGAGTGGGAGGCCGCTCGCCAGGAACTGCTGGTCCAGGAGAAGGAGTTCACCCGCGCGCGCGATGCGCTGGCCGCGGAGCGCCGCCGAATGCCCAGGATGGCCGTGGAGAAGGAATACACCTTCGAGAGCCGGGACGGCCCGGCGAGCCTGCTCGACCTGTTCGAGGGGCGCCGTCAGCTGATCGTCTACCGCTTCTTCTTTGAGACTGGCGTGGGTGGCTGGCCCGAACGCGGCTGCGGCGGCTGTTCGTTCCTCGCCGACCAGGTCGCTCACCTCGCCCATCTGAATGCCCGCGACACCACGCTGGCGTTCGTCTCGCGCGCGCCGCAGCCCGACATCGAGCGCTGGAAGGCGCGGATGGGCTGGGACATCCCGTGGTACACCATCACGGACGACTTCGACGCCGACTTCGGAGTGGACGAGTGGCACGGCACCAACGTCTTCTTCCGCGAAGGCGACAGGATCTCGCGCACGTACTTCGTCAACAACCGCGGCGACGAAGCGATGGGGAGCACCTGGAGCTACCTTGACCTGACGGCGCTCGGGCGCCAGGAGGAATGGGAGGACTCGCCGGAGGGCTACCCGCAGACGCCGCCCTACCAGTGGTGGAACCTTCACGACGAGTACGGCGACGCCGCGTGAGGCTGACGGCGGGAGACGTGCCGCTGGAGGATCCTGCGCGTGAGGCTGACGGCGGGGAGACGTGCCGCTGGAGGATCCTGCCACGCACGTCGCAGGACGGGCGGTACCGGCCTGAATGGCCGGCACCGCCCGGATGCCTGCGTTCGAAGTGGCTGCGAGGCTATCCGGCGTGAGCCCAGAACGCGCAGTGATGCTCCGCGGCGAAGCCCTTCTGTACTTGCGGTCGCGGCGGGACGAGCGAGAGCATCTGCTGGCTACGGCTGTAAAAGCGCGGCCACCGCGGCTGACCTCGTGAGGAGGGGAAGCCCCTCTCCGCGAAGTCAGCCCAATAGTCCTTCATACTGGTTGCCAGCCTCTGCTGCTGCGGAGTGAACGTCACCGGGATCGCAGCGGTCGGCAGGTCAAAGAGGTACTGGATCTCGGAGGCATGCGCCGCCCCGTACGGGAAGCTGACCGGCGGCAGGAACCGCTGCGGCGCGCTGGCATCGCTGAATTCGTAGGCGAACGTCGGCACGAACTTCGAAGCCAACTGGTCCAGCGTGAGCGCAGGACAGGCGAAGATCGCGTCGGTGCCTACTGCGCTGAAGGCCAAGGCGGGGCTCGGGTACGCGCTGAGCGGGTACTGCGTCGCGATCACCGCCGCGGCATTGGCCGAGACGCCGAGCGTTGACGCGATTGCGGCCTGGTAGTTCGCTGCCGTGATTGGCGCGCCTTGCAGCTCCGAGACGGCTGCGAACAGCCGCGCCTCGTCGTGGTTGGTGCCGTTGATCATCGGCACGCGGTTGAACTGACCGCTGGCGAACGCGGTCCCGATGGATTGCTTGAGCACCTCGCCGTCAACAACCCCCGGTGTATACCCCGTCAGCCCCATGACGTCGTTGGCCTGGATGATCGATACAGGCAGGCCGCGCAGACAGGCCGCGGTCTGGCTTGCACAGCCGACCTTGGCGGCAAAGGCCGCGCCCGCCGTCTCGGCCTTGTCCAGCGGTGTCTGCGT
>DASVPU010000048.1:0-14276 GCA_036389475.1 Solirubrobacteraceae bacterium
CGTGCATCTGGGTCGTCGCGGTCGTCAACGCGCTGAACCTCTTCGACAACATGGACGGCCAGGCGGCGACGATGGCGTTCGTCATCGCGGGCACGACGGCGCTGATGGGACTGCTGGGGGGCGAGGTGTGGCTGGCCGTGACCGGCGCCGCGCTGGCGGGCGCCTGTCTGGGCTTCCTGCCCCACAACCTCGCCTCGCCCGCCCGCGTCTTCCTCGGCGACGGCGGCAGCATGCCGATCGGCTTTGCGCTCGCCGCGCTCGTGATGGTGGGAGCCGGCGAGGCGGCGCCGGAATGGCAGGCGCTGGCGATGGGCGTCTTGCTGGTCGGCGTTCCCGCGATCGATACGGGCCTCGTGATGATCTCGCGCCGGCGGCGCGGCGTCTCGATCCTCACCGGCGGTCAGGACCATCTCACGCACCGCACGCACAAACGGCTGCGCACGACGCGCGCGGTCGCGCTGGCGCTCGGTGGCGGCCAAGCGCTGCTCGCCACGCTGGCGCTGGTGTCCTATCGAGGCGGCTCCGTCCTGCTGCTGGTCGTCGTGCTGGCGTATCTCGTGGGCGCAGGAACGCTCATCGCGCTGCTCGACGCTCGCACGAAGGAGCCTGCGGTCGTCACGCACGAGGCGTCTGTTGCGCCGCCGCCGCAGCAGCGCCCCGGGCGACCGCCGTGGGAAGCGATGCTGCTCGTCCCGCTCGCGCTGCTGCTGGCGCTGTCGCCGTTCGCCGCCGGCTACTACGACTCGTCCGTTTGGGCCCCGTCGGGCCTCGTGCTGATCGTCGTGCTCGTGGCCGTGCTCATCGCCCGGCCGCCGCGGCTTGCGCGCGCGGCGGTGGTGGCGTTGACGGGGCTGGCCGCGCTGGCCGTGTGGTCGCTGGCCTCGGCGCTGTGGGCACAATCGATCCAGCAGGCCGTGCTAGACGCCAACCGGCTGCTCCTGTACGCCGTGCTCCTGGCGCTGCTGCTGGTCCTGGTGCGCTCGACGCGTGCGGCGCTATGGCTCGTCGGCGCGCTGGCGATGTCGGCCGCCGTGTACGTAATCGTGGAGTACGTGCGCCTGAGCGCGGGCGGCGGCTCCTCGCTGTTCCTCGCCGGCCGGCTCGATCAGCCGCTGGGCTACATCAACGGCCTGGCGGCATTTCACCTGCTGGCGCTCTGGCCCGCCCTGGCGCTTGCGGAGCGGCGCAAGCACCCAGTGCTGGCCGCCCTCGGACTCGGACTTGCCGTGCTCATCGTCGCGCTGCTGCTGCTCTCGCAGTCGCGCGGCGCTGCACTCGCAGCCGGCGTGAGCGCGATCGTTTTGCTCGCGCTCGTACCGGGCCGCCTGCGGCGCGCCTGCGCGCTGCTGGCGCTCAGCGGGGCCGTAGCCCTGCTCGCCGGGCCGGCGACCGCCGTGTACACGAGCGGACTCGGCGGCAGCGTCGACGATGGCCTGCTGCAGGAGTTGACGAGCCGGGCGGTCCTCGTCGCCGCCGCGCTGGGTCTCGCGTGGGGCGCTGCTACGCGGATCGTCGCCCGCGTGCAGAACCTCCGGCCGCTCCGCAACACGACAGCCGCCGGCTTGGGATGCATGCTGGTCTTCGCGGCCGGCGCGGGGCTCGTAAAGTCCGGTTGGATCGCCGGCGCCGGGCAGCGTCATTACGACGCCTTCGTGCATCTCGGCGCGAGCGACGGCGGCGAGATGACCGGCTCGCGGTTGGTCTCGGGCGCGGGCAACCGCTACGACTACTGGCGGATCGCAGTCGGCGAGTGGAAGGAGCACAAGCTCCTCGGAGTCGGAGCAGGCAACTACGAGCGCCGATACTTCGTCGAACGCCGCACGACGGAGGACATCCGCCAGCCGCACAGCTTGCAGCTGCAGACGCTGTCCGAGCTCGGACTGGTCGGCGGCGGGCTGCTGGTCGTGTTCCTGTCGGGCGTCGGCTGGACGATCTGGCGCCGGCGCGCGGCGGCGCAGGACTCCGATGTGGAGCGCTTCCTGCTCGTCGCGGCGTCGGGCGCATTCAGCGCCTGGCTCGTCCATGCGAGCGTGGACTGGATCCACCTGCTGCCGGGGATCACCGCGATCACGCTGGCGGCGGCGGCGGTGCTCATGCGGCCCGTGGCGAACTCGCCTTCCGAGCCCGACTCGGTGAACCGCGATCCGCGAGCCCGCACGCTCGCCATGACGCTGGCCGTTGCCGCCGCGCTCGTCCTGACCGGCGTCAGCCTGAGCCGTCAGGTGCTCGTAGAGCACTACGCGGGTCACGCCGCCGCAGCGCTGGCGACGGACCCGGCGAAGGCGCTCGGTGAGGCAAACCAGGCGCTGCGCCTCGCGCCCGAGCAGATTCCCGCCTACTACACGAAGGCCGCAGCACTCGCGCGCTTCGGCGACGCCGCGGGCGCACGGACGGCGCTGCTCGAGGCGCTCGCGCAGGATCGCGGCAAGTACGTCACCTGGGCGCTGCTCGGCGATCTGGCGGTACGCGCGGGGGATCAGGCGCAGGCGCGAGCGAACTACCGCGAGGCGCTACAGCGCAATCCGCGCGATCCTGGGCTGCGCCAGCTCGTGCGCGATCCGGAAGCGGCTCTGCGCGTGCAGGACGTGCGACGCTGAGGCCATGACGCGTGAGTGACGTGATCGCCCCCCCGCGCGTCCGGGTGCTGCGAATCATCGCCCGGCTGAACGTCGGCGGCCCGGCGCACCACGTCAGCATCCTCTCGGGCCGGTCGGATCCGGAGCGCTACGACACGCTTCTGCTCGCCGGCTCGCTGGGACCCGGCGAAGGGTCGTCCGACGCCCTCGCGGGGCGCCATGGCGCACGGCTGCGCTACGTAGACGGGCTCGCACCCAAGCTCGCAGCCGGCGCGGACGCACGGGCGCTGCGCGCCCTCGTCGGCGTGATGCGAGCGTTTCGCCCGCACATCGTCGACACGCACACGGCCAAGGCCGGGGCCCTGGGGCGAGTGGCAGCGCGGATCGCGCTCGGGCCGCGTCCGATCCTCGTCCACACCTACCACGGACACGTCCTGTCGGGGTACTTCAGTCCGGCGAAGAGCGCGGCGTTCCGCGCGATCGAGCGTACGCTGGCGACCACGACCGATCAGCTCATCGGCGTGAGCCAGGCAACGGTCGACGAGCTCGTGGGCATGGGCATCGCGCGGCCGCAGCGCTTCGCCACGGTCCCGATCGGCCTGGAGCTCGACGCGTTCCTCACGAGCGAGCGGGCGGACGGGGCGCGGTTTCGCAACGAGGTCGGGGCAGGCGCCGACGACGTGCTCGCGCTGTTCGCCGGCCGGCTGGCGCCGATCAAGCGTGTCGACCTCCTGCTCGAGGCGATCGCCGTCGCGCGCCGCGGCGGGGCTCGGGTGCGGCTCGCGATCGTCGGCGACGGTGAGCTGCGGCCCGAGCTCGAGGCACGCAGCGCGGCGCTCGAACTCACCGACGCCGTCGCGTTCTGCGGGTTTCGCTGCGACATGGCCGCGATCGTCGCCGCGGCCGACCTCGCGGTGCTGTCATCCGACAACGAGGGCACGCCGGTCGCGCTGATCGAGGCTGCCGCCGCGTCGCGTCCGGCCGTGAGCACGCGCGTCGGCGGCGTGCAGGACATCGTCGGACCGCAGACCGGGCTGCTCGTCCCCGCCGGCGACGCGACGGCGCTCGGTCGTGCTATCGCAAAACTGGCTGCCGATCGTGGTCTGCGAGAGCGCATGGGCGCGGCGGCGCGGGCGCACGTCCAGCCTCGATTTCAGGCCGACCGGCTGGTGCGCGACATCGATGCGCTCTACGGCGAGTTGCTGGCGCGGCGGCGTCGGCTTCGGCGCTGACGGCAGGTCTGCGCGACGAGCGGACCGTCCCCCGAGGCGGCGGCGCCAGCCGTCATGCTGCGGGTCGCCGTGACACGAGCGATCGCGACAGGCGCGCAGGGACCGCAGGGCCCGAGCTTGCGCATCAGGCTCATGCTGCCCGCCCGTGAGTTGCGGCGCCATGGGGTGACGATCCTGCCGCTTCCGCTGATGTCGACCGAGCAGGCCGAGATCCTCCATCACGGCTCGACCCTGTCCCGCGGGCGGGTCGTGATCGCAAGTCGGCGGCGATTTCGGCAGGACCTGCGCCGGATCGACGATGCCGGCGTCGCGGTGGTCCAGCGCCAGGTCGACCTGCTTCCGGGACGGTCTCTGGAGCGGTCGGTGATGAGCGGCCGCGCGCTCGTCCTCGACGTCGACGACGCGCTCTGGCTGCCGCAGCCCGGCGGGCATCTGCTGGGTCGGTTGCGGCGCAACGCGGACAAGCTCAAATGGCTCGCGTCGCGTGCGGATCGCGTGATCGCGGGCAACGAGCACCTTGCGGAGTGGCTCACGCGCCACGCGCGAGACGTCACCGTCGTGCCTTCGCTCGTGGACACCGAGCGGGTCGCGACGAAGGTGCACCGCGGCTCGAGCACGATCGTCCTCGGCTGGATCGGGTCGCCGTCCACCGGGCGCTACCTGCACGGTGTCGCTGTGGCGCTTACCGCATTCGCGGCGGCACATCGCGAGTTGACCGTCCGGCTCATCGTCGTCGGTGCGCCGGCTCCGACGATCGCGGGTGTGCAAGTCGAGCAGTGGAGCTGGAGTGAGCAGCACGAGACAAGGGCCCTGGCCGAGATGGACGTCGGACTCATGCCGTTGCCCGACAACGCATGGACGCGCGGAAAGTGCGCCTACAAGGCGCTGCAGTACATGTCGGCCGGCATCCCCGTGGTCGCAGACGACGTCGGGGCGACGGGAGTTGTCGTCGGCGACGGCTCGGCCGGGATCCTCGCGCGCACGCCGGCCGATTGGCTCGATGCGCTGGCACGTCTGAGCGTCAGCCCGAGCCTGCGCCGACGCATGGGCGAGGAGGGTCGCGCGCGCGTAGAAGGTCAGTTCTCCGTGCGCGCGTGGGGATCCACGCTGGCGGCGCTGATCTCGGGAGCAGTCTGAGGCTGGAAATGCTCGGGTCGATGGTCGAGCACGAGGCAGGCGACGCCGGTGGACGACGGCACGTCGCCGAGTCGGTTGCGACGCTCGCGGCGGGCGACGCCATCAACAAGTCCGCGCGCTTCGCCGCGATCGTGGTGCTGACACGCGCGCTCCCGCTGGACCAGTACGGCCTGCTGAACCTCGGCGTCGCTCTTGGCGGCATCGCCGTCGTCATCATGCGTCTGGGGCTCCCCGATCTGGGCGCGCGGGAGATCGCGATCGCCCCCGGTCGGCGCGAGGAGCTCGCGGCGCGGATCGTCACCCCGCAGGTTGTCGGCCTCGTCACGCTCACGCTGCTGGCGTGCGCGGTGGTGCTAGCCGTGGAGCCGCGATCGGCGCCGTTCGTCCTCCTCAGCGGCGCGAGCACGCTGGGGCTCGCGCTCTCAGCCGACTGGCTGTTGCGCGGCAGCGGCCGCATGATTGCACTGGCAATCTCGTCGGCCCTCGGCGGGCTCGTCGCCCTCGGCGGCGCGCTCGTCGTTGCAGCCAGCTCCGACAGCGCCACGGCCGGGCTCGCGGCGCTTGCCCTCGGAGAGCTCGCAGCCGCCGCCTGGACGTGGCGCTCGGCGCAGCTGCGGCGACTTCCACGGCCGACCCTCCGCGGGCTGAGCAGGTTGCTGAGGCAGTCCTGGCCACTGGCGATCGCCGGCGCGGTGACATACGCCTACACCGCCAACATCGACACGGTGCTGCTCGCGGCCATCCGCTCCGTCGAGGAGGCCGGCCTCTACAGCGCGCCGTACCGGCTCTTCCTCGCGCTCAACGCCGTGGGCGTCTTCGCCGCCTATGCGCTGCTGCCGTTCGCATCCAGAGCGTTCGACGCCGGTGCCGGCGCCGAGGCTGAGCGGCTCATCGTCAGCTGCCTGCCGGCGCTGGCCGGATTCGGGCTGCTCTGCCTCGGGATCGCGGAGCTCCTCGGCGCTCAGGTGCTGGAGATCCTCTTCGGCAAGCCGTTCGCCGCGATGTCGACGACGTTCCTGCTGTTGTGCGCGGCCCTGCCGTGGTACGCGATCGGATACCCCGCCGGATATTCGGCGATCGCGAGCGGTCGGCACCGCCGGCTGCTTGCCGGCGCAAGCGTCGCTGCCGCGCTCAACATCATCCTCAACATCGCGCTGATCGCGCCGCTCGGCGCCGAGGGGGCGGCCGTTGCGACGACGGTCGCCGTGCTCGCAGCCGCCCTGACCTGGCTGGCGGTCCAGCGGCTGCTCGTGCGCGTGCTGCCGCTCATCTGCATCCTTGCCGTCGCCACCGTCGCGGCCGCTGCGGTGGCGACCGTCGACGCCATCCGCGCCGAGGTCGGTGTCGCGACGCTGGCGACCGGACTTGGACTGCTCCTCGTGGGCGGCCCCGATGGGCTCAAGCGCGTGCTGCGCGAGCGCTCACGGCCCCGGCGCGCGTAGAGCGATTGATCCACGCCCTCGACGTCGCTCAGCGATCGCGCGTCCCAGGTCCGTACGTGATCCCTCCGTCCTCCTCGGTGCGGTGAACCTCGTACACGCGCCCGTCGCCAGCTTCAACGCGTAGGAACACGTCGTTGGGCTGGGTGTAGACGGCGACGATGCCGGCTCCCGGCAGCGGCTCGGTGTACGTCGTCTGCGGTCGAAACGGAACATCGGGTCGATTGACCCCAAGGCGCGTCGCAAGGCCAAGGGGAATTGGGTAGCGGCCTTCGCGCCCGTAGACGTAGCGCGCCTTCGCGAGCGCATCGCGCAGTGCGGTGGCCCCGACGATCGTTCGCGGCGCGCGCGTGCTCGAGGTCGCGACCAACAGCAGGCCAGCGGCCACGGCCAGCGCAGCCGTGCCGGCCGCCCCCGCGAGCTTCGGGCTAGCTCTGAGGCGCGCCAGCGCGCGGCGGCTCATGGTCGGATCGAGCACGACCGCCATGACCGGGCCGAGTAGCATGTACTCCCACGTCAGGCTCGTCGACAGCACGTTGGCCAGCGGGCTGTAGACGACGACGTACAACAGGATCGCCGCGGTCCACAGGCCGAGGAACGTCGGCCGCGCAACGAGTCGCAACCGTGCGGTCGTCGCGGCGAAGCCGACGAGCAGGGGCAGCAGGAGAACGCCGGGGACACGGAAGTCCAACCAGAAGCTTCCCAGCCAGCTGTAGTTGCTGAACGTCTCGAAGGGGATCGGATAGAAGACCCCGGTCTCTACGGGCGCAGTGTCGATCAGTCCCGCTCGTGCGGCCGCCTTGACCGCGGGCAGAACGGTCATCTGACCCGCCGTACGGGGCGCTAGGCCGTCCTGCGTCAGGGCACCGAACGTCGGCAGGTTGGCGGTCAGGTAGAGGTAGGGGATCGCGACCGCTTCCAGCGCGGGCGTCGTCAGGTGAGCAGCCACCTCCGGGTGATCCTCCACCGAGCCGCCGTAACGGTTGCCGATAGCCGTCAACGCCACCGCGGCGCCCGCCAATCCGACGCCGAGCACGAGCGCGACCCGGCGCCACGAGGCTCTCCACCCCCATAGCAGGTGCAACGTGCACGCCAGAGCCAGCGCAGCCGCCATGAGGTTGCGGTCCGCGGTGAACACGAATGGGATCAGCGATGCGAACCCCAACAGCGCCGCGACGCGCCAGCGACCTGTGAAGGCTCGCATGCGAGTCCCCACGGTCCAGACGATGAACGCGACCTGGTTGAAGTACGTCAGCAGCGTCCAGAACCCGTAGGCATGTCGAAACTCAAGCGAATCGCGCTTCAGCGTTCGAACGGCAGCGGGATCGCTGAACACGGCCTGCCAGCCGGCGACCCGATCGACGGCGTACACGAAGGCCGCGAAGCCGGCGAGGCCGAGCAGCGCCGACACCAGCCATAGGCGCCGCAGGCGCTTCGGGTCGATCGTCGCCTGCAGCGCGCGCTGCTGTTCGTCGATCGCCGCAGGCCGCGAGCCCCACCGCCACCATGCCAGCAGGCAGCCGGCGCCCGTGGCGGCGATCGACCCATAGATGAGCAGCCAGGCCTCGAGCCTCATGGGCGAGTAGTCGATGACCGGAACCGCGAAGAGCAGCAGGGTGCCGGCCCAGGTTGCGAGGAAGATGCAGAGGACGTCGACGGGCGTGCCGATGCGCCGCTGCGCCCGGCGCACCGCGACGAACGCGGCGGCGAAGAGGATCATCGCGATCAGCCCGGCAATGGCCCTCTCGATGGGCATCGGCGCCTATCATGCCCAACTTGGCCCTCAACTCCGCCAAGACGATTGTTGCGGGGCTCGCGCTGACCATCGCCCTCGCCTCCTGCGGCAAGAGCTCCGATCAGACGGACGCGGGTACGAAGGCACAGCCGGAGCGCCGGCTGCCTCTGGCGGCCGAGGAGAAGCGCCTGGAGGAACGCCGGGCCGTCACGGCCGGCGACCTTCGCAGGGTGCCGACCGGATCCGTCCAGCGCGCCTTCTACGAGTACTGGTCGGCGATGGAGAACGAGGAATGGAGCGTCGCGCTGGACTACTTCCCGCCCGCGACGCGGCGCCGGCTCAAGCCGGGGCTGCTCGTCGTCGCGCTGCGCATCGAGACGCAGACGCCGCTCGTCAAGCCGTTGATACGCAGCGTTCGCAGGACGGGCCCAAACCAGGCCAGCGTGCGCTACTACGTGCGGCGAACCAACGGATCCCTGCGTCCCACGTCGATGACCTGGCGGCGAAGCGGCGGGCGCTGGTACATCGCCTACTGCTCCACGCTGGATGACTCCTATAGCTCGGCTGTCCAGGAGGAGGTGCAGACCACGATCGATCCGAAGGCGAAGACGCCGTCCAAGGAGGCGCTGCGGGCTGCAGCAGAGGCGCGTCGTGCACAGGCGGCGCTGCTCCCTTGAGCCGCGCTCAGCGACTGGCGCGTGCGCGGGCCTTGCGGATGCCGGCCGCCTGATCTTGCAGCAGGCTTAGGTCGTGCAACTGCCAGCCTCGTGACGTGCGCCACATCGAGAAGGACAGCGGTGACCGCCCCGCAGTTCTCCCGCGATCGTCGTAGAACACGATCAAGGCACGCAATGCCAGGCGGTTTGGGCTGACCTCGACCGACTCGCTGATGACCACGCCGGGCAGGCTGTCGCCCACCTCCTGCACCGCCGCACGGAATGCGCGGACACCTCCGATCGACCTGATCGCTATGCCGTCGCTCAGGCGCAGCGCGCTCTCCACGTCACGAAACTGCACCGCCCGCCACCAGCTCAGGAGCGTTCGCTGAGCGCTGTCGGGCTGCTCGCCGGCAACACGCTCGGCCGAGACCAGTCCGGGAGGCAGCATCGGCACGGTGGCCGTCGGGGACTTCGCTGCGGCGCCGCAACCCGAGCACACGAGCGCGAGCAGGACGACGGCAGCGCTCGGCCAGGAGCCGCGATCCATCAACGACGGGCGGCGGGCATCACAGCACCAACGCCTCGGCCTGCTGAAAGCTGACGGCGTCGGCCAGGATCTCATCCAGCGAGCGCGTCGGCGTCCAGCCCAGCGTGCGCTCGATCTTGGCGATGTCCGGAAGGCGGCGCGGCATGTCCTCGAATCCCTCCTCGTACGCCTCGCCGTAGGGGATGAGGCGGATCTCGGAGTCAGAGCTCGTCAACTCGCGCACGCGCTCGGCGAGCGACATGATCGAGATCTCCTCCTGTGAGCCGATGTTGAAGACCTCGCCGTAGGCCGGCTCGCCGAGCATCATGAGGTCGACGAGCGCCGCGACGATGTCGCCGACGTGGCAGAAGCAGCGGGTCTGCTTGCCGTCGCCATGGACCGTCAGCGCCCGCCCGGCCAGCGCTTGTCCGACGAACCTTGGCACGACCATGCCGTAGCGGCCGGTCTGGCGCGGTCCAACGGTGTTGAACAGGCGCGCGACGACCGTCGGCTGCTTGCGCTCCTTCCAGTAGGCGAGCGCGAGGAACTCGTCGATCGCCTTGGAGCAGGCGTAGGACCAGCGTCCGGCGGTGGGAGCGCCGAGGACGATGTCGCCGTCTTCGCGGAACGGAAGCGACCGGGACTTGCCGTAGACCTCGCTCGTGGAGGCGATCAGGACCGGCTTGCGCTTCTTGCTCGCCTGCGCGAGCACGACCTCCGTGCAGTGCACGTTGGTCTCGATCGTGCGCACCGGGCTCTCGACGATCAGCTCGACGCCGACGGCGGCCGCCAGGTGGTAGACGACATCGGCCTCGTCGACGAGCTCGGCGACGATCGAGGCGCTTGCGCACGTGTCGATCGTGTAGCCGAAGCGCGGGTCGCTCTTCAGGTGGCGGATGTTGTCGATCGAGCCCGTCGAGAGGTCGTCGAGAACCTGCACTCGATGACCGGCGGCGAGCAGCTCTTCGGCGAGATGGGAGCCGATGAAGCCCGCCCCGCCGGTGATGAGGAAACGCATGCCAATGACCTTTCGTGTCTGACCGCGCGCGGTGGACGTCGTGCGCGGGGCTACCTCGTGGAAGTACGGTGCCACAACCGCGGCGAGCGCACAAACCCATTTGGCCCGTAAGGTCGCGGCTGTGAGCACCGCAGCGACGCGGGACTGACGTGCTGGAGCGCGCGCGAATCGCCGCGATCCTCCTGCTGGGCCAGGGCCTCGGGCGCGGATCGCAGGCGATCTACAGCGTGCTGATGGTGCGAGAGCTGTCCAAGGCCGGCTATGGGGACATGGCGACGGTGCTCGCGTCGTGCGGCGTCCTCGTGGCGGTCGGAGACCTCGGCTTCTCGCGCCTGATCATCCGCGACGCCGCCCGAGCGCGCGAGCGTACGATGCTCGCGCGCGAGATGCTGCGCGTGCGGGCCGGTGGCGTGCTCGTCGTCGTCGGGATCTTGGCCCTGGCCGGCGTGGCCGGCGCGGTGCCGGGCGGCGCGCTGCTCGGGCTCGCGGGCGCGTTCTACCTGTTCGCCGAGGGCCTGTCCTACGGCTACGAGGCAGCCGCCGCGGGCGTCGAGAGGCCGTCGCGCTTCGCGACCGTGCAGGGGGTCGGCGGGGTCGCCGTCGCGGGCGCGGCGTTCGCCGTCCTGTCGCACGATCACATCACGCCCGCGGGCGCGGCGTTTGGGCTGGCGAGCGCGTCGGCCGTCAAGGCCCTCGCGCATTGGGCGCTGTGGCGCTGGCGCGGCGCGCTCGGACCCAGCAGGCGGCTGCGCGACCTGCCCGTGCGCCAGTGGCTGCGCGACGCGCTGCCCTTCCTCGCGCTGATGGTGCTTGGCGCCGTCTACTACCGCGCCGGAATCCTGATCTTGCACCTGTCTCGCGGTGCCGAGGAGACCGCGCCGTACGCTGCCGCGATGCGCGTGTTCGACGGCGTCGTCGTGCTGGGCGGCGTCGTCTTCGCCGCGGTCAGCCCGGCGCTGAGCCGCATGCATCGGGAGCGCCCCAGCGATCTGTGGCGCGTCTGGCGGCGGATGATCGCGGTGTTCGCGTGCGGGGTCGCACCGGCGGCGGTGGCGTTGATGTTGGTCGGCGAACCGTTCGCGCGAATCGTGTTCGGCGAGCGCTATGCGGTGTCGGCGGGCGATGCCCTGACGGTGCTGGCGCCGGGCATGGCTCTGGCGATCCTGCAGCAGATCAGTGCGTCGGTGGTGTTCATGAGCGACGACCGCCGGGCCGTGCTGCGGCTCACGGCGTTCAACGTCTCGATGCTGTTCGCGCTTCTGGTGGTGCTGACGAACACGAGCGGCGCCCACGGCGCCGCCGTCGCGATGTCGGCGGCCGAGCTGTTGTCGTTCAGCACGTTCTCGCTGCTGGTGTGGTCGCGCCACGGGCGAACCGTCGTGGCGCCGGCTTGAGCGTTCTGTGATTGCGGGTCCGATTCACCATTTCCGGGTCTCGATCCGGCGCACAAGACTTGGTAGCGTCCGCGTCACAAGCAGGTGTCACCGGACTTGAGGAGGCGGGGCATCGTGGTACGAGGTCGGATCGTCGTCACTGGCATCGTCACGATCGCCGTGCTGGCGGGCATCGTGCGAAAGGACAGCGCTGCGCAGGCCCCGGACTGGACTCCAGTACAGGGGATGGCGCTGAAGGATCCCGCCCAGGTGTATCCCGGCAAGGACGGCACGGTGACCGTCAAGCTGGAATCGAAGCCCGCGACGATCAACGTCTCCGGCACGCCGCTGGGGGCGCGGCCGTTCGGCTCCGATGCGCCCGGTCCGACGTCGCTCGACGGCCCGACCATCCATGTGCGGCCGGGCGGGACGATCAGGGTGACGTTCGACAATCAGCTAGGTGGGGCCGCGCAGAGCACGGACCCTCCGACGAACATCCACTACCACGGACTCCACGTCAGCCCGGAGCACGACTCCGACAACATCTTTCGCACCTTCGACAACGGGCAGACCTACAAGTCGGTCGTCGAGGTGACAAAGGACCAGCCGACGGGGACGTACTGGTACCACGTCCACTTCCACGGCCTCAGCGAGGGACAGCTGTTCGGAGGGCTCTCCGGTCTGCTGATCATCGACGGACTCAGCAAGCACATGCCGGCGGAATGGCGGGGACTCGACCAGCGCCAGTTCGCTCTTCGCGACGTCCAAACATCGCAGGGCTCGATTGTCACGCAAAACAACATCTCGATCCCGAATCCATCTACTCGTCTGGTCAATGCGCTCTACAAGCCGACGTTCGCCATGCGCCAGAACCACTACGAGCTGTGGCGGCTGGCGAACATCGGACCAAACGTCTTCTACAAGCTCCAGTTCCGAGACCGTGCCAGGTCGGCGAGGCACGTGCGATTCGCGATCATCGCCGAGGACGGGGTGCCCGTCTGGAGGGTGGCCCAGCGCGACACGCTGCTGTTGGCTCCTGGGAAGCGCTTCGACGTCCTCCTCGTCGCCAAGCGTCCCGGCACCTACGACCTCATGAGCCTCCAGTACGCCCAGCGCTATGTGGCGACACCGGCTCAGCCGCCACCCGTGGACACGACGGCACTCACACCCAAGCCGATTCCCGTCGAGATCGTGAACGGGCAGAAGGTGCCCGTCGACCAGACGCTCGCGACCGCGAAGGTGGTGGCGTCGAAGGACCCTCTCACGCCTGCGACCCCATTGCCGCAGTCGCTTGCACCCAAGGAAGACTTCTCGGATGACCCGGTTTCAGAGGCCCGCAAGCGCACGTTCCGCTTCCAGTACACGCCGACCGGGCAACCGTTTCAGACGATGATCAACGACACCGTCTTCTCGCCGTACGAGATGCCGATGGCGGCGCCGGTGAAGGACACTGTCGAGCAGTGGACGCTGATCAACCAGACGACCGACGACCACCCGTTCCACATCCACGTCAACGGATTTCAGGTGATCAGCGTCAACGGCAAACCGTACACGGCGCACGGTCATCAGGATGTCGTCAACGTCCCGGCGCAGACGCTGGACGAGACGACGCACAAGCTCGTCGACGGGCGGGTGGTCATCCGCCAGAAGTTCAAGCGGTTCACCGGCTGGTTCGTCTTCCACTGCCACATCCTCCAGCACGAGGACATCGGGATGATGGCGACGGTCCAGGTCCGCGACAGGGCGACCGATCCGATCGAGCCGCCACCGGAGTACCGCGGCCCGGACCCGGGGCATGGCGGCCACGCCGGCTAGCGCCAACCTGAGCAGGCGACCTACTGCGCCGCGAGCCGGTCCTTCGCCGGACGGCCCGGCCCGCGCGCGGCTCATCGCGTGGCTGCGCTGCGTCTGGCGTTTGTCTCAGATCCAGCCCGCGTGCCCGCCGGGGACGCTGTAGGGGTACTCGTCTCGGGGGGCTGGCGGCGGCGGGGCGGTGGCGGTGCGCGTCGGCCGCGGTGGTGGGGGCATGCTGATGCGTACGACAATCCAGTGTCCTTTGCGTGGCGCCGCCACCCACGTTGCATCGGGTTGCGCTGCGGATCTGCGCGTCGCCTCGGCGATGGCCTGGTCGTGTGTCATGACACAAGCGTAGGGAGAGCCCATGTGCTCGACAAGACCCACCGATAAATGTCCCGCCGGATATCCGCTGGACGACAGCCAATGCGGTTGGCGGGCGTTTCGTCTAAGTGCGTAGCGGCGCAGGCTGCTGACGAGTTGCGAGTCGTCGCGCAGCACGGTGCGCCTGCGGTCGCCCTTGCCGAGCACGGAGATGTGCTCGTCGTCGGTGCTGAGGTCGAGATCCTCGACGTGCGGTGAGAGCGCTTCGCCGGCGCGGAGGCCGGTCGAGGCGATCAGCCCGAACAGCCAGTCGTGTTGTTGGGTGCGCGGGCTCGCGGCCAGAATCTTCTGCACTTGCCCGGCTGCGAGGGCTCGCGGCGCCGGGGCGGGGACGCGGACTCGTTGGATGCGGGTCATCGGGTCGGCGCAGGTGTGGCCGTGGCGGTAGGCCCAGCCGAGGAAG
>DASVPU010000049.1:0-15669 GCA_036389475.1 Solirubrobacteraceae bacterium
GACCGTGCGCTTGTCGAAGTCGATCCGCAGCCGCTCGACCTCCAGCGGGTCGGCCCGATGCGGAGCGGGCTCGTCGGGGCGCATGTCCGCTCGCCGCAGCGCGGCCTTCACGCGGCTGCGGAACTCTCGCATCGAGAACGGTTTGGTGATGTAGTCGTCGGCGCCGATCTCCAAGCCGAGGACCTTGTCGATCTCCTCGGTGCGCGCGGTCAGCATGATGATCGGGACCGTGCTGCGGGCTCGGATGCGGCGGCAGACCTCGAGGCCGTCGAGCTTGGGCAGCATGAGGTCGAGCACAACGAGGTCGTAGCTCCCCTCGGCGAAACGATCGAGCGCGGCGCGACCATCCGTCGCTTGGACGACCTCGTAGCCGTCCTTGCGCAGCGGGTAGGAGAGCAGCGTCTGGATCGCGTGCTCGTCGTCGACGAGGAGGATGCGGGGGGCGCGATCCACCATCACCAATAGTGTGACAACGCTGATGATCGACCCGCGTATCTACCGGGCGGCGCTCGTTCCCGTCGTCTTCGCGTTCGTCTTGCTGGCGTTCTCGCTGCAGAACCGCGCGCATGCGCTCACGACGACGCTCGCACCCGACGCCTTCGAGGGCGATCGGGCGTTCGATCGCGCCTACGTCGGCGACGCGAGCCTCGCCAACCGCTTCGCCGACCGCCGTCCGGGGTCGACCGGCGACGAGCGCTTTTCCGACTCGATCGCGGCACAGATGCGCGAGGCGGGCTTCCGCGTGCGGACGGTCGTGCGCGACGGCGAAACGATCGACGGCACGCGCTCGTTGCGCACCGTCATCGCCGAGCGCGCCGGCACGATCGACGAGCGCATCGTCGTCGTCGCCCACCGCGATGCGGCCGGCCGGCGCGCCGAGGCGGAGCTGTCGGCCAGCGCCGCGCTGCTCGAGCTCGCGCGCGTGTTCGGGGCGCCGCGCCAGACGCAGCGTTCGCTGACGCTCGTCTCGACCAGCGGCGGCAGCGGCGGGTCCGCGGGCGCGTCGGCGCTCGCGGACGAGCTGCGGGGGCGGCCGGTGGGCGCCATGCTCGTGCTCGGCGACCTCGCGTCGCGCACCGTCCGCGCGCCGCTCGTGACGCCGTGGTCAGACGCGCTCGGAGCGACACCTCACACGCTGCGCGCGACGCTCCAGGACGCGGTGCGGATCGAGACCGGGTCGGGCACGGGCCAGCCGCGCGCGCTGAGCCAGCTCGGCCGATTCGCGCTGCCGGGCACGTTCGGTGAGCAGGGAGCACTGCTGGCGGCTGGCCTGCCCGCAGTGCTGCTGTCGATCGGCGGCGACTCTCCGCCGTCCGCCGGCGCCCCGATCTCCCGCGCTCGCCTGAAGACCTTCGGACGCGCCGCGCTGCGAACGATCACGGCCCTCGACGGCGCGCCGGCGACGCGACCGCTGACCCCGAAGGCGAGCAGCAGCGACCTGCTGACGAGCCGCAAGATCCTGCCCGGCTGGGCCGTGCGCATGTTCACCGGCGCGCTGCTGCTCGCGCCGCTGTTCGTCGCGATCGACGCGCTCGCGGCGCTGCGGCGCAGGCGCGAGCCGGTCTTCGTCTGGCTGCGCTGGACGCTTGCTGGCGCTGTGCCGTTCGTGCTGGCGGCGCTGTTCGCATTGTTCCTCGGCGTGACGAACCTGCTCGGGGCGGCGCCGCCGGCGCCGGTCCCGCCGCAGGCGATGCCGGAGCAGCCGGCGGCGCTGCTCGCCGTCGCGCTCGTCTTCGTGCTCGGTTGGACCTGGCTGCGACCCGCGCTGCTGCGCATCCTGGGCGCGATCGGCGCGCCGACCGACGCGGGTGCGGCAGTTGTCGTCGTGCTCGTCACGCTCGCCGCCACGATCTGCGTCTGGATCGCCAACCCCTATGCTGCTGCGCTGCTGATCCCCGCCTTGCACATCTGGCTGTTCGCGCTCGCGCCGGAGGTGCGGATGCGCCGGCCGTTGCGCCTCATGATCGTCGTGCTCGGCTTTCTGCCGCTCGCGCTCGTCGCCTTCGCGCTTGCCCAAGCGATGGACATCGGCCTTCTCGATGCGGCGTGGGAGCTGCTGCTCGTCGCGGCCAGCGGGCAGATCTCGCCGCTGAGCGTCCTGCTGTGGAGCCTCGTCGCCGGCTGCGGCACCGGCGCGCTGCTGATCGCCGCGCGCGGCCGCGAGCCGGCGGACGACGATGCGATCCCGATCACCGTGCGCGGACCGGCCAGCTACGCCGGTCCCGGTTCGCTGGGTGGCACCGAGTCCGCGCTGAAGCGATGAGCGGCCGCGTCGCAGCTCCTCGGATGACCGCTGGCAGCAGATCCGGGCTGCGAGCGTTGTCGACGGCGCTCATCGTCGCGGGCGTGCTCATGATCGGCGATGCGGCGCTGACCGTCGTCTGGCAGGAGCCGCTGTCGGCGGTCTACGCGTGGATCGTCCAGGACCGGCTCGGCGACGACCTGCGCAGGCTCGAGCTGCGGCGTCCGAGCGCGCTCGACCTCGACGCGCTGAGCGCGCTGCGCAGCGAGCGCCGGCGGATGGCGTTCCTCGCGCGCTCGCTGCAACGCACGGCTCCGCACGGCGACGCGGTCGGGCGGATCGTCATCCCCAAGCTCGGCGCCGACGTCGTCGTCGTCAACGGGACGACGCCGGGCGCGTTGCGCAAGGGCCCGGGCATCTACGAGGACACGCCGTTTCCGGGCGCGCCCGGAACGACGGCGATCGCCGGCCACCGCACGACGTACCTCGCGCCGTTCAGGAACATCGACGACCTGCGCCGCGGCGACGAGATCGTGGTGCAGATGCCGTACGGACGCTTCACCTACGAGGTCGAGAAGACCCGCATCGTCGAGCCGACGCGGGTGTCGGTCGTCGACCGGGTATCTCACGACCGCCTCGTCCTGTCAGCATGCCATCCGCTCTACAGCGCCGCCAAGCGCATCGTGGTCTTTGCGAGGCTCGTCGGTGCACAAGCTCGTGGAGCGGCGCTGCTATGACAGCGTGCGATGCTCACGCTCAGCAGAACATGGCCCATCCTCGCAATAGTGGTCCGTCCTACACGGACCTACAGGACGGACCACTAGCAATGTGCGGACGCTGAGACCGCTGCACTCAACCGATGCGCCGTGATGTTCGATAGCTGCCGTGCGATGCGAATGGAGGAGCTCAAAATGCGTATCGAAGGCGCAAACTATGTCGTCGACCCCGCCGCGGTTGCGGAGGCGATGCTTCGTCACGTGGTCAGTCACAGGCGATGGTGGAACCCGCCGACGCTCTGCGCGACGCCCCCGCAGGTCAGCACGACATCGGATGGCCCGTCGACGACGGAGCCGATCCACGTCAGTCCCGCAGCAGACTCGGCCGCGCCCCGTTCCAACGGGTCAACGCACGCGCACAGCTCGTAGTCCTCGCCCGCGGCGGCAGCGAGCTCCCAAGCCGGCACGCCGAGCTGCGCCGCCACGTTCGCGACGCCCTCGGCGAGCGGCAGCGCGTCGAGGTCGATCTGGATGCGGACGCCACTTGCGCGTGCGATGTGCCGCGCGTCCGAGGCGAGGCCGTCGGAAAGGTCGATGAGCGCGTGCGCGCCCGCGCGGGCGAGCGCTCGCCCCTCCGCCAAGCGCGGCTGCGGTCGCCGGTGGCGCTCGACAAGCCCGTGGGGACCTTGCGCGCGCCCTTCGAGGATCGCCAAGCCCGCGCCGGCCGCGCCGAGCGTCCCGGTGACGCCGACCAGGTCGCCCGGCCGCGCACCGTCACGGCGTACGAGCTGCGCTGGATCGTCGGCCCAGCCGACCACGGTCACCGCGAGGATCAGGGCCGGGGCCGATGTGACGTCGCCGCCGATGACCGCGACGTCGCAGCGCTTCGCCAGCGCCCCGACAGCGTCCGCGATCGCGATCGCATCGCGGAAATCGAAGCCGGTCGGCAGCCCGATCGACAGGTAGGCCTCGCCCTCCGCAGCGCCCATCGCGGCAAGATCGGAAAGCGCACCCGCGAGCGCTCGGTGCCCGGCGTCGGCAGGGCTCGCCGTCGTGCCGAGGCGGAAGTGCACGCCGTCCACCATCATGTCGACCGACGTCACGCACAGCGGCCGCGCGCGCACGACCGCCGCATCGTCGCCACTGCCGACCAGCACGCGCTCATGCGGTGGCGCGAAGCGCTCGCGCATGGCCGCGATCAAGTCGAACTCGTCCATGCGATTCTGGAACGCTGCCGCGGCGGGCAGCGCAGGTCAGCGGTGGCGGTAGACGATCCGCGCGCGATCGAGGTCGTACGGCGACAGCTCGCAGCGCACCCGGTCGCCCGGGAGGATGCGGATGCGAAAGCGGCGCATCTTCCCAGCGACGTGACCGAGCACGATGTGCTCGTTGTCGAGCTTCACGCGGAACATGGCGTTGGGGAGGGCCTCGATGACCTCGCCCTCGAACTCGACTTTCTCTTCCTTGGCCATACCCGCAACCGTAGCAGCGCCGCTGCGTAGCCGTGAACTACGGCGGCAGCACGTCTGGCTTTGGCGTCGCGACCGGTTCGGCGGGAGCCGCGGGCGGCGGCGCCGGCGGCGGATCGCTCTGGTACTGCGACGGGTCGTAGCCGTTGCCGCCCGTGGCAGGAGGTGGTGGGGGAGCCGGCGGCGCCGCCGCCGGTGGTTTGGAGGTGGCCGGAGGTTTGTTTGCGGGCTCGGGTGTGGTCTTGGGCGCCGGTGGATACACCGGTGGCAGCAGGCTCGGATCGACGGGCCGAACGGGTTGGCGGTCCTTGGGCTTGAACGGAACCGCCTTGAACGGCTTGTCGGGCTTGCGGAAGTTGCCGCAGTAGCCGTTGCGCGCCGCCTTCATGTAGTCCCCCCAGATCTGCGCGGGGAACGTGCCGCCGTCGACCGGGCCGCCGTTGAAGAGGTTCTGCATCGGGATGTTCGCCTCCGGGAAGCCGACCCAGACCGACGTCGTGAGCTTGGGCGTAAAGCCGACGAACCAGGCGTTGCGGTTCTCGTCCGTCGTGCCGGTCTTGCCGCCCGCCGGGCAGCCGATGTTCGCTCGCTTGCCGGTGCCGCTCTTGATGTTCTCGACGAGGATCTTCGTCACCTCGTACATCGCCGCAGGTTCGAAGGCCTTGTGGCGCTGCGGCGCAGACAGGTCGTCGACCGTCCCATCCGGGTGGCCAACCTCGGTGATCGCCTTGGGCTTGTTGCGCCAGCCGCCAGAGGCGATCGTCGCGTAGGCGTCGGCCATCTCAAGCGGGGTGCAGCAGCGCTTCAGGCCGCCGAGGGTCTCCGCGGGCAAGCCCTGCAGCTCCGAGCGGATGCCCAGGTCGCGTGCCGCCTTCTTGACCTTGTCGGGCCCGAGGTCGAGCGCGAGGCGGATGTAGACGGTGTTGTCGGAGCTCAGCGTGCCGCTGATGAGGTTCTTCGAGCCGCCCGAGCAGTGCCCGCCGTAGCAGTTGACGTCGATCGGGCCCCACTTGGACTCGGGCATCACGAAGCGCCCGGAGGGGTAGCTCTGCGTCGCCGGGTTGATCCCTGCGCGGACCGCCGCGACGAGCGCCATGATCTTGAATGAGGAGCCGGGCTGGCGCCTGGCGTCTGCGGCCAGGTTGAACTTCGAGCTGGCGTACTTGGCCGAGGATGCCATCGCGCGGATGTAGCCGGTGGCCGGGTCGATGCTCACGATCGCCGAGGACGGCGCGCCGGAGAAGCTCAGGCTCTTGGCGATCGCCGCGCGCGCCTTGCGCTGCAGATCAAGATCGATCGTGGTCTTGATCTTCAGCCCGCCGCTGCGCACGGTCCGGACCCCGTACTGCTTGATCAGCTCGTCGGTCACGTAGTCGAAGAAGTAGCTCTCGCGCTTGCGCCGGAAGTAGCCGCTGGGCTTCAGCTCGAGCGGCTCGGCGATCGCCCCTCTGGCCTGCGCGTCGGAGATGAAGCCCTGCTCGGCCATCTTGTGCAGCACCGCGTTTCGACGCACGGTCGCGGACTGCGGATGCAGGAAGGGGTTGTAGGCGGTAGGCGCCTGTGGCAGTCCGGCGACGAGCGCGGACTGCGACAGCGTGAGCTGCGAGGCGGGCTTGTCGAAGAACGTTCGCGACGCCGCCTCGACGCCGACCGCGGTCTGTCCGCCGTTGGTCCCGTACGGGACCGAGTCGAGGTACTTCGTCAGGATCCACTTCTTGCCCTTGAGTCCGGGGTGCAGGTTCTCGAGCTCCTCGGCCAGCTTGGCCTCGCGGATCTTGCGCTTGAACGTCTTCTCGCGGTTTCCCGTGTAGAGCACCCGGACGAGCTGCATCGTCAGCGTCGAGCCGCCCTGGAGCGCCTTGCCCGAGCTGGCATTCTTGAACGCCGCGCGGACGACGCCCTCGAAGTCCACCCCCTTGTGCGAGTAGAAACGCTCGTCCTCGATCGCGACGGTCGCGTCGCGGAGGTCTTGCGGGATCCTCGACGAGGGGATCGGGATGCGCAGGATGTCGTTCTGGATGATCCCGAGCTTCTGGCCGTCGGCCGCGTACACGGTCGAGATGCGTCCAGGATCCTGCGCCTTGAGCGAGTTGATGTCGGGCGCGGAGTTCGCGATCCCGACGACGTAGCCGACCGCGCTCAGGAAGGCGATCACCGTGCTCGCGACGAGGATGGTGACGGTGAGGACGATGACGCGACTCGTCCCGCCTCTGCGGCGGAGTCGGCGCTGGCGCTCGAGGCGAACGGACATCACGTTGGGGTTGGGCGCGAGTGCCGAGGCTCGTTACGCGCGCGGCAACCGATTCTAGGGACAGCACGAAGTTCGACCCTCGGTACGTGCGCTCCTGCCGGTGAACGGGACGTACCCGGGTTGGCGTTGGGAAGATCCTTCGATGCAGACGCGCGCGCTACCAGCTCGCACGGCGGCGAGCGTCGCTCCGCCCGCCGCTCGCGCTGCCGAGCTCGCCGACGCCTGGCGCGCGCTATGGATCTCGCGCGTCCTCGTCTGGGCGGCCGCTGTTGTCGCCGTTCTCGCCTTTGGCCTGTCGGGCCGCGCGCACGACTTCGATCCCGCCGGGTTGACGGTGCCGTTCGGCGCCAGCGGCGACGTGCTCGCGGCGCCGCTCGCGCGGTGGGACTCTGTCTGGTACCTGTCGATCGCCGGCGGCGGCTACGGCGACGGCGCTCGCGAGGCGTTCTTCCCGCTCTATCCGCTGCTCGTGAAGATCGCCGGGATTCCGCTGGGCTCGGCGCTCGTCGGTGGCGCGCTCGTCTCGACCGCGCTGCTGTTCGTCGCGCTCGTCGTGCTGCACCGGCTCGTGGCGCTCGACCACGAGCGCGCGGTCGCGCGCAACGCGGTGCTCGTGACGGCGCTGTTTCCGATGGCGTTCTTCTTCTCGGCTGTCTACAGCGAGTCGCTGTTCCTCGCGCTGTCGGTCGGCGCGATCTACGCCGCGCGGCGCGATCGCTGGGCGTGGGCAGGAGCGCTGGGGGCGCTCGCGGCGGCGACACGCAGTGCCGGCCTGGTGCTGCTCGTGCCACTGGCGCTCATCTACGTGTTCGACGGCGGCCGAGCGCGGTGGTCGGCGCGGCGGCCGCTGCGATGGGACGCGCTGTGGCTCGCGCTCGTTCCGCTGGGCCTCGGCGCTTACTGCGCCTACCTGGCGCTGGAAGGGCTCGACCCACTCGCGCCGTTCAACGCGCAAGAGGTGTGGTTTCGCTCCTTCGCCGGAGCGTTCCACGGCGTCTGGGATGGTGCGGTCGCCGCGTTCCAAGGCACGCGCCAACTGCTCTCGGGCGCGCGTTCGCCGGTGTTCTTCCAGGCTGCCGGTGGCGATCCGTTTCTCGTCGCTCGTCACAACGTCGAGCTGTTCGGTTGGCTCGTGCTCGTGCTCGTGGCCACGGCCGGCGCGCTGCGCCGTCTGCCCGCCGCCTACGGCGCGTATCTGGTCGCCGCGCTGGCGCTCCCGCTCTCCTACCCGGTTGGGCCCCAACCGCTGATGTCGTTGCCGCGCTTCGCGATGGTCCTCTTCCCGCTGGCGATCTGGCTTGCCGTCTGGATGACCGGACGGGCTTGGCGCGAACGGCTGGTCCTCGCCGGGTTCGCCGCCGGCCTCGCCGTCTACACGGGCATCTTCGCCACCTGGCACTGGGTCGCGTAGTGCTCATCACGCTCGACGCGCTCGGCACGCTCGTCGCGCTCGAACCGCCGGCGCCGCTGCTTGCGGCGCAGTTGCGCATGCGAGGTGTCGACGCGTCCGAGCAGCAGGCGCGGTTTGCGATCGCCGCCGAGATCGCGTACTACCGCGCGCACCTCGCCAGCGGCTGCGACGAAGCTGGGCTGGAGCGTCTGCGCGATCGCTGCGCCCAGGTGCTGCGCGAGGCGCTCGAGCACGCCGGGCTGAAGGTCAACTCGATCTCGCCAGTCGAGCTGCGCGAGGTGCTGCTGGCGGCTCTGCGCTTTCGCCCCTACGACGAGGTGCCGGCGGCGCTGCGTGCGCTGCGTGCAGCCGGCCACCGTCTCGTCGTGGTCTCCAACTGGGACGTGTCGCTGCACGAGATGCTGCGCGACGCCGGGCTACGGCCGCTGCTGGACGGAGCGATCAGCTCAGCCGAGGTGGGCGTCGCCAAGCCCGATCCCGCGATCTTCCGCTACGCGCTGGAGCTCGTGGGAGAGCCGGGGACGGAGGTCCTGCACGCCGGGGATTCGCTGGAATACGATGTCTTCGGCGCCCTGGCCGCGGGACTGCGCGCGGCGCTTGTCCTACGCACCGGCGTGGAGCCTGTGGTACCGGCCGGTGTCACGGTCGTTCAGACTTTGACTGAGGTGGCGTCGCTCGCCCCGTAACCTCCGTTTGACTGTGTCGAGCACCCAGCCTCCGCCGCCCACGGGTCCACTGATCGAAGGGCCGCCGGATCTGGTGAAGGCCCCGCCACCGCCTCTGCTGTCGCAACGGCCCCAGCGCGGCGCGGCGAGCTGGCGACCTTGGACGGCTTGGGTCGCGATGGTCGCCGGTTTCGGCGTAACGCTCGTTGCGGGCGCGTTCGTCGCGATCATCGTGCTGTCGACGTCGGACGCCCCGAAGAGCCAGGACTTCTCACCGGGCGTGAACATCGGGCTGACCCTGCTTCAGAACGTCGCACTGATCGCTTCGGCGTTCGTCTTCGCGCGCATCAGCGGCGGTCGCCCGAGCGCGGAGGACTTTGGACTGGTGAAAGCCCAGCTGGGCAGAGCCATCCGCCTGCTGATCGCGGTCTGGGTCGGCTTCTATGCGATCAGCACGATCTGGGCGCTCGCGCTGCACCTCGACGAGAAGCAGGACCTCCCCGACCGGCTCGGCGCCGGTGACTCGCTGGCGAGCACGCTGCTCGTCGTCTTCCTCATCACGATCGTGGCTCCGCTCGGCGAGGAGCTGTTCTTTCGCGGGTACTTCTTCCGTGCGCTGAAGAACTGGCGCGGTGTGCTGCCGGCCGCGATCGGGACCGGCCTTGTGTTCGGCGCCATCCATCTCGGCTCCTCGCCGGCCGCGTTCACCATTCCGCTGGCCGTGTTCGGCTTCGGCTTGTGCCTGCTCTACCACTGGACGGGCTCGCTGTACCCGAGCATCGCGCTGCACGCGCTGAACAACTCGCTGGCGCTTGGCGTGGCGCTCAAGTGGTCGTGGGAGATCCCGGTGACGATGGTGGGATCGGTGGCCATGACGCTGACGATCGCGTGGTCGATCGGTCGCGTGCTCGGTCATCGCGTGCCGTCATCGCGTGTCGTCCCGGCGCTATAGCCACGACCGGCAGCGGTCCTGGCCGTCGTGCGTGATCGTTAGCGGCGCGATCCAGCCCGCAACCGTGTCGACCGCAATCGCCCGGATGGCATAGTGCCCACGCGATGCGACGCGTGGCCGCGCTGTTGACCTTGCTGGTGGCAACCGGGGTGCCGGCGCGGGCGCTTGCCGTCGAGCAGGTCGCGACGCCGGCTCCAGCACCTGCCGTCGAGCAGGTCGCGACGCCGGCTCCCGCGCCTGCCGCGCCCCCCGCGGGCACGCCCGCGACTGCGACGCCGCTCGCTCTGACCCTCCAGCGCGTGGGCGGCCAGCGGGCGACCGTGCTCACCGGCCAGCGCATCCGCGTGCGCGGCGCCACCGGCGTGTTCGTCCCCGGCGAGAGCATGACCGTGCGGTTCTACAGCTCCGGTCGCGAGGTTCGCGCGATGCAGGTCGTGCTGCGGCCCGGCGCGCAGGGTGGCGGCGCCTTTCGCATCTCCTACAGGCCTGACCGTCCCGGGCCGCTCGTCGTGCGCGTGTCGCAGACGGCGACAGCGGCGCCCGGGGATGCGATTGCCTCATCGGGCGAGGTCGACGTGCTGCCGCGCCGCGTCGGCCGGCGCAGTCCCAGCGGCGCCGTTCGGGCGCTGCAACGCCGGCTGGCGCGGCTCGGGTACCGCGTGGGCCGGCGCGGGGTCTACGACGCCCGCACGTCGCGCGCCGTGCTGGCGTTCCGCAAGATGACCGGCATGGCGCGGACGTTCGTAGCGTCCAGGGGCGTCATGCGCGCGATCGCGCGCGGCGCCGGAGCGTTCAAGATCCGCCAGCCAGCCCACGGGCGCCACGTCGAGGCCGACCTCTCGCGCCAGGTCATGGCGCTCATCGAAGGCGGGACGGTCCGGCGCATCTACCCGATCTCGTCTGGCAAGCCGAGCACGCCGACCGTGATCGGCTCGTTCCGCGTCTACGTCAAGCACTTCGGGACGAACGCCAAGGGGATGGTCCATTCGGCGTACTTCACTGGTGCCTATGCGACCCACGGCTACCCCTCGGTGCCGGTCTATCCGGCGAGCCATGGCTGCCTGCGCGTGCCGATGGCCGAAGCGCTGAGCCTGTTTCGCTGGATGCGGATCGGGACTCCGGTCGACGTCTACCGGTAGCGCGCGGTCAGCCGTGGCCGCGCGCGAAGCGCGCCAGGTATCCGAGCCCGAAGCCGTAGACGAGCAGGCCGAGGAGGGTTGGGACCCCGCGCTCGACCCAGCGGCTGCCGTTCGTGTCCGAGACGATGCCCGCGAACGGCTTGAGCAGGATGTCGTTTGCGTCGTCGATGTACTCCCGTGCCTTGCTGTGTCGCTTCTCTCGCTCGCGCTCACCGGCCGGGGTCGGGTCGGTCGCCTCGTAGCCGGCGATCCTTCCCTGCTCCTCCTTGGAAGCGCGAGAGAAGTCGTCGAACGCGAACAGGACGAACCCCGTCGCGATAATGAGGCTCAGGACGATCGCGAGGTAGCGCAGAGGGCGCTCGAGCACGCCTCTAAGGTACGCGACGATGAGCGCGCGCGTACGTCTGGCCGAAGAGCTGCGCGCGCACGCGCTCGTCATAGGCGATGTGATTCTGACGAGCGGCGCGACGGCGCAGTACTACGTCGATGCGAAACGAGCGATCCTGCGGCGCCCGGGGTTCCTGGCGCTGGGCGAGCTGCTGGCCGAGCACGTGCGCGAATGGGACGCGTCGGCCGTGGGCGGTCTGACGATGGGCGCCGACGCCGTCGCCTGCGCGGCGCTGGCGGGCGGCGCCGACGTCAAGGCGTTCTTCGTGCGCAAGGAGGCCAAGCGTCATGGACTCGCGCGCCGCATCGAGGGTCCGCCGCTCGCGCCGGAGGATCGCTGCCTCGTCGTCGAGGACGTCGTCAGCACCGGCGGCTCGACGATTCAGGCGATCGAGGCCCTGCTCGAGGAGGGGCATGAGATCTGCGGCGTCGTCAGCGTGCTGGACCGCTTGGCGGGTGGCGGCGAGCGAATCGCCGCGGCGACGGGCGCGCCATATCGGGCGCTGGTCACGATCGACGACATCTATCCGGATCGCCCGGATCGCTGAGCCGGGTGCCGTTCGCCGCCCGGCTCGTTCACTCATCCAGCTCGATCCGGATCACGAGGAGATCGGCGCCCAACGTCTTGACGCCAAGCGCGTTGATGCGGTTGATCGAGCGCAGCCGCGCGCGCGGGTCCTCGTCTTCGGAAATGTGAGCGGTGCCCGTGTGCCAGCGGCCGCGGACCCGAACCCGCACGCGCGCGTCGGCTTCGATGTTGCGAACGTACGCCGACTTGCGGCCCATCTCGGCGACGATCCAGAACGTGTTCGTCGCCCGTTCGAAGCCGTTGGAGACAGGCGTGCGGCGTAGCTCCCCGCTCTTGCGCCCGGTGGTCTCAAGCAGCGCGACTCCCGGAGCCAGCCCGCGCGACGCGAGGGCCCGGATCGGTGGGTTGAGGACGTGCACCTGCAGCGCCGTGACCAGCTTGCGCTTGCGCTCGGGATCACCCATGTCCGGACGCGATCATGCCAGCCGGACCTGCGGCTGCGGCGTGGGGTTCCGGCTACGCCACGCGCGCGCCGGACTCGTCGTAGCGCAGTTCGACGGCATCGACCGCGATCTGCGCGTCGCAGGCGCTGCACAGGCAGCGTTGCGTGAGGGCTCCGCCGCAGCCACGGTGCACCGCCCGCGGCGACGCCTCACCTTCGCTGCGATGGCGATCCCCCCACTCCATGAGCGCGAGCAGCACCGGCCACAGATCCTCGCCGCGGGGCGTCAGGCGGTACTCGTGGCGCGGCGGATGCTCCTGATAGCGCGCGCGCTCCAGCAGCCCCTCGTCGACGAGCCGGAGCAGCCGCGTCTGCAGGACGTTGCGCGCGACGCCGAGGCTGCGCTGGAAGTCATCGAAGCGATGCACGCCGCGAAAGGCGTCACGCAGGATCAGGATCGTCCAACGCTCACCGACCACCTCCAGCGCACGCGCGACCGAGCAGTCCTGGTCGCTGTACGTGCGATGAAGCACATGCGCAGTGTAGAGGTTGGTCCCGTGGGTGCGGACTCCAAGCGATTTTGCAAATCAGTCGCTACCGCCGGATCGCGCGGTGGGCATGCTGTAGCCATGCACGACGATGAGGGAGATCACGTCCGACGAGCTCGACGCTCTTGTGTGTAGAGCCGCGAGGTTGAATGCGGCGCAAGCCGTGAATGGGACCGAGGTGCGACTGCACGTCACCGTTGATTCCGAGACCCTGCTGGAGCTGAGCAACGAGTAGCCGCCGAGGGGTGCCGGCCTCAGCGCCGCGTGCAGCCACAGCACTGCGCGCCGGTGCACACGACGCCCGCTGACCCTTCGACAACCTGCCGCCGGTCCTCGCCGTTCGCGGGCTTGGGCCATCAGCCGCGCTGGCCGCCATGCGGCGTAGTCGGGGAGCACCGTACCGTGCGCCTGTTGATGGAACCAGTCTTATCGATGCGCCATAGCGCGTTGATAGAAGCCCGTACAGACGGAAGCTGCAATCAACGGGTGTTGGACGAAGCTCCGCATGAGCGGCTGACGGAAAGCTCGCTCGGCGATGTGAACCGGTCCAGATGCCCGTGGCCCGTGACCGCTTCTTCCCGGCAAAGCTGTCTGGACGTCGCGCAACGACACCAGCGCCCGCCACTAGAGCCTTCAGCGTCCCAGACGCGGTTCGAGACCAAGTACGACGACAGCAAGCGCTTGCACGCAGTGCCGCGCCAGGTGTACTGTTCCGTGGGTCGAATTTGCGCGACTTGAAGGTAGGGGGCGTGTGCGTTGATCGAGTGAAGGTCGTCACGATCGTGCGTGATCGTTCCGCGCAGGGTGACGATCGCCCTCGCCCCGATTCAAGGGCCGGCGGTTTCCTCGAGCGATGCCTCGGGATACGTGCTGAACCCGATCTGACAGGACGCACGGGGCGGCCACATGACGCGCAGCGGGCTCTCGCCGTTCGTGAACGCTTTGGAAGTCGCGCGCCGGAGAGCGACACCCGACGGCCAGCCCAGCGCCCGCGCTGGGCACGTTCAGTGCTCCTTTCGCCGCGGCCGCGACCTTCCTACGTTCCTCGTTGGTGCCATGCGGAGGTAGTCAAAAGCCTCCGGAAGTCATGGCTGTCGCTGTTGGGGGTCGCGCTGATGTCGGCGTGGCTGAGCGCCTCGGTGGCGGTGGCCGCGGCCCCGGTCGGCGAGAGCGCAAGGATCACGAACTTCGATCGGCACGTGACTGGTGATACGCGCGGCCCGTACGGCGCGCCCGCCGTGGTCGTCGACATGGATGGCAACGCCGTTGACGCGCATGACGGGCGGCTGCGATATTTCGCCGGTCGCTACTACTGGTACGGCACTGCATACCGCTGCGGCTACGCCCTGTGGGACCTCGACGGCACGCGCCCAGTCCAGCCCGGGCGACACACCTTCTGCGGCATCGCGGCATATTCGTCAAGCGACCTGATGACATGGCGCGATGAGGGATTGCTGTTCGATCCGAGCACCTCCGACTGGCAAGCGGCCTGCGGTACCGGCTGCTTTTCTCCACTGGTGCTGTTCGATCCCCGGCGCAACCGCTACGTGCTGTGGGTCAACGCCTTGAACGGCGACGTGAACTATCGCGTCCTCACGTCGGCGTCGCCAACCGGGCCTTTCACGGATGTAAAGGTGCCGTCCCTCGACATGCCACAAGAAGGGGGCGACTACGACATCCTCGTCGATCACGACGGAACTGGATGGCTCGCTGAGACGGTACGGCGGGGCATCCTCATCCAGCAGCTGTCGAGCGACTACACCGACGGCGTGGGATCAAGCGTGGTGGCCGTGCCGTCCACCTTTCCCGCCCCCCCGGACCTGTGGTGCGTCGGACAGACGTTCTGCGGACTGCGCGAGGGTCCGTCCCTCTTTCGCCGCGGCGACTTCTACTATCTCGTGCTTTCAGATCCGGCATGTCCATACTGCCAGGGCGGCACGAGCTACTACATGGCGAAGCGACCCGTCGGACCGTGGAACGGTCCTGGGTTGCTGTCCGTGTCGACGCCAATAGGCGCAACTGGCCTTCAGCAGGGAGAGTTGATCAGTTTCGACTCGTGCGGGGGTCAGCCACGGTCGGTTAGTAAACTTCCGACGTCGGCAGGCAGCGTATACGTATATTGGTCTGATCTGTGGCGTGGCATTACGCGTCAGGTGAGCCCCGGGGGGCCATTTCCCTCACACGCATCCGACAGCAACCAATCGCTGGCCGGCAGGTTCTGGGCGCCGCTGCGCTTCAGGGGCGACGGGACGATCCAACGAATTGACTGCACGGCAGTCGCAGAAGTGCCGCTGGCCGAAGGACACGTAGCTTCATCGACGCCGACCGCGTATCAGACCGCGTGCGTCATCGGCGGAGGCCAGAGCGTGCGCCAGGAGCTGCGGCCGCTCGCGCAGCCGATCTCGGGCGTCCGAGTCACCGTGTACAAGCACGCTGATCCCGACGCCTCCCTGTCCTATGAAATCTCTGGGACGAGCGGCGGGCCGCTCCCATCCGAATCACGGGGCGAGCTGTCGCCGGAGTCCGTTAGCAGCGCCCCGCGGACCGTCGTGCTCCCGATCTCGGCCGAGGCCAACGCCTCCCTGACGGTGACGTTGCGCAGCTCGACTCAGCGTGGGTGCTACGGCGTCCTGCTCGCGCACGCGTCGGAGCCTGATGCCGGCACCTACGAGGGGGCCGTCGCCGGAACCCCGACGAGCACTCGCGCCGTAGGAATCCTCGCGACGCCCATCAAGCGTTCGCGCTGATCTCTTGTGCCAGCCTCGCGAACTTCCAGTAACTGAACCGCCGGAGTTCTGCTCCGCAGCTAGCTAACGGCGGCCGGAGCGAGCCGGGTGTCGCGGGTCGTCGAGCAGCGCCGCTGAGCTAGTTCAGCCCCTTGTCGCCCCGGTTTACGTCCATGCGTTTCCCGCGCCGTG
>DASVPU010000050.1:0-5010 GCA_036389475.1 Solirubrobacteraceae bacterium
CGAGCTCGGCGAGGTCGTGCAGAAGCGGCAGATCGACATCGCGCGCGCGCCGGATCGCCAGGGCCGCCGTGTCGATCTCCGAGACTCCCGCTGCTGTTGCTCTCGGGTCGAACTGGTCAATCATGTATTCGAGGTGTCGCCACATGTTGGATACCTCATCCCCTGTTGTACGAGTCGTACAACGAGTGTAGGATGCCCATGGCGTATGTCAATGTCACACAAGTTGGGAGTGATTGACCTCAAGCGTGGGGGCGATGTCTCGCTCACGCAGCAGCTCGTGTCGCACATCTCCGAGCTGATCGACAGCGGAGCGCTTGAGCCCGGAGAGAAGCTTCCGCCGACCCGCGCGCTCGCCGCGGACGCCGCCATCAACCACCTCACCGCCGTTCGCGTATACCGGCGTCTCGCCGAGCTCGGCTATGTCACGGCCGCCGTCGGCCGCGGCACGTTCGTGCGCCAGCGTCGATCGGCTACGGCCACACCGCCGCCCGGAGTCATGCAGAGCGACGACTGGCAACTCGGCATGCTCGCCCACCGCCCGATCTCCTACGCCGACGAGATGCTGCGCGACTCGCTGCACGCCTCGCTGGCGCAGGATGCGATTCCGCTGGGTTCGGGGTTTCCCGATCCGCGCTTGAGCCCATCTGCCGAGCTGGCCGAGATCGCGGCCCAGATCGCACGCGAGGACCCGGTCGCCGTCACCGGCTACCTGCAGGTCGAGGGCCTGCTTGAGCTGCGCGAGCATCTCGCCGACTACGGTCGCGAGGTGGGGTACGCCACGAGCGCCGACGAGATCATCATCACCAACGGCGCTCGCCAGGGCATCGACCTCGTCGCGCGCGCAATCCTGAGTCCGGGGGACGTCGCGGTCATCGAGTCACCGACGTTCGCCGGCATGCTGGGCTCGCTGCAGGCGACGGGAGCGCGCGTTCTCCCGCTGTGCGTCGACGCCGGCGGCGTAGACATCGATGCCCTGGAGCGGATTCTCGCCCGCCACGAGATCAAGCTCGTGGCCCTGCAGTCCTCGTGCCAGAACCCGACCGGCGCGGACCTGTCCGCCGAGCGCCGCGCGCGCCTGCTGGAACTCGCCCGCACGCGTGGATTCTTCGTGCTCGAAGACGGCGTCTACGCCACGATGCGCTACGACGGTCCGCCCCTGCCGCGGCTGCGCGCCGACGCGCCGTCGCACGTGATCTACCTCGACTCGCTGTCGAAGACGATCGGCGGCGGGCTGCGCGTCGGCTGGATGGCCGCCAGCGGACCGCTGCGCCGGCGGCTCGTACAGCTCAAGCTCGACAGCGACATCCACACCGCTGCGCTGCCCCAGCACCTCGCCGCGCGATACATGCGCGGCGATCGCCATGACGAGCTGCTCGCCGAGATCGTGCCCGTCTATCGCCGCCGCCGCGATTCGCTGCTGCGGGCATTGGACAAGCACCTTGGCTTCGACGCGACGTGGACGGTCCCAGGCGGCGGCCACCATGTCTGGGTCACCCTGAACGAGCCGGTCGACGAGCGGGCTTTGTACTCGGAGGCGTTCCGGGCCGGCGTGACCTTCCTTCCGGGCGGTGCGGTGCAGGCGGAGAAGACGTCGCGGACGAGCATGCGCCTGTCGTTCGGTCTCGTCGAGCCGGAGGTGCACGACGAGGCGGTGCGGCGCCTGGCGGTAGCGTTGCGGGAGGTGCGCCGACAGCGACAGGGAACTGCGACGGGGGCGCTGTCGTGAGTGGGACGTACGGCAGTCGACATCCGTCGCTGGACTTACGCTGTGCGGCATAGGTGACCCCGCCGACGACGAACAGCCCATCGCCGCCGACCGTGGAGGAGGTCAGGCGCATACGCGCGATCGCCAATCCCGTGATCCGCAACCTCGAGATCACGCAGTGCTACGCGGGCCTGTCGGTGGCGATGAGCGAGCGCACGGGCCGCTGTTCGAACTGGTGCACGTATGCGACCTGGGCCTCCAAGCAGGCGGGCCGCACGATTCGCGGCGAGGATCTGATCGAGATGCTGCAGGCCCGGCTGCGCCGTGGCCCCCAGATCCTGCATCCTCTCGCCTCGCTCGGCCGCGCGCTCCTGCGGCGCGGGCTATTCGACCCCGAGTCCAAGCTTGGTCGTCTCACGGCGCAGCTGCATACGCCGTTTGACGCCTTCGAGCGGACGAGCGACGCCGTCGCGCGTGGCAACCGCAAGGTCTTCGAGGAGATCGGCCTCGAGTTCGCGCGCTACCTGCACGACGTGCCGTCTGACGCGGGTGCCGAGTCGGCGCAGCTGCAGAGCTTCCTGGACGCACTGCGGCCGGGCGAGCCGCCGGACGGCCAGCGCGAGCTCATGAAGGCATTCAAGTGCTATGCGCGCAACAGCGCCGCGCCGGAACCGGGAGCGCGAGCGGAGCTGATCCTGCTTGCGAACCTCGACATCGGGATGCATGAGCAGACGCGGTTACAGCCTGAGATCCGCGAGTCGCTCGACGCGCCGTTGGCGGTGACGCAAGATCTCGGCCGTCGCCTGCTGCTGGCGCTGTTCCCACGGTGGCGTCACCGCGTTCCGCGCCTGCTCGCCGCGCTCGTGGGCGTGCTGGGCGCTCGGGCGCAGCGCGGGGTCTCCGAGATGACGCGCGAGATCATCACGCGCTCGCTCATGGTCATGTCGCTACCCGGGCAGGTGCTGTCGCTCGGTGCCGATATGACCGAGCCGTTCCCCGAGGTCCTGCGGGAGCTGCACGATGTCGACCTGATCGACCTCCTGGACCAGTTCGAGCCGGTCGCGCCCGCCCCGGATGACACCGGCGCGGAGGACTGGTCGGACTTCAACCAGCGGATGCACTACATCGTGCACTTCTTCCGAGCCTTTCATCTGCACGAGGAGCTGCTGAACGCGCCGTTCACGGCGGAGCAGGTGAAGGCCTTCACAGCGGGAGTGATCCCCGACGGCGCGCTCTAATAGCTCTGCGTACGACGCGTTCTGCGCATGCCCTCTGGCGGGTTGCTCGTCGATGAGCACGGAGACCTCGGCCGTGTCCAGGTCGACGTCGCGACCACTCCCATGTCGCCGCCGACCCAGCCGTGCACCCTATCGTGCTGGTTTTGCACCTGGTTACAGAAGTCGTCGAAGGCCAGGAGGTTCAGGATCTTGTCGATGGTCTGCTTGCTGGCAGGGGGGATCCCGCTGTTATGCGACGTTTTGCGGACGTCCAGTCCCACCACGGGAGGATCGCCGCGGCGTTGGCGGCCGGCAACCACCTGCTCGAAATACAGCAGGTAGGCGCGATGCCATGGCAAGAACAGGTCGTATGGGAAGCCCTGGCTGCCGACGCTGCCATGGTGCCAGCAGTCAAAGCGATTGAAGCCGTGGTACTTCGCCCAGAAGATCCAGCTGCGGTTGTCTTTCTCCGAGCGCGCCTGCATCTTCTTGTAGGCGTCAGCGAGCACCGGGATGTTGGCGTGCTCGACGCTGGGTCGCACCCTCACGAGCCCCGCCATGACCGCCTGGCGCACCGCTGTGGGGCGGTCGAGACGACTGATCCAGAAGGTCCGGAAGGGCCAGTGGCCATGAATTCTCCAAACGGAGCGTGACATAACAGGAACACTCGTCGCAGGCTGCCCGGTGCTCGACCGCGACCCGTTCGTGGTCCCATCCGCGACATCCGCGAGCCGCGGCTTACGCTGATATTCGCTCCCTCGGATCTATCCGTGCTTGGACTCACACGTATCAACGGCCTCCTCCGCACGACTCCTCTTTGAGCACGCTCAAATCAACCACAAGGGGTGGCACCCGCCAATTCCTCCCTGGAGGCCATATGTCAGCCAAGGTCCGTACCACCACGATCGCCGCCATCGCCGCGTTCGGCGTCGCCGTGTCGGCGATGCCGGCCGTCGCGCAGTCGCCGCACAGGCCGCCGCACGGGGGCGGGGGCTGCGACATCCCCATCAAGCCGCCTCAGCGCTGCCCGTAGGCATCCTGAAGGACTAACGGTTGCTGCGAGCGGCGTCGTAGCCGTTCGCAGCGCAACCGCAACGACACAGTTTCACGCCTACCGACTCGGCGCCAGGTTCGAACAACAAACGTCCAGTCGCCGACGCGCCGTGCGCTGTTCTTCGGTGGATCGAAGTCTGCACCGAGGAAAGGACCACTACGTGCGCTTCTCTGTCCCTTGCTACACCGCTGCCGTCACGGTTGCCGCGTCGTTGCTCGCACCCGCCACGGCGTCCGCTGCGCCTGAGGATCGCGGCTTCGGCGAGATGTTTCCAGCCGCCGCGAGACTTTGCGCCCGCGCCGAAGCCGGCCGCCCGCTGCCGCGGCGCCTCGCGCCGTACGTCGCCGGGATCCAGACCGCCTGCCGCGAACTGCGCGCGAGCTTCGACGCCACCCAGGCTGAGCTCGACCGCGCGTTGGCCGTTGCGCAGGCGCTGCCGCGTCCAGCCCTGCGCCGGGCGGCTCAAAGCGCCGCACGCGATCTGGCGCGCGAACAGATCGGTGACGAGCGCGAGGCGTTCTGGCGAGCGATCTCCAACCTCCCCAACGGTGGCTACAGCGGGCCGGTTCTGACCGTGTAGGGCCTGAACTGCGAAGGATCCGGGCCGCTGCGCGAATGCCAGCGGCCCCAGTCGCCTACTGTCGTGTTGAGCGAGATGGGTGGCGGCCAACAGACCACGACCCGCGAGACACGCTTCCGTAATCGAACGGAGGCCGGCCGGCTGCTCGCCGAGCCGGTGCGCCACTACGCCGGCAGGGACGACGTCGTCGTCCTCGGCCTCCCGCGAGGCGGCATCCCCGTTGCATACGAGGTGGCGCGCGAGCTTGGCGTTCCGCTGGAGGTGTTCCTCGTGCGCAAGCTCGGCGTCCCCGGCCACGAGGAGTTTGCGTTTGGCGCGATCGCCACCGGTGGCACGCGCGTTCTGAACGAGGAGGTGATCGAGCAACTGGGGCTCGCGCCCGAGCGGATCGAGGCGATCGATGCGAAGGAGCGCCGCGAGCTGGAACGCCGCGAGCGCGTCTACCGCGGAGAAG
>DASVPU010000051.1:0-5397 GCA_036389475.1 Solirubrobacteraceae bacterium
TCGTGGTGCTGATCGCCGTCGTCCTCATGATCTCGCTGACGGGCGACGATCCCAAGCCCATGCCCAACGACTTCGGTACGTCCACGCCGGCGCCCGCGAGCTCATCGGACACGAGCGCAGGCCCGTTCCCGGCTACCTCGCCCAACGGTTCGCCCGCGCGCGTCGATCGCAAGGCGATCAAGATCGCGGTGCTCAACGGAACACGGCAGACGGGCCTGGCGCGCGGCGTCGCCGACAAGCTCGGGGAGAGCGGCTTCACGATCGGCACGGTCGGCAACAACACCGACCAGCAGGTGCCGCAGACGATCGTCTCCTACAGTCCCGGCAACGAGCGCGCCGCGCAGACCGTCGCGGAGCTGATCAAGGTCGACCGCAGCTCGGTGCAGGCGATCGACGCCAACACCTCCGCTGCGGCCGACGCGGACGTGGTCGTCACCGTCGGCACCAACCAGATCGGCTAGCGCCTAAACCAGGGCTCTGCATGGCCGGCTCGAAAGAGGTTCTGCTCGTGCGCCACGGCGAGACCGACGACAACGCGGCCGATCGCTTTCAGGGCCAGCTCGACACGCCGCTGAACGAGCGCGGCCGCGAGCAGGCGCGCGCGCTCGCGCGCATACTCGCGGGCGAAGGGCTGCGCGCGCTGTACTCCAGCCCGCTCGTACGAGCCCGCGAGACAGCCGAGATCCTCGGCGCCGTCCTGAGCCTTGAACCCATCTTCGACAAACGCCTGATGGAGGCCGACTCCGGCGACTGGTCCGGGCGGCTGTACGCGGAGATCATCGCCGCGCAGCCCGGCGCCTTCGATGCCTGGCGAGCCGCCGACCAAGCGTTTCGCTTCCCCAACGGCGAGTCGGTCGCCGAGCAGGCCGCTCGTGTCGCCGCCGCGCTGGACGACGTGCGCGCCGGGCCGCTGCCGGCGGTCGTCGTCTGCCACGGAGGCGTGATCCGCGCGGTGCGAGGTCTCGGGGGGAGCATCGGCGGGGTCGGCAACTGCTCGCTCTTTCGCCTTGCCGTTTCCTCCGCCGGCACGCCGTGACCTTCCCGGCCCGGATCGCCTTCGCGGTGCTCGTAGCTGCGACGTTCGCGGCGTTCTTCGTCGCACAGAAGCTCAAGAGCACGCCGCCGCGCGTGCAGGACCTCAAGGTGCGCGAGTTCTTCTCGCCAAACCACGACGGGCGCTTTGATCGCACGCGCGTCTCGTTCATCCTCAAGCGCGCCGACGACATCACGGCGACCGTCGTCGATCGTGACGACGACGTCGTGCGCCGGCTCGTCGACAACCGCCCGCTGGCGAAGGGCGAGCGCATGAGCATTCCCTGGAACGGCCGTGACGGTCGCGGACGGATCGTGCCCGACGGCGTCTACCGCATCCGCGTGAACCTGCGCCGCGAGGGGCGCGCGGTGACGCTCCCGCGCAACATCCGCAAGGACACGACGCCGCCGCACCTGCTCGTCACCTCGATCGGCCCGCAGAAGCACAATGCGCCGCGCCCCGAGTTGCTGCCGCGGCCCGACGGCGCGCCGGCGCGCGTCACGTTCCAGGCGGCTGGCGCTCGGCGCAAGGAGGTCCTCGTCTTCCGCACCGACGTGCGGCCCGTGCGGCCGGTGTTCGACTCGCCGATCGAGCTCGACGACGCTCAGACGCAATGGATCTGGGACGGCACGGTGCGCGGGCGTCGCGTCGCCGCGGGTACGTACCTCGTCATCATCCGCGCACGTGACCAGGCCGGCAACATCGGCTCGTCGACGCCGATCCCGCCGCGCTTTGCATATCGCGAGCCGCTGCCGGGCCGCGGCGGGATCACCGTCCGCTACCTGACCGCACAGGGCTCGACGCGGCCGGTGAAGGCCGGCGAGCAGGCGGCGGTCGCCGTCGACTCACTCGACAAGAACTTCAACTGGAGCGTGCGCCGGGTCGGCGAAGGCGAGGTGCGCAAGCGCGGGCACGGTACGCGCTCGCGCGTAGTGCGCTTCCCGGCGCCCGGCGGCAAGTCCGGATTGTTCGTCTTCGAGGTCCGCACGCGCTCGCGCAAGGCCGCGGCGCCGGTCGTCGTGCAGTCCCAGCAGGAGCGCGACGTCCTCGTGGTGCTGCCGGTGACGACGTGGCAGGGGCTCAACCCCTACGACGACGACGGCGACGGGCGCCCGAACACGCTCAGCGCCGGGTTGCCGGTGCGGGTCGCGCGCAACTACGTCAAAGACGGCCTGCCCGGCCAGCTCCGCCGCCACGAGGCGCTGCTGCTCGGCCAGCTCGACCGCGAGGGTCACCGCTACGACCTGACGACCGACGTCGCGCTCGCCCTCGGCGAGGGCCGCAAGCTCACCGAGTACCGCGGCGTGATCCTCGCCGGCGACACGCGCTGGTTGGACGCCGGCGCCGCGCGCGCGCTGCGCCGCTACGTCCGCGACGGTGGACGCCTGCTGTCGGTCGGCACGGACTCGCTGCGCCGTACCGTGACGCTCACGACGGGCGAGCGAGCGATCGACCCGACGCTGCCGACGCAGCGCGACCTCTTCGGCGCGCGGCTGCGGCCGATCGCCCGCGGGCCTCTGACGCTCGTCAACGTCGTCGACGACATCGACCTGTTCGCCGGTACGGAAGGTCAGTTTCCGAACGTCCCGTCGGTCGAGGAGACGATCGACGTTCGCGGCGGCGCGCCCGCGATCGCCGCCGCGGCGGCGGCGCAGGACGGCACCCGGCAGGTCATCGTCGCGTCGCGGTTCGGCGACGGCCTCGTGATCCGCCCCGGCATGCCGGGCTTCTCCGCCGGCCTGCGCGGCAGCACCGAGCTGGTGGCGCTCCTGGAGCGGTCATGGCAGCTGTTGAGGCGCCGATGATCGGCGCCGTCTCGACGCTCGGAGATGTCGCTCAGACGGCGGGAGTGGTCGCTGCCGCGCTGCTGGCAGCGGCGGTCCTGCTCGCCGGCTCGCCGCGGATGCGGGCGTGGTCGATGCTGGGCGCACTCGTGCTGACGCCGGTGCTGCTCGTCGCGAACATCTGGTCGACGCCGCAGTTCGAGCCGCTGCGCAACCGGCCGGTCGTGCTGCTCCTGGCGGGCGGCGGCGCGCTCGTGGTGCTCGCGCTCGGCGCGTTGGCGATCCACCGGCGCCCCGAGCTGCTCGCACTTGCGGCAGCTGCCGCGCTGCCGTTCCGGGTGCCGATCGAGTCCGGCGGCGACACTGCCAACCTGCTCGTGCCGCTGTACCTCGTCATTGCGGCCGGGGTGCTCGCATACGCGGCGCCGCGGCTGGGCGCCGCCGGGCGGCGCGAGCCCGACGAGCGCGAGCGCGGACTGCTGGACTGGCTGCTGGCCGCGGCCATCGTGCTCTACGCGCTGCAGGCCGCCTACTCGTCCGATTTCGACAACGCGCTGTCGCAGGTCATCTTCTTCTACGTCCCCTTCACGCTGCTCTACGCGCTGCTGCGGCGAATCAAGTGGACGCCGCAACTCGCGGGGCGCTGCCTCGCGGTGCTGCTCGTGCTCGCGGTCGCGTTCGTCGCGATCGGGTTCGTCGAGTACGCCAAGCGCGAGCTGCTGCTCAATCCGAAGGTCATCAGCTCAAACCAGTTCGAGTCCTACTTCCGCGTCAACTCCCTGTTCTTCGATCCGAACATCTACGGGCGCTTCCTCGTCGTCGTGATGCTCGGGCTCGTTGCGGTGCTGCTGTGGAGCCGGCGGGCGCTGTTGGTAGCCGGCAGCGCGCTCGCACTGGCCCTGCTGTGGGCCGGGCTCGTGCTGACATTGTCGCAGTCGTCGTTCACCGCGCTGCTCGCGGGCCTGGTCGTGCTCGGCGGGCTGCGCTGGGGGGCGAAGAAGGCGGCGGCGATCGTGCTGGTGTTCGTGGTCGTCGCTGCGGCCGTCGTGCTCGTGGCGCCGGGCGCGGTCGGGCTGAACCGGTCCGCCGACGCTGCCACGAGCGGGCGCTCGACGCTCGTGCGGGGGGGCGTCGAGCTCTTCGCGGAGCGACCGTTGCAGGGGTGGGGAGCGGGGTCGTTCAAGAGCGAATATCGGCGCCGCAGGAAAGCATCCGGGCCGCGCGCCGCGGCGGCGTCGCACACGATCCCGATCACCGTCGCGGCGGAGCAGGGCGCGGGCGGGCTGGCGCTCTACCTCGCATTCGTCGCCGTCGCGATCGCGGGCTTGCTACGCGGGGCGCGGTCGTCGGTCGCTCGGGCCGCAATCGCAGCGGCGTTCGTGGCGCTCGTGGTACACACGCTGCTGTACGCCGCGTTCTTGGAGGATCCGCTCGTCTGGGCCCTGCTCGCTGTCGGCGTGTCGCTGCGGGCGCCCGAGCGCGAGCGCGCAGCGCAGGAGGCCCAGCCGCCCCTCGGCGCCGCGGTCGCAGCGCCCGCCGCCCCCGCGCCGTGACGGGCGCCCGCGCGTGGGGAGCGCTGTTCGCGATGGCGCTGATCGCGATCGCAGCCTGGGCGCTGATCCCGACCTACCCCGACTACGACGCCTACCACCACCTCGTCTGGGGGCGCCAGCTGCTGCACGGAGCTCCGCCCGGCTTCGAGACGTTCGCGGCGCCGACGCAGCACCCGCTGTATCTCGCGCTCGGTGCAGTGCTGGCGCTCGCCGGGGAGCACGCCGACCGGCTGCTCGTGCTCGTCACGATCCTCAGCCTCGTCGCGCTCACCGCTGCCTCGTTCGCGCTCGGGCGCGCGCTGTTCGGCGAATGGCCCGCTGCGGCCGGTGCGCTCTTCGTCGGCTCGAGCTTCGCGTTCCTGCTCTACGCCGTGCGCGCGTTCGTCGACGTGCCGTTTCTCGCCCTCGTGGCGTGGGCCGCCGCCCTTGAGGTCGGGCGCCCGCGGCGGGGCATCGCACCGATGGCACTCCTCGCGCTCGCCGGGCTGCTGCGTCCGGAGGCGTGGGTGCTCGGGGGGCTGTATTGGCTCTGGTCCCGGCGCGAGGCCGGGGCTCTGCAGCGGGGGGCGCTGCTCGTGCTGGCGCTCAGCGCGCCGCTCATCTGGGCGCTCGTCGACCTCGCGGTCACCGGCGACCCGCTCTTCAGCCTGCACGCGACGAGCAGCCTCGCGCAGGCGCTGGGCCGCGAGCGCGGCCTGAGCCGCGCGCCGTCCTCGTTCGTGACGTTCCTCGCCGACGTCGCCCGCCCGCCGGTTGCGCTCGCGGGCGTCGTCGGACTCGTGCTCGCCGTGCGCCGCTTCGGTTGGGAGCGGATCGCGGTCCCGCTTGCGCTGCTGGGCGCAGGCGCGCTGACCTTCGCCGGCACCGCAGTCGCGGGGCTGTCGATCCTGCCGCGCTACCTCACCGTGCCGGCGGTCGCGCTGTGCCTGCTCGCCGGCTACGCCGTGCTCGGCTTCACGACGCTCGCGCCCGGGCCGGCGCGCGAGCGCTGGCGGCGGGCGGCGATCGGCGCCCTCGCCGTCGGCGT
>DASVPU010000052.1:0-52647 GCA_036389475.1 Solirubrobacteraceae bacterium
GGGGACCGCGATCGCCTTCGTCTGCGCGCTGACGGCGGGCACCGCGGCGCTCGTGCTGGGCGAGCGGGCCGCGCCACCCGCCGCGCTGGGCTGGGTCGCTGAGCATGTCACGCTGCGCACCGTCAAAGGCCCCGCGCGCGCGGCCCGCGGGCGCGCGCTGCGCGCCGGCCGCGCTGCCCTGGCGCTCGCCACCCGCCATCCAGCCCGGATCCTCGCAATTGGGCTCGCCCTCGCCGCCGTCGGCTGGGGCCTTGACACGCAGACGCACGTCGAGTCCGACATCCAGAAGCTCGTCCCGCAGGATCTCCCCGCGCTGCGCGACCTCGACATGCTGCAACGCTCCAGCGGCGTCAGCGGCGAGGTCGACGTCGTCATCGAGGGCTCCGACCTCACGCGCCCGCGGGTGCTCGCGTGGATGATCGACTTCCAGTCCGCAGTGCTCAAGCACCACGGCTACTCGCCCAAGCGTGGCTGTGGCGAGGCGGACATCTGCCCCGCCTTCTCGCTGCCCGACCTCTTCACGACGCAGAGCTCGCGCAAGCACGCCGCCGGCATCGAGGCGCTGCTGGATGCGATCCCGCCCTACTTCTCGCAGTCGGTGATCACGGCCGACCGCAACACCGCCACGCTCGCCTTCGGCCTGCGGTTGATGTCGCTCGAGCGCCAGAAACGGGTCATCGACGATCTGCGCGCGCGCCTGCACCGCGGCCGCCCTCGGAGAGTTCGGGCGGCGCTCGCGGGGCTGCCCGTGCTGGCGGCCGACGCGAACGCCGAGGTCGCCTCGAACGGGCGACGCGTGCTGACGCTGCTCGCCGGCCTGCTCGCGGTCGCGATCGTGCTGCTCGTCGCGCTGCGGGGGATCGCGCGCGCGCTGCTGCCGCTCGTGCCGATCGCGCTGGCGACCGGATGGTCGGCGTTCGTCCTCTTCGCCCTGCGCGTGCCGCTGAACCCGATGTCGGTGACGCTCGGCGCGCTGGTCATCGCGATCTCGACGGAGTTCAGCGTGCTGCTCTGCGAGCGCTATCGCCAGGAGCGGCGGCTCGGCCACGACCCGCACGAGGCGCTCGCGCGCACCTACCGGTCGACCGGCGCAGCCGTGATGGCCTCGGGAACGACCGCGATCGCTGGCTTCGCCGTGCTCGTCGTGTCAGACATCCGGATGCTGCGCGACTTCGGGTTTGTCACGGTCGTCGACCTGACGGTCTCGCTGCTCGGCGTGCTCGTCGTATTGCCGGCGGTGCTGCTGCTCGCCGAGCGCCGCGCCTCGACGCGGGGGTGTACGCCGCCGGCCGCCAAGGTCGCCGCGTGATTCGCCGGGCCGTTGATGGCCTGCCGACGCGCCGGGCATCCGTGCCCGCGCGTGCAGGCTCAGCCCTGGATCAGATCATCGTCGCCAGCACGTCACGCTGGCGCGCGGTCATCGAGCCGACGGTCTTCGTCTCCGGCACTCCGATATCGGCAAGGAACTTGCTGCAGCGCGTTGCGCCCCAATGGCGCTGGCTGACGAGGAGCTCCGCGACCGTCATGCTCGCGGCCTCCCATGGACAGATCAGGATGACGTCGCTGACTGGTACAGCCCCTTCGGCCACCTTGCGCTTGAGTGCAGCGCGAGCCAACCTGACCTCGTTGGCCCGCCGAAGGGCCTGCATATGCTGCGGCGCAGGGACGATCGTCGCTGTCGCGTCGGACATAGGTCCTCCCAGGCTGCCCAGCCGTGCACGGGCAGCTTTCGATGATTGTCTGGTGTGCTTGGCGCCTGCGCGACGGGATCACTCAGGGCAGCCGAACGCGCACCTCCGAGACACTCCCCTTGGCCTACGGGTTCCGTTGCTTCCCGTCACGCCTCTCTGACGCCCGGCGACCGTAGTAAAGGCGCACCGGCACAGTCAACGCGCTCAAACGCAAAGCCATGCTCTCAGCGGTGTTTTTCTTGTGGGAACTGCTTGTGAAGGAATGGACAAGCGAACGGCCCGGTTCGATCAAGCGGGCAGCGGACCGTGCTCGGCCTCGAAGGCCACCTTGACCATCGAGAACGCGTCCAGCGCGCGGTCGAGCGTCGCGCGATCGTGCGTCGCCATGACGCTCGTGCGCAGCAGCGCTCCGCCCGGCGGGACGGCCGGATGGATCGCGACGTTGACGAAGACGCCGGCGTCGTACAGCGCGCGCCACAGCAGGACGGCCTTCCAGTCGTCGCCGACGATCACGGGGACGATCGGCGTCATGTGATCGCCGTCGTGCTCGACGACCTTGAAGCCGCGCTCCTTCAGGCCGGCGTGCAGGTAGGCCGCGTTGTCGAGCACGCGCTGCAGCAGCGGCGGGCCCTCGTCGGAGCGCACGATCCGCAGCGCCGCGAGCGCGGCGCCGACGGCGGCCGGCACGCCCGCGGCGGTAAACAGGAACGCGCGGCTCTGCACGCGCAGGTAGTCGATGACCTCGTGGCTGCCGGCCAGGAAGCCGCCGCAGCTCGCGAGGCTCTTGGAGAACGTCCCCATCCGCAGGTCGACGCGATCCTCGACGCCGAGCAGCTCGGCGCTGCCGGCGCCGCGCGCACCCAGGACGCCGGCGGCGTGAGCCTCGTCGACCATCAGCCGCGCGCCGTAGCGCCCGCACAGCTCGCTGATCTCGCCGAGCGGCGCAACGTCGCCCTCCATCGAGAAGACGCCGTCGACGACGACGAGGATCCCGCCCTCGTCGTTGCGCGCCTTGTGCAGCGTGCGCTCGAGCTTGTCCATGCGGTTGTGCCTGAAGACGCGCAGCTTCGCGCGGCTGAGCAGGCAGCCGTCGAGGATCGAGGCGTGGTCGCCGGAGTCGGCGATGACCGTGTCGCCGGGTCCGAGCAGCGTGCCGAGCGCCGAGAGGTTGGCCTGGTGGCCGGTCGCCGTGACGATCGCCTCCTCGGTCCCCATCCACTCGGCGATCTCCTGCTCGAGCTCGAGGTGCAGCGCGATCGTGCCGTTGAGCAGGCGCGATCCGGTCAGGCCCGTTCCGTACGTGTGCAGCGCCGCCTGCGCGCCTTGGATGACGCGCTCGTCGCCGGTCAGTCCGAGGTAGTTGTTGGAGCCGAGCATGATCCGCTCGGCGCCCTCCATCTCGACGACCGGGCCCGCGGGGCCCTCCAGCGTGCGGAAGTAGGGCAGCAGGTCGGCCTCACGGGCGGCGCGCAACTGCTCGGAGCGCTCATGGCCGCGGACCTTTGCGAAGACATCGTGTGTCAAGGAGGACATGTAGCGTGCGCGCCGTGTCCGTCGAAATAAAGCCCGTGACGTCGCGGCGAGATTGGCGGGAGTTCATCGAGCTCCCGTTCCGGCTGCACTCTACCTCGCCGTGGTGGGTGCCCCCGCTGCGCATGGAACGGCGCCTATTTCACAGCAGGCGGATGAACGCGTACTTCAAGCACGCCGGGGCGCAGGAGTTCCTCGCCCGCCGCGGCGATCGCGTCGTCGGCCGCGTCAGTGCCCAGTGCGACGCCAACTACGACGCCCAGCATGGCCCGGGTACCGGGATGTTCGGCTTCCTCGAGCTCGAGGACGATCCGGAGGTCGCGGCCGCGCTGCTGAGCGCCGCGCGCGGCTGGCTGGCCGAGCGCGGGCGCACGCGGATGATCGGCCCGATGGACTACACGATGAACGACGAATGCGGGGTCCTCGTCGAGGGCTTCGAGCGCGAGCCGATGATCAAGCAGCCCTGGCACCCGCCGTACTACCAGCGCCTATGCGAGGGCGCGGGCCTGGAAAAGGCGGTCGACCTCTACATGTGGGAGCTCGACATCTCCGACCGAGAGAAGATCCTGCCCATCATCTTCGAGCTCGCCCAGCAGGCTCAGACCAAGCACGGGATCGAGCTGCGGCGCATGCGCCGGCGCGGCCTGTCCAAGGACATCAAGGTCTTCGGCGAGGTCTACAACGCGGCCTGGAAGGACAACTGGGGCTTCGTCCCCTACGACGACGAGGACCTCAAGCACTACGGTGAGGAGCTGCAGCTCGTCTTCGACAGGAACTGGTTCATGGTCGCCGAGAAGGACGGCAAGACCGTCGGCGTTGCGATCACGGTCCCAGACGTCAACCAGGTGCTCAAGCTCATGAACGGGCGCCTGCTGCCGCTCGGCTGGTGGCGCTGGCTGCGCAAGGGCAAGATCGTCACCCGTGTCCGCGTCGGGTTCCTCGGCGTCAAGCCCGAGTACCAGCACACCGGGACCGCGGCGATGTTCTACGTCGAGCACTTCGAGACGGCGAGCAGGACCCCGCAGAAATGGGGCGAGATGGGCTGGATCCTCGAGACGAACCGCGCGATGAACCGCGGCATGGAGGCCATGGGCGGACGGATCGCCAAGCGCTATCGCGTCTACGAGTCGAGCTGCTCGTAAGCAACGGGAGCGCAACGTCTGACGGTCTGGTCAATATGCAGCGCGGTGCGATCGACGACGACTGCGGCACGGCGATGATCCCGGTCCTGTCCGGCCGTGTCGCCGGGCGCAATCAAGGGAAGGATCGTGCTCGTGACTCAGGAGGGGACGCTGTGAGCGAAGAGCCTGCCGGCGTGTTCGATCAGGACCGGCATGCGCCCGAGGTCCTCGACGGGGTACCTGTGCTCGCCAAGGGGCCGCGCGCCCTCGAGCGCCCGCGCGCAGCGGGCGCGCTGGCCCCGGCGGCGGCGGTGCAGACGGTGGCGGTGGTCGGCGTGAGCGTCGTCGCCGGCGCGGCGGCGGCGACGCTGGTACGGCGGCGCCGGCTGCGGCGGCTGGAACGACGGCGTGGGCGCGTGCTGGCGCCGGTCCTCGCGAGCCGTTCGTTCCTGGTGGACGTGCATGTGCTTGGGGAGCGCAAGTAGAGCGCTAGTCGACAGGGTTACGCCGCAACGTCCGCGATCGCCAGGCGCAGCCGTCTTGCGCCCCGCGTATGTTGGCCGCAATCGTGGTCGAGGTTCGCGTCGAGGTCATCCCGCGCTGGTCCTTCCGGCTGCCGCGCGTGGGTGGACGCGACGGCGTGCTGCGCTGCCGCGGCGGCGTCATCGAGCGTCTGCTGCACCTCCACGGCGGTCGCGCCGTCGTCCGCGTCGCGCAGACCGCCGAGCGGCGCGTGCTGTTCGGCGCCTGGGCGCACGACGGCGAGGTCGCGCAGGCGGCGATCGCGCGGATGCGCTTCGCGCTCGCGATCGACGACGATCTGCGGCCGTTCTGGGAGCGCTACCGCGAGGACCCGCTGATCGGCCCGTCGCTGCGACGCAGGCCCTGGCTGCGAATCGGGCGCCGGCCGATAGCGTTCGAGGCACTCGCGTGGGCGGTCTGCGAGCAGCTCATCGAGTCCGGACGCGCAGCTGCGATCGAGGCCCGGATCGTGCGTGCGTTTGGCCCCCGATGCCCCGAGACGGGACTGCGCGACGTGCCGAGCGCCGCCGCTCTCGCGGCGTGCGCGCCCGCGCGCCTGGAGGCGTTCGATCTCGCCGGCCGCCGCGCCGTGGCGCTTGTGCGCGTCGCACGCGATGTCGCGCGCGGACGGATCGACCTCGAAGGACCCGATCACGCGGCCGCGTGGCGGCTGCTGCTGGCGATCCCGACGGTCGGACGCTGGACCGTCGAGATGCTCGCCCAGCGCGGTCAGGGTCGCTACGACGTCCTTCCGGCGGGCGACCTGGGCTACCTCAAGCTGCTTGGAAGCTGGTGCTCGGGCGGCAATCCCGCCGCGCGAGCCGAGGAGGCCGAGGTGCGGGCGCTGTTCGAGCGCTTCGGGGAGTGGCGGGGCCTGGCCGCGGCGCATGCGCTGCGCGGCCCTGCCCCGGCGCCATCGGCGCGCCGCTCGGTCGGCATCACGCGCCCGCCGCGCGCGACGAGTAGCCGTGGGATGAAGACAGCCGGTCCAGGTGCCCGAGCGGGTGGTAGACGAGCGTGATGATGTGGTCCTTGCCGTAGCGGTCGAGCAGCGAGCCCGACCGCTCCTCGAACTGCCTGCAGAACGGGCACAGAAAAGTCGATGCGCTCAAGCTCAGGCTTCCCGCGCGACGGCCACCCCGCGTGCGCCCCGCCATCCCGCCAGCCGCTGCAGCGCACCCGCGACCGCGCGGTCCAGCGCGGGCGTGCGGCGCACCTGCAGCTCGCGGTACAGCGCGTGGACGCGCAGCAGCCCGGCGTCGCGATCCAGTGCCGCGTCGGCGCGAGCCACCAAGCGATCGCGGTGCAGGATCGGCAGGACGTAATAGCCCCAGCGGCGCTTCGCCGGCGGGACGTAGATCTCCAGGCGATGGTCAAAGCCGAACAGCTCCGCCGTGCGGGCGCGATCGCAGAGCAGGTTGTCGAAGGGCGACAGCACGGTGGTGCGAGCGGCGGGCGCCAGCTCGGACAGCCGCTCGAGGTCCTCTGTCGCCGCGTACCAGACGCCGTCGCGCAGGCCGCGCAGCCGCACCTCCTCGAGGCGTCCACCGGCGACGAGCGCCGCGAGCGTCGAGGGCAGCTGTCGGTAGCGCCGCCGCAGGAAATGCGCCCGCACGTGCGCCGGGCGCGCGACGCCGAGCATCCGAACCGCGCGCAGCACGGCGTCGCGCTCGGCGTCGTCGTCGCCGGCGAGTGGTTGCGCGGCCGCCAGCGCGTGCTCGGGCACGCAGCGCTCGAAGACGTCCCACACGCGCTCCATTCCCATGCGCCGCGAAACCCCGATCCGCCCGCTGAGCCAGAGCATGTGCAGCAGCCGCGCGATCGTCTGGCGCCCCGAGACCTCGTCGGTCCACCAGCCGTGGCGCCACGGCTCCGCCGAGCGGTCCTCGAGATCGCGCGCGCGCAGCGGACCGCGCTCCCGAAGCTCGGCGACGAGCTCGTCGCAAAACGCCGCGTTGGCCGTCAGGAACTCCCGCGCTCTGACGGCTCGCGCGTCGTGTCCGTCGAGCACCGTGCGCGTCGCCCAGCGGTGCAGCGCCAGGTCCGCGGTCGCGACGAGCGACGCCTCGTGCGCCCAGGCGTCAAACAGGGCGCGCTGCACGTACGCCGCGCGCTCCAGCGCCTCGTCGCGCACCGGACCCAGGCGAGCGAAGAGCACGAGCAGCGGACTGCGCGCCACGGCGCTGACGGGATCGAGCTGCAGGCATCCGATCCGCTTGACGACCGCTGCCACCGCCTCGGGCCCGCGGCCGCCGGCCGGTGGCGCGTCGGCGAGCCCCTGAGCGTGGAGGGCCAGGCGCCGTGCCTCGCGAAGCGAGAGGGTCCGCGGCGTCAGACGCCCTCGCCCGGCAGGAACTCGTTGGTGAACGCGCGCTGGGCGACGTTCGCGCTCGGGATCAGCTGCCTGTCGGCCATCCACTGCGCGTAGCGCCTCCACTCGTTCGGGTCCTGGAAGCCGAACGGTCGCTTGCCCCCCAACGGAAAGAAGACCGGCAGCGTCGCCTCGACCTGCGCGCGCTGGACGGCGGGGTCGAGATCCGGCGCGGCCTTGACGAGCGGATTCACACCAGCACCGATGTTGCCCCGCAGGATCGCGTGACCCCGTCCGAGAGCGCGCATGAAGCGCCGCAGCACTTGTCCGCGCGAGCGCACGTCCTGCTCGCGAGCGACGATGATGAGCTCGTTGTAGGTCGGCACGCCGAGGGAGTCCACGCGCAGGATCTCGGGCTTGCGGTGCTGGCGGGCGAGCTGCACGCCCTCGACGTTCCAGAACATGCCCAAAACCGCATCGACGCGCTTGGAGAGGAGCGTCGGCACGAGAGTGAAGCCGACGTTGATCGCCTTGACCTTGCCGGCATCGACGCCGGCGCCCGCGAGGATCGTCTTGAGGTACGCGTCCTGGTAGGGGATCCCGGCGGTGCCGACCGTCTTGCCGGCCAGCTCGGACGGCTGCTTGATCGCCTTGTGGCCGAGCGAGACGATCGAGGTCAGCGGCTTTTGCACCAGCGCGCCGATCGAGACGAGCTTCGCTCCCTTGGCTCGGGCGAGCAGCAACTCGGGCTCGTAGGAGATCGCGAGGTCTGCCTTGCCCGCTGCCAGCAGCTTGAGCGGCAGCGATGGATCCGACGGCGTTCGCACGCGCACGTCGAGCGCCGCGGTCTTGAACTCGCCGCTGCCGATCGCTGCGTAGATGCCCGCGTGGTCGGCGTTGGGAAGGTAATCCAGCAGCAGGTTGAGGCGCTCGTTCGGCCCGGTGGCGGCGCCGGAGCCCGGCTCGTCCTTCTCACCGCACGCGACGAGGCCGCAGGCGAGCATCACCGTGAGCAGGGCCGACAGGACTCGGCGGGTCATCGCAGTGGGGTTCCTCTCAGCAGTCGGGACGCGGGCACGGGGCGCGCCCACGGCAACAGGCGCCGCTCAGCGAGCGCCAGCAGGCCGAAGAGCGCGACGGCGAAGGCAGCCAGGATCAGGACGGCAGCGTACGCGCGCGCGGTCTCGAGGTTCGGCAGCGCCTGCTGGAAGAGGTGACCGAGCCCGTCCTCGGACCCCGACCACTCGGCCAGGACGGCGGCGATCGTCGCGACCGCGACGCTGAGCTTCGCGCCGGTGAACAGGCCCGGCAGCGCGAACGGAGCCTCGACGATTCGGAACGTCTGCCAGCGCGATGCGCCGAAGGTCCGCATGAGCTTGCGCTGGTCGGCGTCCACCCGCTCGAGCGCGTCCATGGTCGGCACGACGATCGGAAAGAAGCAGACGAGCGCGATGATCGCGAGCTTCGGCGCGAGGCCGAAGCCAAACCAGACGACGAGCAGCGGCGCGACGATCGGGATCGGCAGCGTCTGCGAGCCGACGAGCAGCGGGTACAGCGTTCGGCGCAGCCTGGGGGAGAAGTGCAGCACGACGGCGGATCCAAGTCCGACCGCGAGCGCCAACGCGATGCCGAGCCCGATCTCGCTCGCGGTCACGGCGAAGTTGCTCCACAGCAGGCCGCGGTCGTCGTAGAGCGCGGCCGCGACCTGGCTCGGAGCGGGCAGCAGGAACTCGTCGATCCCGCTGATCTGCACGTACGCCTCCCAGCCGCCGACGAGCACGAGCACGAGCAGCACGGCGATCATGGCCCGAGCGCCTCCAGGGCTCGTGCGCGCAGCGCGACGATCTCAGGGTCTGTGCGCCGGCGCGGGCGCGGCAGGGTGACCGTCAGCGTCGCGACGACGCGGCCGGGCCGAGCCGAGAGGACGAGCACGCGGTCGGCGAGCACCAGCGCCTCCTCGACGTCGTGCGTGACGAGCACGACCGTGCGCGGATCCAGCGTGAGGGCCGCGGCAAGCCAGCCCTGCATCTCCATCCGCGTGATCGCATCAAGCGCTCCGAACGGCTCGTCGAGGCAGAGCAGCGGCCGGCCGGCGAGCAGGCTCCGCGCGAAGGCCACGCGCTGGCGCATGCCACCCGACAGCTGGTGCGGCCGCGCCCGCTCGAACCCGGCGAGGCCGAAGTCGCGCAGGAGCGCCGCGGCGCGCTCGCGCGCCTCGTCGCGAGTGAGTCCGGCGACGCGCAGCGCGACGGCCGCGTTGTCGACGGCACTCGCCCAGGGCAGCAGCAGGTCGCGCTGGGCCATGAGCGCCGCCGGGACGGAGTCGACGCTGCCGGCATCGGGCTCGATGAGCCCGCAGACGAGCTCGAGCAGCGTCGTCTTGCCGCAGCCGGAAGGTCCGACGACGGCGACTATCTCGCCGCTCGCGACGTGGAGGCTGAGCCCGTCCAGCGCGGTGACGGCGAGCCCACCGCGGCGCGCGGGCGCGAACGTCTTGCTGACGCCGTCAAGGCTCACAGCGCCGCTTCCGGTCACCTTCACCGGCGGCGCCGTCTCGGGCGCCCGTATCCGCGTCAGCATCGCTCCCTCCGCGGGCATTACCCCACAGGTTCGAAGGGTCAGCGTCGCACGGTGGGCGCTATCTCAGCCGGCCTGCCGCCAGCCCCCCTGGTTATCAGCCGATCCACCGTAGCAGAGCCAAATTCAGCCCCGAAACCAGGCGTCCGCCCGGTTCGTGCGTAGGAGCGATCGTTGACTGCTGGATCCGATTCGCGGTACGTTTGGATCGAGCTGCGAGGAGGCAGGTTGCTCCAGGGTCGATACGTACGGCTATGAGGACGTAGCAGGCGTTCTGCCTTACACCCTGTCCAGGCCGCTGTCTCCGCCGCCCTCCCGTCAGGCGGCTGGTTCTCGAGCGCATGGCCTGGCTGCGCTTATTTCTTCTTGCGGGCGACGGCGCGCTTGAGCTCGTCCTTGTTCATCTTCGAGCGTCCGTCGATGCCGAGCTGGCGGGCCTCGTTGTAGAGCTGGTCGCGCGTAGGCCCCTTCTCGCGGTCCGTGCCGGAGCGAAGCCCGCCGCGGCGGCCGGAGGAGATGTCCTCGACCGACGTGCGTGAGCGCGTGCGAGACTCGCCGGCCCGCGCGCGCTCCTTGTTGACCGTCCTGGCCGCGATCTCCTCCGCCTCGTCCTCGGAACGACCCTGATCTCGCAGGCCGTCCTTGATGTGCTCGTACTGACGGGCGCGCTTGGTGCCCTTCTTCACGCCGGCAGGTGGCATGGGCAAACTCCCTTTGATCGCATCTCCGAGGGTTCCTCTACCCGGTAGGCGTCGCCCGCAGGCGCCGCGGACGGGCACCGCAGGCCGGTGAGTGACGCACGCATCAGCGGGTACCGTGCGACGACGTGCGCAACCTCATGATCCCCCGCGAGCCGACCAACGATCCCGCCGCGCTGCCGCTCGATCGGGCGTGGCTGCGGGCGACGTTCGACATCGAGCGTCCCTGCACGATCGGCCTCGAGGAGGAGCTCATGCTGCTCGATCCGGCCACGCTGGACCTCGCGCCGTGCGCGAGCGAGACGATAGCCGCGATGGGCGGGGACAAGCGCTTCAAGCTCGAGCTGGTCGCAGCCCAGATCGAGAGCGTCACCGTGCCGGTGCAGACCGTCTCCCGGGCGGCGGCCGCCCTGAGCGCCGCGCGGCGCGATCTGCAAGCGGCACTTGAGGACACTACGCTCGTCGCGGGAGCGGGCATGCATCCGTTCGCCGACCCCCTTGGGGAGCTCAACGACGGCCTGCGATACGAGGCGCTGAGCGAGGAGTTCGCGAGCGTCGCGCGGCGTCAGCTCGTGTTCGGGCTGCACGTCCACGTCGCGGTCAGCGGTGCCGCGCGGGCGATCGCCGTGCATGACGCGCTGCGCTCCTACCTGCCCGAGATCGCTGCGCTCGGCGCCAACGCGCCGTTTTACGACGGGCGCGACAGCGGCCTCGCCTCGGTGCGGCCGACGATCGTGACGGCCCTGCCGCGCCAGGGCATTCCGCCGGCGCTGCGCAGCTGGGACGCGTTTCTCGCCGCGCTGAGCTGGGCCGCAAACGCCGGTGCCCTGCCCGACCCGCGACGCTGGTGGTGGGATCTGCGGCTGCACCCGATTCACGGCACGATCGAGGTGCGCGTCCTCGACACGCAGACGACGGTGAGCGAGACGGCTGCCATCGCGGCGCTCGTGCACGCGCTGGTCGCGACGCTCGCGGAGCGCTTCGACGCCGGCGCGTGCCTGCCGGTGGCGCCGACCTGGCGGATCGCCGAGAACCGCTGGTGGGCGACCCGCGACGGGCTCGACGCGCGGCTCGCCGACCTGCTGACCGGCGAGCGCACTGCGGTGCGCGAGCGCCTGCATGCGCTGCTGGACGAAGTCGCCCCGGCTGCGCAGCGACTAGGTTGCGCCGCCGAGCTGGACGATGCGCGCGCGCTCGTGGACGGGCGCGGCGGGGCGGGACATCAGCGCGAGGTTGCCCAGAGCGATGGCCTCGGCGGCCTCGTCGCGTGGCTTGCCGATCAATTGCTGTTCGGGTAGAGCCCGTCAGGTGAGCCGTGTCGCGCGGGCGCACGCTCACGCAGTCCAGACTCCGCGAGGCGCCGTGGATCCGGCTGATGAAGACGAATCGGCGCCGTTACCCAGGCGTTCCGGGCTGCCTGCCGCTGGGTACGTCGCAGTCGTGCTTGCACTCCCAGAATCGCGTGGCGAGATCTCGGAGCTCCTGCTCGGCGCGCTTGCGCGCCCCGTTCACCCAGTCGCCGCACCGCCCGTCGCCACCCCGGCGGACCCGCTCGCCGACGAGGATTTGCAGCTCGCGCTCTATCTCTGTTATGAGCTGCATTACCGCGGCCTGCCCAGCGTGCCCGACGAGTGGGAGTGGGAGCCGACCCTGCTGGCCCTGCGCCGCGCGCTCGAAGCCTGCTTCGAGACCGCGCTGCACGCCGCCGTGCCCGCGCCGCCTATGCCGCCGCCCGAGCCAGAGGAGATGGACCTCGCCCTACGCGCCGTGGCCGAATCCGACGACGGGCCGTCGCTGTCGCGCTTCCTCGAACGCCGTGCGTCGTGGGAGCAGGTCCTGGAGTTCGTCGCGCACCGCTCCGCCTACCAGCTCAAGGAGGCTGACCCGCACTCGTGGGCACTGCCGCGCCTGCACGGCCCGCCGAAGGCCGCGCTCGTGCAGATCCAGGCAGACGAGTACGGAAACGGGCGCGCCGAGTGCATCCACGCCGAGCTGTTCGCGGACGCGATGGACGAGCTTGGCCTCGACGCCCGCTACGGCGCCTACATCGATCACCTGCCCGGCGTCACGCTGGCGACCGTCAACCTCATGTCGCTCTTCGGTCTGCACCGCCGCTGGCGCGGCGCGATCGTCGGACACCTGGCGCTGTTCGAGATGGAGTCCTCGATTCCCAACCGCCGCTACGCGACGGGCCTGCGCCGGCTTGGCTGCGCAGAGCGTGCGACGGCGTTCTTCGACGAGCACGTGCAGGCCGATGCGATTCACGAGCAGATCGCCGCAGTCGATCTTGCCGGCGGCCTGGCCCGCCAGCAGCCGCAGTTGACCGGCGACATCCTCTGGGGAGCGGCGACGCTCGTCGAGCTGGACGCGCGCCTGGCACGTCACATCCTCGGCGCCTGGGAGAACGAGGCCAGCTCGCTGCGCACGCCGCTGGCGGCGCCACTGGAGGCGTAAGCGCTACCCGGTCTCGCGCCCGGACTCGACCCCGCTCGGCGCGCGGAAGCGCACGAGCTTGTGGGTGCCGTCGCAGAACGGGCGCGTGCGCGACTTGCCGCAGCGACACAGCGCGATGGCGGCGCGCTTGGCATCGATCGGGTTGCCGTCCTGATCTTCGAGCACGAACGGCCCGCGCACGAGCAGCGGCCCGTCGCGGTAGCTCGTGATACGGGCAGGGTCCATGGCGGGCGCTGTCATGCCCGGCGGCGCGCCGGTGCATGCGCTTCTGGTCAGACCGTGTGCACCGGGCGCGCCAGCGCCTTGACGAAATCCTCCAGCTGGCCGGTCGTCCAGCACTCAAAGGCCTGGCAGTGGCGCTCGTACGTCGCGATGACCGAGTCGCCGTAATTCCAATACAGTCGCGGCTCGGGGTTCAGCCAGAATGTGCGCCCGGCGACAGCCGCGACCTCGGCGAAGATGTCCGCGCGCGGATCGCGGCCGTTGGTGCGGGCGTCGCCGAGCACGATGACGGTCGCGCGCGGATGCAGGTCGTCTTCGACGAGCGTGCGGAACTCCGACCAGACGCGCCCGTAGTCGGTGTAGCCGCTTACGTCGGCAACCCCTGCGTCGCGGCCGATTGCCTCCGAAACGGCGCGAAAGTCGCGCTCGCGCCCGAAGACGTCGGTCACCTCGCTGATGCGCTCGATGAAGACGAAGGAGCGCATCTTTCGAAACGAGTCATGCAGGGCGTGCAGCACGGACAGAAAGAACACCGAAGCGCTCGTGACGCTCGTCGAGACATCGCACAGCACGTAGATCTCCGGTCGCCGCGGGCGCACGGGCTTGAAGCGCAGCTGCGCCGGTACCCCGCCGGTCTGCAGCGAGGCGCGCATCGTGCGCCGCACGTCGACGTGAGCATGGCGGCTGTGGCCGCGGTGCTCCTGGCCCTGCGTCTTCAGCCGCCGCTTGAGCTGTGCGACGACGCGGTGTACCGCCGCGAGATCCTGCAGCGGCCCGGACGGAAGCGCCCGGTCAAGCTCGTTCAGCGGCCGCGACGGCGGCAGCTTCTCGGTGCGCTCGATCTGGCCGCGCTCGAGCTCGCGGCGCAGGAGCGCCTCGAAGCGCCGCAGCGCGTCGCGCGGGATGCCGGCGCGGCGGGGATCGTCCTCGGGCAGGTCGCGCTGCGGCTCCGAGCGCAGGCCCAACGCGCGCCGGATGCGCTGCACGTCCACGCCGATGACACCCGAACCCTGGCCCTGGCGGCCGAACGCCGCGATCGCCAGCCGTGCCAGGTCGCGCAGCGTGCCCTCCGCGCCCTCGCGCATGGCCGCGGCAATCCGGCGGCGTAGCTCGTCGAGGTCGATCTGTTCGCAGAGCTCCGCGAGGTCCCCGCTTGTCTGGTTGCCCTCGCGCACGCTCTCGCGGATCGCGGCGGCCTCTGCGGCGCGAAAGAAGTAGCGCTCGAAGACGAGCTCGAAGATGCGGCGGTCCTCCTGTGACTTCGCGAGCGTCGCGGCAAGCGCCTCCCGGAAGTCCTGCGGCTCGGTCCAGGTGATCTGCGCGAGGACCGCGAACGCGTCGAGCAGCTCGGCGGTTCCGCTGCCGACGCCCTCGCTGCGCAGCTGCTCGCAAAACTCGACCAGCCGGGCCGACATGCCCGGTGGACCGGAGCCCTCAGGTGCGCGAATGGGCCGCAAGGCCGGCCGCCGGATCGAGCTTCACCCCGACGCGCTCGGCCACGACGTCGAGGTCGGTGCGGTGCTTGACGATCACCGACAGGGTCTCGCGGAAGACGGTGGCGTCGATGTCCTGCGCCCCGAGCAGCAGCAGCGCGCGCGCCCAGTCGATCGACTCGGCGATCGAGGGCGGCTTCTTGAGGTCGAGGTCGCGCACCATCCCGATGATCTCGACGAGCTTGCGCGTGACGGTCTCCTGCAGCTCAGGGACGTGCAGGCGGACGATCGCGAGCTCGTGCTCGAGCTGTGGATAGTCCAGCCAGAGATATAGGCAGCGACGCTTGAGCGCCTCGGTCAGCTCGCGTGAGTTGTTGGAGGTCAGCAGCACGACGGGGTGCGTCCGGGCCTCGACGCGCCCCAGCTCCGGGATCGAGATCTGGAAGTCCGACAGCAGCTCGAGCAGCATCGCCTCGAACTCCTGATCGGTCTTGTCGATCTCGTCGATGAGCAGCACGATCGGCTGCTCGGACGTGATTGCGTCCATGAGCGGCCTGGAGAGCAGGAACTCCTCGCCGAAGATGTCGTCCTGCACCTCGTCCCAGCCGGTGCCCCGGCCTTCGGCCTGGATGCGCAGCAGTTGCTTGCGGTAGTTCCATTCGTACAGGGCCTTGGCCTCGTCGAGGCCCTCGTAGCACTGCAGCCTGACGAGCCGGCGGGCGAGGACCTTCGACAGCGCCTTGGCGAGCTCGGTCTTGCCGACGCCCGCCGGACCCTCGACGAGGATCGGCTTGCCCAGCTTGCAGGCCAGAAACGAGACGAGTGCGGTCGCCTGCGCCGGCAGGTATCCGACCTCCCGCAAACCCTCGGCGACGGCTTGCACGGACTCGGGAGCGGCTGCCATGTTGTGTGGATGATAGGAACTCTCGCGTGGCCGCTTTCATCCTCGGCGTCTCTGATCCATCGGCGGCGCCGGTAGCGGCACTGATCGCGTTCGGCGCGATCGTCGGGATCGCCGGTCACCTCGCCGGCTCACGGAAGACCGTCGTCGTCGGGATCGCGATCCTCTTCGTTGCGACGGCCCTGATGATCGTCGGTGCGTACGTGTCCTACCAGGGCGGAGCCGAGGATCCGCGGCCCTGCCATGCGCCGGGAGGCTGCTGAGCGCTGAGGGGAACCTGTCGCGGTCAGCGCTGCCCACCCGAGGCAGCCAATTGCTCGCGGAGGAACGGAATGACGAGCGAGGCTACGCGTTCGGGATCCTCGAGAAACAGCCAATGTCCGTGCCCGTCCAATACCTCGACGCGGGCCGATGGGAAGGCTTGGCGTTGGCGCTCGGCCTGCTCGTCCGGGAGGTAGGCGTCGTGCGTTCCCCATAACACCAGCGCCGGGCGGTCCAGTGCGCGCAGCGCTTCTGATCGAGCGCCGAGCGAGGTGGCGGGCGTTGCGCGGTACAGCTTCAGGACCGCGCGCTTGGTAGCCCACGTGCGCGCCTGATCATAGATGCGGTCTATCTCGTCGCGGGACAGCCGCGGGTTGCCTCTGCCGACGAGCAGTCGGAAACCCGTTCGCGTGGTCGTGGCTTGAAAGATCTCGCCGACGATGGGCGTACGCCAGATCTTGGCGAAGGAATGCCACTTGTAGTCAATCAAGACGCCGGTATTGATGAGCGTCGCGCTCGCGAATGCAGCTGGATGGCGCACCGCCCACTCCAGGGCCCAAGGTCCGCCGAAATCGTGCGCCACGAGGTGAGCGCGCTTGACACCGAGCTGGTCAAGGAGGCCCGCCAAGTGATTGGCGTAGCCAACGATCGTGTAGTCAAAATCACGGGGTTTGTCGGCGCCACCGTAGCCGGGCATGTCCGGAGCGATGGCGCGCGCAACGCTACCGACGCGTTCGAGCAGATTGATCCAGTCATCACCGGGTCCGGGGTTGCCGTGAACGAAGACGACCGCTTCGGTGGCGTCTGCCGGACCCGCGTGCAGTACAGGGCAGCGCACGCCCCCGACCGTGATCTGGGTGCTTGAGACCGTCACGCGCGCGGTCTCGTGCGCAGAGGGATTTCGGCCGTGTGCCACGGCAGCATCGACGACCTCGGGCGCAACGTCGCCCACGGAGAACCGGCGCGGCCCGCTCCGACCACGATTACGCCCAGCCGGTCAGACACTGTTCTCCCATCTCGTTGTCGTCGACCGTGACCGCACCGCCTGTACGCGCCATGACGAGCCACGCGGCGGCCACCTGACGGGCGCGGGCGAGCGGGTCACGTGGGCGCCCGAGCGGTCACCGGCGCGCGCGAGCGAGTCACGAATTTCAGTTGCCCTCGCGAGCCCGTGGGATCTCTGCGGGGCGCACCGGCGGCTCGCGGGGTGGGTCGTCGAACGTCAACTCCTTGGCGTCGTCACGCGTGACTTCGCGGCTGCGCCGTTGCTCGCGGCGGACCACTTGCGTCGGTCGCTTGGACAACGTCACGACTTCGGTCCCGTCCTCGCCAGGCGCGGCGGGCGATGGCGACGGCGACGGCGACGGAGGGGCATCGCGCGGGCGCGACTCGGGCTCGGGCCGGTGGGCCGCCTGGATGCGCCGGCCGGCGTAGGCAAGCGCGCCGGCTGCGACGAACGCCACGAAGAATCCCCACTGAATGCCAACGGTACCGGCGTCGCCGCTGACGTTCGGGCGGTCGAAGACGCGATAGAAGATCAGCGCGGCCGCCCACAGGCCGGCGCCGAAGATGACCGCCCCGTCGCCGCCGGGCAGATGGAACGACTTGCGGTCGGCGCGTGCGAGCACAAGCGTGAGCACTCCCGCGGCGACGAGGAAGATCGCGGCTTCGACGAACGACACCGCGCCGAACGCGTTGATCGTCTCGTGCGCGAAGGTCGTGCTGCCCATGACGACGACCGACTTCTCATACCAAGGCAGGAACATCGCGAACAGCAGCCCCAGCGCCGCCGCGGCAGCGAATCGCTGATCGGGATCGAGCGCCTGGACGGCGTCGCGCAGGCGCTGCGCGGCGCTGCTCACGCCGAGACGCCGGCGGCCGCCTGCATGCGGTCCATGAGCAGCGCGGCGTCGGCATCGGAGACCGTGCGCAGCTGACCTTGGAAGGCGAGCTTCCAATGCTCCGCCGGCCATTTGCGGATGTGCTCGAGGCCGTCCTTGAGCGACTCGGCGCTGACCCAGTCGTGTTCCTCGAGCACGAGTTCGGGCTCGGTCTCCAATCGCCACGGGTATAGGTCCGCCTTACCGGGCTTGCCCGGCCAGATCCTCGTGCGATCCTCGTACAGCTCGCCGGTGATGCGGACTGCCGCAGCGAAGCGCATGACGCGGGTGAGGTACAGCACGATCCGGTCGCCGGGCGCCATCTGCAGCGCCTGGTTGCGGCGCCGCTCCTTGCAGCCGATGACCGAGAAGCCGTGCGCGGCCGTCGCCGCGTAGTTCTCGGGCGAGCCGGTGAGGATCCACGTGCGGGCGTCGTCCGCGGTCATCTATTCGGATTGTACGCGCGGGGCCGGTGGTCGTTTGACACCTATAGGGTCGCGAGCCGTTGGCCGCTTGAACCGGCGATCGTCGCTGCGGTCGCGGGCGTGGGCGTGGGATTCATGTCATGTACTTCGCGTGCTTCGCCCCGCTCGCCGGCGTCTGGGCCAGTGATTCATGCGTGTCATGTACTTCGCGCCGAGGACCTCACTCGCCCTTGCGGGCCTTGAGCACTCGCAGCCTCCCGCCGGCCGAGCCGTTCGTTCCCGCCAGGTCTGTCGCCCTCAGGACGACCGAGTAGACGCCAGCCGCACGCGGGCCTACCCAGCGCAGCGCGCGCACCCCGCTGGCGAAGCGGCCGCTCATGCTCGCCACCGCACGGCCGCGGCGCTTGACGGTGAGCGTCACGAACGCCGGCTTGGACAGCGTCAGCTTCAGCGACGCGGGCCTTCCGGCGCGCGCCACACGCGAGACGAGCTTCAGGACCGGCGGCCTTGAGAGATAGCTTGTGAAGCGCCGGGCGGATTCGCAGTACGGAGCCGGGTCGGCGACCGGTGCGGGTGCCCCGGGCGCCACGACCGGGGGCGTCCCGCCGGTGGTCTCTGGCGAGGCGGGCGCTATCGCGCCCCCCGCCGGCGCGCCTGGTGGCGGTGGCAGCGAGACCTGCGCGGCGGTGGCCGCCAGCCGGTCGCGATCCTCGGTCAGCCGCGCGCAGAGGTTGCGCAGGAAGTCGCGCGCGAGCCTGTGGTAGCTCAGGTCCGCCTCGCGCTTGGTCGAGTAGCGCGACCACGCGCCTGTGTCGTACTGCGGCAGCTCGGCGCGTAGCTGTCGCTCGCCGGCCTCGAACAGCGCGCGCCCCTCCGCATCGTTGGCGAGCAGGGCGAAGTCGTGCAGGCCGTTCAACGCCTGCGTGAACCCGTTGAGCACGCGCACGCTCGGCGCGAACGAGTAGATGAGGTAGTGCGCGCCCAGCGGGGTGTCGATGCGCACTCCGTCCGGCGGCCCCTCGCGGAAGATTCCGAGCCCGGAGCGCGCGGCGTCGAAGAAGCGCGACTCGTTCAGGCGGATCGCCGCGCGCGAAAGAGTCTGGATCGCGGTCCCCTGCGCCAGGCCGCTCACCCACGGCGGCCGGCCGCCGTCAAAGCGAAAGAGGTACTCGAAGGCGATCCCGCCGGCACGCTGGGACGCTATGGCGAGCGACTCGTCGAGCAGCGCGCGCAGATCGTCGTCGTGGATCCCCGACTCCCACAGCGCGTTGGCCTTGCCGAACGTCCCGAGCCACTGGATCTGCAGGCCCTGGCCCGTGTAGTACTGCCACACCAGGCGGCTGCCTTGGAAGCTGACCCGCGTGCCGTAGCGCAGCAGCGGTCCGCTGGCCCACCACTGCCGGTTGCGCGCGAGTGTCTGAAACAGCGCCGGCAGGCGCGAGGCGTTCAGCCCGCCCTGCGCCGCAACGTCCTCGAGATTGCCGAGCGTTGCGCCGAGCGCCGCACGCCGTGCCCCGCGCAGCTTGCTGCGCGTCTTGAGCACGTCCGCGTAGACGCGCCCGTACGCGCCCGCGGCCACGTCGCCGATCGCGCCCTCCGCGAGCAAGCGCGCGAGCTCGCTGCGCACGGTGGGCAGTGGAGCGCCATCCGGCGAAGCGGAGGCGGCGGCCGCTCGCACCGGCCGCGGAGCGGACTCCGCGGCCGGTCCGGGTCCGGTCGCGAAATCCGGCAGGTAGCGATCCTCGCGAACGAACGCGCTGCTGTCCTCCCGGAGCGTCAGCAGCGGCGCCGCAGCGGCGGTGCAGGCAGGCGTCAGCGCCAGGACGAGCGCCAGCGCAAGCGGCCCAATTGGGGTGCGGCGCACCGCGACGATGCTAAGTTGAACCCGCCCCGGCAGATGCAGTTGCCGTTGCAGGGAAGCCACTGTGAGCAGATCCAGCCTCCGACCCGCCGTCCTTGTCGTCTGCGGCGTGCTGTGCGCCGCCGCGCTGGCCGCATGCGGCGCAGACCAGGGCGACAGCACCGCAACGAAGGCGATCTCGCAGACCTTCGGCCCGAGCGCCACGTCGATCGAGCGCGGGAAGGTCGACGCGCGCCTGCAGCTCGAACCGGAGGGTCTGCTGGCGATCGGCGGGCCGATCGGCCTGAAGGTGGCAGGTCCGTTCTCCGTGACCGGCAGCGCACCGCCGCGCTTCGACCTCGCGTTTGCGGCAACGCTTGCCGGCGAGCACTACCAGGGCGCGATCATCTCGACCGGCAAGAAGGGCTTCGTCAAGCTCGACAACCGCGCGTACTCGATCGACGACGCCTTCGTCTCGATGCTCCGCGGCAAGACGCACAAGGTCAAGAAGTCCGGGCTGAAGGACAGCCTTGGCATCGACCCGAGCAGCTGGATCTCCAACCCGCAGATGAAGGGCAACGAGCAGGTCAGCGGCGTCGAGACCCAGCGCATCGGCGGCGACGTCAACGTCTCCAGGCTGCTCGCAGACATCGCCAAGCTGCTCGACAAGGTCGGCGGCTCCTCCTCGAAGGAGAGCTTCCTGACGCCTGCGCTGCGCAAGCAGATCACCGCTGCGGTGAAGTCGGCGAAGGTCGACGTCTGGACCGGCGCCGAGGACAAGATCCTGCGCCAGATTGCCGTCGCGATCCAGTTTGCGTTCCCGACCGACGTCAAGCCGCCGATCGCCGGCCTCGAGGCGGGCAAGATCAACCTTCGGCTGCGCCTCGACGACGTCAACGGGACACCGGTGACGATCACAGAGCCGCGGAACGCGCGGCCGCTGTCCGAGCTCACCGGTGGTGGGTTGCAGGCGTTTTTCTCGGGTCTCGGCGCGAGCCTCACGGGCTCCGGCAAGAGCGCCGGGGGCACCGCGTTCTTGGGATGCGTCACGAGCGCCCACGGCAGGAGCGTTGCGATCGTTCGCTGCGCCTCGAAGCTCGCGCCGTAGTGTCTCTTCGCCCAGCCCCTTAATCTGTCGGCCATGCGCGAGCCCTCGCATACCGCCATCGGCACCTGGAGCGGAGGCCGCTACCTGCATTTCGGCGAGCCGATCGGCGAAGCGCGGCTGCAGGCGCTGCTGCGGCCCGGCGACGGTCTCGACACGCTGCTGAGCGCCGACGCCTACGGCGCGGGGGAGGCCGACCTCCTGCTGGGCGACGCGCTGAAGGGCGTGAAGCGCAGCGACTACTGCGTCGTCGGCGCCATCGGGCACGACTTCTATGCCGGCGAGCGCGACGGCGCGAAGGGGTTTCCGCGGTTCACCGATCCGCGCCTGCGCCCGCCCGAGGCATACGCCGACTACGTCAGGATGGCGACTGAGCGCAGCCTCGAGCGCCTCGGCATCGACGCCTTCGACGTCCTGCTGCTCCACAACCCCGACCGCACGGGCTACACGAGCCCGGCCGTGTGGAACGCGCTGCGGGCCGTGCGCGACGAGAACCTGACCGGCTCGCTCGGAGTCGCGCCCGGTCCGGCGAACGGCTTCACGCTCGACGTCATCGACTGCCTCGAGCGCTTCGGCGAGCTGATCGAATGGGCCATGGTCATCCTCAACCCGCTCGAGCCCTGGCCCGGCGAGCTGTGCCTCGCGGCCGCGCGCAGGTACGACGTCAAGCTCATCACGCGGGTGGTCGACTACGGCGGGCTGTTTTGGGACGACGTGCGCCCTGGCCACGCGTTCGCGCCGCGCGATCACCGCACGTTCCGTCCGCGGGGCTGGGTCGAGGCCGGAGCCGAGAAGCTCGACGTGCTGCGTCCGATCGCCGAGCGCCACGGTCTGACGATGCTGCAGCTTGCCGCGCAGTGGTGCCTGGCTCACGAGCCGGTCGCGTGCGTCGTGCCGACGTTGATCCAGGAACCCGCGCCGGCGCGACCGATCGAGGAGAAGCGCGCCGAGCTGCTCGCCACGCCGTCGACGGTGCTGCTCAGCGACGACGACCTCGCGACGATCCGGGCGATCGGCGACAACACGGGCAGCATGGCACTCAAGGGCGCCGGGCCCGACCACGAGGGCGAGCCGCGTCCGGACCGCTGGGCGATCAGCCCCGAGCTCGACGCGCTCGCCCGCCGCTGGGGCATCGAGCCGGATCGCGACCTGCGCCAGCTCACCAGCTCAGCCCCGGCACGCGACTGAGCCACGAGCCGTGGCAAAGGCCAGTCGCTTCCTTCTGTCGGGGTCCGGGTGGCCGTACCTGCTCGTCCCCTTCATCCCGATCGCGATCGCGCTCGAGCTCGCCCACGCCGAGGCGACGCTGATCTTCGCCGCCGCGGCCGCGGGCGTGATCCCGACTGCTGCGCTCATGGGGCGTGCAACCGAGGAGCTCTCGCACCGGGCCGGGCCCGGGATCGGCGGATTCCTGAACGTCACGTTCGGCAACGCGCCTGAGCTGATCATCGCGTTCTTCGCGCTCAAGGAAGGGCTGCAGGAGGTCGTCAAGGCGTCGCTGATCGGCTCGATCCTCGGCAACATCCTGCTCGTCATGGGCGCGGCGATGCTCGTCGGCGGCCTCAGGCGCGAACGGCAGACCTTCAATCCCACCGCCGCGAGCGTGCAGTCCTCGATGCTGCTGCTCGCCGCTGTCGCGCTCGTGATGCCGACGATCTTCCAGCTCGTGCACGGCGGCGGCCTGCCGCGCGTCGGAGAGGAGATCGTCGACTTCGGCGCGGACGTCGAACAGATGTCGCTCATCGTCGCGATCGTCCTGCTGTGCTCATACGCTGCGGGCCTCGTCTTCTCGCTGAGGTCGCACCGCGCGCTGTTCAACCCCAGCCACGGGGAGGAGGAGCACATGGACGAGCCGTGGTCGGTCCGGACTGCGGTCATCACGCTTGCGATCGCCGGCGTTGCGGTCGGCGTGATGTCCGAGATCCTCGTCGGCTCGATCTCCGAGGCCTCGCAGTCGATCGGGCTGAGCGAGTTCTTCGTCGGCCTGATCGTCGTCGCGATCGTCGGCAACGCGGCCGAGCACTGGGTCGCGATCTACTTCGCCGCCAGGGACAAGATGGACCTCTCGGTGAACATCGCGATCGGGTCGAGCGCTCAGATCGCGCTGTTCGCGGCGCCTGTGCTCGTCCTCGTCTCCTTCCTGATTGGCCCCAACCCGATGGCGCTCGTCTTCAACGGCTTCGAGCTCGGCGCGATCCTGCTTGCGATCCTGATCGCCAATCACGTCACGCACGACGGCGAGTCGACCTGGTATGAGGGTCTGCAGCTGCTCGCGGTCTACGCGGTGCTGGGCGTCGTCTTCTTCTACGCGTAGCCCTGGGGCTGGGTTCTTCGCTGGGCGCGGGCGAGACGACAGCGGCGCGGTCGGAAGCAGGCCAGACGCATGGCGCGGGCGCCGCCGCCGGACGGGTCAATCGCCGCAGCGAGTCGCGCGAGCCGCTTCTCACCGAGGTAGCAGCCGGTAAACAGCGACGCCAGCAGGACGATCGCGGGAGACAGGAACAGCACGCCGACATCGAGCCGGGGCACGACGAGCACGACAGCGAACGCCGCCGTCGCAACGACGAGCGGGAAGATGTGGGCCCAGCGGGCGCGCGCCATGAAGGGCGGCAGGTCTAGCAGTCCCTCCGGCGTGTCGTCAGACGGCGCGCGCAACCGGTTGCATACGCGACGCCGCTCGTGCAGCATGATGTGCTGGTGACGCGTCGCGATCGTCAGCTGCTGTTTGCGCTTGCCGGGCTTACGCTCGCGCTGGCGTCGCTGACCGACGTCGGCGTTCACAGCGACGTGCTGCTGGCCGCGCCGGTGCTCATGTTCGCGCTGCCGCTGTTCGCCGGCCGCTACGTCGGCGAGGAGCAGCTTGCTCGTCTGGCCGCCGCGTTTGACGTCAGACGCCGCCGCCCGGCGGTCGCGCTCGAACCGAATGCGCGCCGGGCGCCGCAGAGCCTGGCCCGCGGCGGCTGCCTGATCGCGGTCTCGCTTGCCGTGCGCCCGCCGCCGGCACACCTTCCTCTGACCGCGTAGAGCGCTTCGGCCGCACGGGTCGAAGCGGAGCTTCGATCCACGAGAAGGAGGGCCGCCGATGGTCCGTCGTACCGTCCTCGCCGGCGCGCTGTGCGTGCTGCTGGCGGGGCTCATCGCCACACCCGCGTCCGGCCACGCCGGCAATCTCAACTACGAGTCCGTTGTGCGCGCCGTCACCCCGAGCATCCCAGGCTTCAGCGTCGAGGTCCTCAACGGCGACGACCGCCTCGAGCTCGTCAACACAAGCAAGAAGAGCGTCACCGTCTATGGCTACAACAAGGAGCCCTACCTGCGCCTGGGTCCCGACGGGGCGGTGTCCGTGAACCTGCGCTCGCCCGCCTACTACCTCAACCAGGACCGCTTCACCGGCGGGAAGGTGCCCGACACGGCCGATCCGAAGGCCGCGCCGCAATGGAGCGTCGTCGACCGCGGCGGGCGCTATCAGTTCCACGACCACCGCATGCACTGGATGGCAAAGACCGTCCCGCCGCAGGTTAAGGACAAGTCCAAGCGCACGAAGATCTTCGACTGGGCGGTCCCGCTGCGCGTCGAGCAGGCATCGGCGACGATCAGCGGTCAGCTGTTCTGGAGAGGATCGGCAGGCGGGCCCCCCGCGGGTGCCTACATCGCTCTCGTCGCGCTGGGGGCGCTCGCCGTCGCGGCCGTCGTGGGCGTGCGCCGCCGCCGTGCGGCCGGCGCTCCCGGTCCGGCCTCCTTCAGCGGGGAAGCCTGGTGACGCAGCGCGCGCTCGCCCTCGCGGGCGCGCTGCTGGCGGCGTCGCTGCTGGCGCCCACGGGCGCAGCGGCGCACGCGCTGCTCGTCGACACCGTTCCGCAGCGCGGCGCGACCCTGCGGCACGAGCCGCGCCAGGTCGTGCTGCACTTCAGCGAGACTGTCGAGGGCAACTTCGGCGCCGTGCGGGTCTTCGACGCCGCGGCCAATCGCGTCGACGACGGGCGCACCATCCACCCGCAGGACAGCGGATCGCGGCTTGCCGTCGGCCTGAAGCCCGGGCTGCCCGACGGCACGTACGTCGCGACGTACCGCGTCATCTCCGCCGACAGCCACCCGCTCTCCGGCGGCCTCGTGTTCTCCGTCGGCAAGACCGGCGCGACAGCCACGCCGATGGTCTCCCAGCTCATCGGCGACAGCACGGCGGGGCCCGTGACGCAAGGCGTCTTCGGGCTCGCTCGTGGGTTGACCTACCTCGCGACTGCGCTCGTGCTCGGCGGCTTGGCGTTCCTGCTCGTCGTCTGGCTGCCGGCGCTGCGCGTGGCGGCCGGCGCGGCGGACGAGTGGCAAGAGGCGTCGCAGGCGTTCGGGCGGCGAGCGCGACGGCTGCTGGTGGGCGGGGCGGGGCTGGGGATCGCCAGCGGCCTCGCGGGCATCGTCCTGCAGGGCGCGACCGCGGGCGCGACGAGCGGCTGGGCGGCGCTGAAGCCGTCGGTGCTGGGTGCCGTCCTGGGCACGCGCTTCGGCGAGGTCTGGAGTCTGCGCGTGCTGGCGTTCGCAGCGCTCGGGTGTGCGCTCGCGCTCGCGCTGCGCGGCCTGCGTCAGCCCGGCGGTGCGGCTGCGCTGCAGCGCGTCGCGCTCGGAGCCGACGGCCTGGCGGCGCCGGGACTGCCGCGCGGAGAGCTGGCGCTGGCCGCATTGCCGGCGACGCTCATCGCGCTTGCCCCGGCGCTCGCCGGACATGCGAGCGTGCAGTCGCCGGTGGCGCTGCTGTTCCCGCTCGACGTCATGCACGTGCTCGCGATGAGCGCCTGGATCGGCGGCCTGCTGCTGGCGCTGTTGGCGCTCCCGGCCGCGACGCGCCGGCTGCAGGGGCCCGACCGCACGCGCCTGCTCGCCGCCGTACTGCTGCGCTTCTCGCCGCTGGCGCTGGGCTGCGTGGTCGTGCTGCTCGTCACCGGCACGATCCAGGCGATCGAGCACGTCGGCTCGTGGGACGCGCTGCTGCACACCGGCTTCGGGCGGGCGATCCTCGCGAAGATCGTGCTGATCGCCGTGCTGATCGCGGTCGGTGCCGTCAACCGCCGACGCGTCGTGCCGCGGCTGCGCGCGCTCGCACAGCAGGCCGCGGCGCCCGGCGCGACGGGGCGGTTGCTGCGCCGAACGCTGCGCGCCGAGGTCGCGCTCGTGCTCGTCGTGCTCGGCGTGACGTCCGCGCTCGTCAGCTATCCGCCGCCTGATTCGCTCGCCGGCGGACCGTTCAGCGCCAGCACGACGCTCGGCCCGCTGCGCATGGAGACGACCGTCGATCCGGCGCGGGTCGGCCCCAACGAGATACACCTGTACCTGCTCGACGCGAAGAACGGGACGCCGTCCAGCGCCACGAAGGAGCTGACGGTCACGCTCGCGCTGCCGGCGAGGAAGATCGGGCCGCTGCCGGCCAAGGCGCGCGAGGCGGGGCCAGGTCATTACGTGATCGACACCGTCCAGCTCGTCCCGGCCGGCGAGTGGCGCCTGGACGTGACGAGCCGCGTGTCGGAGTTCGACCAGTACGAGGGATCGCTCAAGGTCCCGGTGCGATGAATGAGAGGCATACCAATGAACCGCAGACTCACGATCGCCGCGGCCGCGGCCGCGCTTGTGGCGCCCACCGCCGCAGCTCAAGCGCACGTAACGCTGCAGCCCGGGCAGGCTCCGGCCGGCGGCTTCGCGCGCCTTGACGTCCGCGTCCCCAACGAGGACCCAGCGAAGGCGACGACGAAGGTCGTCATCCAGATGCCGCCGGGCTTCGCCGAGGCCGCCTATCAGCCCGTTCCCGGCTGGCGCGTCACGGTTGCCAAGCGCAAGCTCGCGGTGCCCGTGAAGACCGACAAGGGCGATACGCGGACCGAAGAGGTCTCCAGGCTCACGTTCGCTTCCACCGGAAAGGGGATCGAGCCGGGCCAGTTTCAGGACTTCGGCCTGTCGGTCGGCATCCCGGACGAGCCGGTCGGCACGAAGCTCACGTTCAAGGCGCTGCAGACCTACGCGGGCGACAACGTCGTGCGCTGGATCGGCGCGCCCGGCAGCGACCATCCGGCGCCGCAGGTCACGCTCGTCGCGGCGCCCGCAACGGCGACGGCGACGGCGACCGCGGCGAAGCCGGCGGCCGGGGCCACGTCCGAGAAGGAAGACGGTAATGGCAACGGCCTCGCGATCGCGGCGCTGATCGTCGGCGCGCTCGGCCTCCTGACGGGCGGCGCGGCGCTGCTCGCCGGACGACGTCGAGCGGGCGCGGCCCCCACGGGTGCGTGACCGCGAGCACTCGCGGATGCGCCGGCCACACCGAACGCAGCTGGGGGTGGGGCTGTTTCCGTTGGGCGCATTCGCGGTGCACCAGTTGCGCTATCAGCTGGCGTTCGGAGCCGACGCGTCGGGCGAGCTCGCTCGCCAGGGCCACGCCTATCTGCACGAACTGACCCCGTGGATCGTGTTGTCGGTGGCGGGCGGGCTTGGGGGGCTGATCGTGCGCCTCGCCCGGGCCTGGAGCCGGGCTGAGTCCGACGCCGGGAAGGGCCGCCGCCTGGCCGCGTTGTGGGCCGTGGCGTCGGCAGGGCTGTTCTCGATCTACGTCGGGCAGGAGCTTCTCGAGGGCCTGTTTGCGACCGGTCATCCACAGGGGTTGCCGGGGATCCTCGGCGATGGCGGTCTATGGGCGCTGCCGGCGTCAGTGCTCGTCGGCGGCCTGCTGGCGCTGGTGGTACGTGGTGGCCGCGTGCTCGTCGGGCGCGTTGCGCGCCTGCGCCGCCGGCGGCCGCAGATAGCGATTGCGCGGGCGCCGGCGCTCGTTGCTCGGCGCGATCGCGTGGCGCTCGCGCGCCGCGCGCCGCTGGCGACGGCGTCTGCCGGTCGCGCGCCGCCCGCCGGGGCGGCCTGGGCCCCACCCGGCACCGGCGGAGAACGGGCTGACCGATGCGCGTGCCGCCGCCGCTGAGCCCTCAGCGCCGTTAACGGCCTAGCGCGCCCGGAACGGCCGCGCACGGCCGCCGGGGTGGCGCTCGCTTGAACGACCTTCTAGCCCTCCGGCGTCGGCTGACCTCGTCAACGCCCGCGCAGTCCATGCGCGGGAGCGGACGTGGCGGCAGTGCTCGGGCTGCCCAGATCCGCGATCGGCCGGAAACGCGCTGCCCGATCGCGGCGAAGCTAAGCCGAAGCATTGGAGAACTCTCATGACCCAGAACGTCGTGTCTGAACCAGAAACCGTTGCAGTACCCGATGAACCCGCCGCTGACCCGGCGCAGACGGCCCGCGGCGCCGAGCTGCGGGCGCAGCCCCGGCCGCGATTGTTTCGCGCGGTCTGGCGCTGGCATTTCTACGCCGGCCTGCTCGTCATCCCGATCATCGTGATCCTGTCGTTGTCGGGGATCGTCTACCTGTTCAAGCCGCAGATCGACAGCGTCTTCTACGGGCACGTCCGCGACGTCGACGGTCGCGGCCCGGTGCTCAGCTACGCCAGTCAGCTTGCGGCGGTCAAGGCCGCGCTTCCAGGGGCGAGCGTCACGGGCGTCGCGCCGGCGCCCAACGCCAAGCGCTCGACGCAGTTCGGCGTCACGACCAAGGAGGGTCGTGACTGGACGGTGTTCGTCGATCCGTACACCGCCAAGGTGCTCGGACATCGCGACAACCAGCATTACCTGCCGGCGATCGCACTGGACGTCCACGGCTCGCTGCTGACCTCACGCTTCATGGACGAGAAGGGCAAGTGGGGCGACCGCCTGATCGAGCTCGCCACCTCGTGGGCCGTCGTGCTCGTCGTCACCGGCATGTACCTGTGGTGGCCGCGCGGGCGCCGCCGGTCGCTACGTCAGGCGCTGACGCCGCGATTGCGGGCGCGTTCCCTACGCGTGCGCTGGCGTGACGTGCACGCCATCACGGGCGTCGCGTTCTCGTTCGTGTTCTTGTTCTTTCTTGTCACCGGGCTGGCGTGGAGCGGGGTCTGGGGCCAGAACTACAAGAACATCGCGACGAAGGTCGGCTTGAGCTACCCGCCGGGCACCTTTGACGGGGTGCCATCAAAGACGGTCGAGGACGTTGTCAAGGGTGGAAAGGCGGCGTGGGCGGCCGGCAGCCTGCCGGTGGCGCAGTCGGTCGGGAGCGGGCGTCCCGGACACACCGGCCACAACGACCACGCGAGGGTCAAGACGATCCGCTGGAACCCCAAGGACGGCGCTCCGCTGGATGCCGTCGTCGCGCGCGCCAAGCAGATGGGCATGGCACCCGGAACGACCATCGCGTTCCCGGCTGGCAACACCTCGAGCTACGCCGTCGGCCTCTATCCCGACAACGACGTGGAGCCCAACCAGAGCGCGCTGAACGAGCGCTTTGCGTTCGTCGATCAGTACACGGCCAAGCCCGTGGGCGACTTTCGCTACAGCCAGTTCGGCGTGATGGCGCAGGCGACGGACCTGGGAATCGCGTTGCACGAAGGCCGCCAGTTCGGGCTCGTGAACCAGATCGGGGCGCTGTTGGCGACGCTCGCGCTGCTGCTGTCGTGCGCCAGCGCGATCGTCATGTGGCGCAAGCGCCGCCCGAAGGGCATCGGCGCGCCACGGCGGGCACCCAACCGCAAGCTCGGTGCCGGGGTCGTCGCGATCACGCTGGGCCTCGGTCTGCTGTTTCCGTTGCTGGGCATCTCGATCCTGGTGCTGCTGGTCTTCGACTTCGTGATCGTCAAGCACGTGGCGCCGCTCCGGCGAGCACTCGGAGCTGTGTGAGCTGACGGGGCGCCTGCCGCTCGCCGGTCGTCGAGCGGCAGGCCGTCACTCGGGGGCGGCCCGGCGGCTCGGGGGCGCCCGCCGACCTGCAGGTCGAAGCCGGACGAACTCGCCCGACGTCAAGCCGCGCAGCGGCCCGAGCGGGGCCAGCGGTCCGAGCGGCGGGCCACCATCGCCTGCATCAGCGGGTCCTTGTCAAGCGTCGCGAACAGCGCGCCGGACAACGCAGATGAGCCATCGAGCTTGACCGAGATCCCGGCGCTGCCCGGCGCGAGGACGTGAAAGCGGTCCACCGCGCGCCACGACCCGTCGATCGCGATCGAGAAGAGCTTCTTGCGCCGTTCGGTGCCGAGCACGAACAGCGCCTGGTCGCCGTCGAGCGTCAGTGCCGTCCCGCCGGGCCGCGTGACGCCGACCGCCGGCGTCGCAGACCCAGCCAGGTTCCACAGCGCGCGCACCGGCTGAGCCCCGCGGCGAAACCGCGGGCTCGCAACAGCGAGCGTCACCGTGAGCACCGCAAACGGCGCCATCGCTGGCCTCATACGATGCTGCCCGCGCGCCAGAAACGGCGCGGCCACGGTTCCTGACTACTCGTCGTCCTTGAACTCGTCGGCCTCGGGCTCCGCGTTCTCGTCCTCGTCGACGATGTCGTCGCCGCCGCCGACGAGCGCGCCGAGCGTCGCGCCGTGGCGAACCTGGAAGGCCTGCATGAGCTCGTCGCGCACGTTCTCGTCGATCGGCGACTCGTCCGAGATCAAGACCCAGTCGGCGCCCTCGAACTCCTCCATGTTGAAGATCTCCGTATCGACGTCGGGGGAGTCGTCGACGACGATGAGCACCTCTGTCTGCGGGTTGAAGTACGTACCCGGTCTGTTGACGATGTCTTCGAGGTCGAACTGTCGCGGATTGGCCATAGGGGCTATCTCTATCAGGTCAGCTCACGGAGTTGGCGTTCGATCTCGGCCTCGACATCGAGCGGTTTGTCGCCCGCCCGTACCCGCCGCGCGTTGCGCGCAACCACGTGTTCGCGAATCTCATCACGCAGCGCGTCGTCGACTATCGCGGCGGCCGCGTTGGGCGCAAGCGCATGCACTGCGCCTCGACGTCCAGCGGGCCTCGCCGCGGCGCTCGCGCCGCGCGTTCCTCGCCTCGAGCATCTGGCGGATCTCCTCGTCGCGCTCGGCCGCAACTGCGGGCGAACCGTCCTCGTCCCCGGTCGCCGGTCCGGCGCCGCCGATCGCGCGGTAGCTGCGGCCGGTAGCGGCGAGCGTGAAGATCGCGATGACCGCGGCAACGGCCGCCACGACCCAGATGAGGGTGCCCAAGGCGTCCTCCACGGGCCCGGATGATGCCACCACGAACCGGGCGCCTCGAAGTATTGCGCCGGCTCCGCTACCCTGATGTTGACTGACCAGTCAATCTAACGAATTAGAACCCCCTCAGGAGCCCACCTATGGTTGATTTCACGCTCACCGACGAGCAGAAGAACCTCCGCGAGCTCGCTCATGATTTCGCCGAAAAGGAGATCCGCCCGGTAGCCTGGGAGCTCGACAAGGACGGCGGCTGGCCGCAGGCGATCATCGACAAGGCCCACGAGATCGGGCTGATGAACACCCACCTGCCCGAGGAGTACGGCGGCGCTGGCCTGTCCTATCTCGACGGCTGCATCATCGAGGAAGAACTCTCGTGGGGCTGCTCGGGCGTCCAGACGTCGCTCGGCGCCAACGGTCTCGCCGCTGCCCCCGTCATCCTCGGTGGATCAGAGGACGTCAAGCGTCAGTTCTGCGAGGAGCTCTGCGCGGAGCCGAAGCTCGCCTCGTTCTGCCTGACCGAGCCCGACGCCGGCTCCGACGTCTCGGGCATGCGCACGCGCGCGGTTCGCAAGGGCGACAAGTACGTGCTCAACGGCTCGAAGTGCTTCATCACCAACGGCAGCTACGCCGACTTCTTCGTCGTCTACGCGAAGACCGATCCGGAGGCCGGACACCGCGGCATCTCCGCGTTTCTCGTCCGCAAGGACGAGACGGTCATCGTGGACAAGAAGGAGGACAAGATGGGGCAGCGCGCCTCCAACACGGCCACGATCACGTTCAACGAGACCGAGGTCGACGCGCGCTACCTGCTCGGCGAGGAGAACAAGGGCTTCAAGCTCGCGATGATGGTGCTCGACCGCACGCGCCCGGGCGTCGCGGCGATGGCGACCGGCATCGCTCGCGCGGCATTCGAGATGGCCACGACGTACTCCAAGGAGCGCGTCCAGTTCGGCGTTCCGATCGCGATGCACCAGGCGATCCAGTTCATGATCGCCGACATGGCGACGAAGGTGCACCTCTCGCGTCTGGCGACCTGGAACAGCGCCGTGCTGCTGGACAACGGCAAGCGCAACACGCTCGAGTCCTCGCACGCCAAGCGCTTCGCGGCCGACAGCGCGATGGAGATCACGACCGACGCCGTCCAGATCTATGGCGGCTACGGCTTCATCAAGGAGTACAAGGTCGAGAAGCTCATGCGCGACGCCAAGATCATGCAGCTCTACGAAGGCACGTCGCAGATTCAGCGCCTCGTCATCGCCCGCGAGACGCTGCTGCCGCGCCGCATCGAGGAGCCCGCGACGGCGACGGCCTAGCGCGGGAACGGCGGGCCGACGCCGAGGTGCCCGCCGCCGCCGCTGCGCGCGGCGGGCATACTCCCGGCGATGGCGTCCCGGCGATCCTCGACCGAGGCGGCCGTCGCTGAGACGGTGGCCCGCAGCGACGTCCACGCGGCGGCGGGGGCGCCGGCGCGCAGTGGGCCCGGCTCGTCGGACCCGCTCGTCGCGGGGCTGCGCAAGGCCGGCCTGCTGCGGCTGCTCGTGCTGCGCCTGCTCGGTCAGGGCCCTTCCTACGGCAACCAGCTCATGGAACGCGTCGGCGAGCTGACCGGCGGCATCGTCGCCGTCAACCCGAACACGATGTACCCACTCCTGCGGGCGTTGGAGGCCGACGGCCTGGTCGCAGGGGAGTGGGAGCACCCCGAGCGCCGCTCGCGCCGCTTCTACCGCCTGACGCAAGCGGGCGCGGAGGAGCGCGACCGGCTGGCCTCGGAGATCGTCCCGCACCTCGACGAGCTCGCCGCGGCGGTCGATCTCCTGCGGCGCGAGCTCGCGGGCTGATCGTGGTGCGTACGCTCGGGCAGGTCCCGGCGCCCGCTCTCCGAGCCGAGCGCAAGCCTGCTTCATAGACTTTCCGGCCTGCCATGGCCGCTTCCCAGAAGAAACCAAAGGAGTGCTGAAACGCGTGTTCGTGTTCAAGGCCGCGGTCGTCGGAGCAGGAACGATGGGAGGCGAGATCGCCCAGGTCATCGCCTCCGCCGGCATCCCGGTCGTCCTCAAGGACGTCAAGCAGGAGTTCGTCGATCTCGGCCTGAAGAAGGCCGACGAGGTCACGCGCGGGCAGCTCGCCGGTCTCGTCTCCAAGGGCAAGATCACCGAGCAGCAGGCCGATGCGCAGGCAACCGACATCCTCGGCCGCATCACCGGCACGACCGCGTACGCAGGCTTCGGCGACGTCGACTTCGTCATCGAGGCGGTGCCCGAGCGGATGGCGATCAAGCAGGCCGTCCTGGCCGAGCTCGACAGCGTCACACCCGGTCACGCGATCCTCGCGTCGAACACGTCGTCGCTGCCGATCGGCGAGATGGCCGAGGCGACCCGCCGGCCCGACAAGGTCGTCGGCTTTCACTTCTTCTATCCCGCGTCGTTCATGCGCCTCGTCGAAATCGTCGAGGGCATCGACACGTCGCCTGAGACGGTGCAGACGGCGACGACGTTCGCCCAGAGCATCCGCAAGCTCCCGATCGTCTGCGGCGACGAGCCGGGCTTCGTCGTCAACCGCATCCTGATGTCGTCGATCAGCGAGATCTGGCGCTTTCAGGAGGAGAACGAGCTGTCGATCAAGGCGATCGACGACGCGGTCACCGGCGCGCGCGTCGCACCGATGGGTCCGTACTTCCTCAGCGACCTGCTCGGCCTCGACACGGTGTTCCACGTCGCACAGCACCTGCAGGAGTCCTACGGGGATGACAGCTTCTACGTGCACTCCGGGCTGCGAGCGCTCGTCGAGGCCGGCGAGCTCGGCGCGAAGACCGGCAAGGGCTTCTACGCGACCGGCGAGCCGCGCTCGACCGGCGAGAGCGAGTTCGACGCCGACGAGCTCACGCAGCGCTATGTGCTCAAGGCGTTCGTCGAAGCCTGCCTGCTGCTCGAGGAGGGCATGGCATCGATGAAGGACATCGATCTCGGGATGATGGCCGGCGCCGGGATGCTGCCGCCGCCGTTCGCGCGCGCGGACCAGAGCGGTCTGGATGACGTGCTCGACGCTCTGGAGCGCGCCGCGGCGCAGTGGGGCGACCGCTACGCGCCACCACAGATACTGCGCCGGCTCGTCGCGCAGGGGCGCCTCGGCGTCAAGAGCGGCCAAGGGTTCTTTGCCTACAAGCGCCCGGATGACACCTTCGAGCAAGGCGACGCCGTGCAGCTCGAGACCCGCGGCGCGACCGCGATCGCGTGGCTCGACCGTCCGCCGGCGAACTCGCTCTCGCCGCAGGTCATCGCCGAGCTCGGGCGGGTCTGGGAGCACGTCGACGGCGACGACTCGATCCGCGCGCTCGTTCTCGCCTCGGCGAACCCGATGCTGTTCTGCGCCGGCGCCGACATCAAGGCGTTCACGCAGATGGACGAGCAGACCGGCGCCGCGCTGATGCACGAGACGCATGCGCTGCTGCGCTCGATGGAGCGCTCTTCGACGGCCACGATCGCCGCTGTCAACGCCGTCGCCTTCGGCGGCGGCTGCGAGCTGGCGATGGCCTGCGACGTGCGGATCGCGGCGCAGTCGGCAAGCTTCGGCCAGCCGGAGATCAACCTCGGGATCATTCCCGGCTTCGGCGGTACCCAGCGGCTGCCGCGGCTCGTGGGGACGTCGCGAGCGCTTGAGATGAACCTCACGGGCGATCCGATCTCCGCCGAGGACGCCTATGAGATCGGGCTGGTCAATCGCGTCGTGCCCGACCACGAGCTGTTCGACGCCGCGCTCGCGTGGGCGCGCAAGCTCGGCGGTCAGGCGCCTCTCGCGGTCGCGGCGATCAAGCGCACGACGGCCGGCGACGCCGACCTCGACGAGGGCATCGAGACCGAGAAGGCCGCCTTCGGCAAGATCTTCGGCACCGCCGACGCGCGCGAGGGCATCAGCGCGTTCCTCGGCAAGCGCTCGGCGCAGTGGAAAGGCGAATAGCCGGCGCCGGCGTCCAGAAGCTGGCGGAGCTCGTCCGCTCCGCTGCATCGACCGTTGCGCTGACCGGCGCCGGGATCTCGGTCCCGTCCGGGATCCCCGACTTCCGCTCTCCCGCAACCGGGATCTGGGAGAACGTCGACCCGATGCAGGTCGCGCACATCGACGCTTGGCGCCGTGACCCCCAGCGCTTCTGGAGCTTCTATGGCCAGCGCTTCCAGATGCTCGGGGACAAGCTCCCCAACGCTGCCCATGAGGCTCTGGTCGAGCTTGAGAGCCGGCGGCTGCTCGACGCGGTCATCACGCAGAACATCGACATGCTGCACCGCAAGGCGGGCACGAAGGATCTGATCGAGGTTCACGGATCGATCGCTACGAGCTCATGCTCCAGCTGCGAAGCGAGCTTCGGGCTCGACGAGGTGCTGGCGCGCTGCCGCGACGGAGGAGGAGTGCCGCCGTGCGATTGCGGGCGCCCGCTGAAGCCCGACGTCGTGCTGTTCGGCGAGCTCCTCCCGCAAGCGGCGCTCCGGCGAGCGAGCGCGCTGGCGGAGAATGCCGAGCTGTTGCTCTGCGTCGGCTCCTCGCTGGAGGTCTTTCCGGTGGCTGCGCTGCCGCAGTCGACGTTGCGCGGCGGCGGGCAGGTCGCGATCGTCACCCAGGGCCAAACGCCTTGGGACAAGCAGGCAGCCGTCAAGCTCAGCGGCGACGTCGCGGACGAGCTGACGTGTCTTGTTGCCGCGTTGTAAACCACGGAGAGCTGTCCCCCGAGCACGTCCGCCGGCAGCCGCATAAACAGGATCAAAATAAGCAGCGCGGGCCTCCTGTCTATACGTGAGCATGGATCCGCGGCGCTTAGATCTAGGTCGATCGAACGTCTTGACGTTTAGATCTGATCAGGGCACCCTGAATACTCAAGAAGGGCTGCGCAATGAAGACGAGGCGGGGGTAATCACAGTGGATGTAAAGCCAGTGCGTACTGTCGTGATCGGCGAGATCCGGGTGTACCGCGAAGGCCTGGCACAGGTTCTCGGCCGCCAACCAAGCATCGACGTCGTCGGCACCGGATGCACGACCGAGGACGCGTTGGCCTGCGTCGCCGAGCAGCGGCCGGACGTCGTGCTCGTCGATGACGGCCTGCCGAGTGCCCGGACGCTGATCGGACGGATCAGCGGCGGCGATCACCGCGTGAGCGTGCTCGCGATCAGCGTACCGGAGGAGGAGCGTGCCGTCCTCGCCTGCGTCGAGGCCGGCGCTGCCGGGTTCCTCCCGCCCCAGGCGTCGCTGGCGGAGGTCATCGCGGCCGTCACGGCGCTTGCGCAGGGCGAGTTTCACTTTCCGTCGCGGATGACCGCGATGCTCCTCCGGCGCGTCACGCGCCTGTCGTCCCCGAAGGAGCTCGGTGCCGACGGGATGCTGACGCGCCGAGAGCACGAGGTCGTCGACCTCATCGAGGGAGGACTGTCCAACAAGGAGATCGCGCGGCGCCTGAGCATCAGCATCGCCACCGTGAAGAACCATGTTCACAACATCCTGCACAAGCTCGACGTGGGATCTCGTAAAGAAGCTGTGGCGCGCATCCGGGCGCTGCGTACTCCCAGCTACGGGTCCAGCCATTCCTGAGACTGATATCTACTCGAGCTGGTCCACCTGCGTGACTGATATAGATCACCGCGATCCACGTCTACCCGCCGATCCAAGATAGATCCTCGATCCATTTTCACCGCAACGCGGTGGAGTGATACTGCGTTGGTCCTGACACTCCAACACGAGGAGACGAGCGATGGCAAACGGAGATCTCGAGCAGCGGGTCGCGGCGCTGGAAGCCCAAGGCGGCCAGAGCGGCGGAGGCGCAGGCGGAGGCGGCGACGCAGGCCAGGTCCAAGCGTTCCTACAGGGCGCGCTGGCGGCGTATGCCGCGTCCCAGCAGCCTCAGGCCCAGGGGCTGCAGGCGGGCGGCGGGGCCGGCGGCGAACAAGGCCTCTTCGGGTGGAACCCGACGAAGTACGACTCGATCTTCTGGTGCAAGAGTCGATTCATGTGCAACCCGCAGTCGGTTTCCTGCCTCTGCTAGCACGGCGACTGACGACGACGGCCCATCAGGCACACGCAAGGCCAGCCTGTTCCGGCGGGAGGCGCCCCGTGGGGCGCCACCAGCCGGACGGGGGCCGTCGTCGCCGCCACAGACCAGATGCAACAGATCGCACACCGCAAGCGTGCGGCTCTCATGAGCGAGAGCGATGTCGTCGACTATCTTCTCGAACGCAACCTGATCGACGCGGCTGCGATCGTCGACGGCGATCTGCGGCTCATCGATGCCTCGCGACGCAACACGAACTTCCGCGTGGTGCGTGAGCGGGCCTCCTCATACCTGCTCAAGCAGGGCGCAGGTCGTGACCCGTTCGTATCGACTGCGCGCGAGGCGTTCGTCTACGCGCTGCTCGCCGACGCCGGTGGGAAGGCGATTGCGCGGCTCCTGCCCCGGGTCTACGACTTCGACGCCGATCGCGAGCTGCTCATCATCGAGCTCTTCGAAGGTGCCGACGACCTGCGCGCCTACCACCACCGCCGGGGGCGCTTCCCGACATCGGTCGCGGCGCAGCTCGGCAAAGCACTCGCGCAGCTGCACGCGCTACCCGCTCGCGCCGGCGCAACGATGGGCGGACATGCGCTCGACGCTCCCGAGCCGGCCGGGTTGTTCCTGCACCGCCCGGGCCTTCCGGTCCTGCACGACCTCAGCGGCGCCGGCACGGACATCGTGCGCCTGATCCAGCGCTCGGACGGCGTCTTCGACGTGCTCGAGAGCATGCGCCGGCAGTGGCGGCGAGACCGCTTCATCCACCACGACATGCGCTGGGACAACGTCCTTGTCACTCGAACTGCGAGCGGTAAGCCGGCGTTGAAGCTCATCGACTGGGAAGCCGCGGGCCTGGGGGATCCGGGTTGGGACCTCGGTGGGATCCTCGGCGACTACCTCGCCTGCTGGATCACCTCCATCCCGCTCACCGGCCACGACACGCCCGACCGTTATCTGGGTCTGGCTCGCTACCCGCTGAAAGCGATTCAACCGGCGCTGGGCGCGTTGTGGAACGCCTACGTAGCCCAGGCGGGGCTGACGGCGAGCGAGTGCCGCGAGCTGCTGATCGCGACGGCGAGATACACGGGGCTGAAGCTCATGGAGATGGCACTTGAACACGTCCAGCATCAGCCAGAGTGCAACATGACGGCGGTTACGCTCGTCCAGGTCGGAGTCAACATCGTGACCAGTCCCGAGCATGCAGCTCGCGTGCTGCTATCGCTCGCCGCGCCGTCTGAGGCTTTGCAGTGAGTGAACATCTTCGTCAGGTACAGCAGGTCGTGGGGGCCGTCGAGATCACCTCACCCACGTCGTTCACCTGGTTTGGTGCGCCGTCGGGGCAGCTGCCGGCGCGAGTCAGGCGCGAGATCGATGCGGCAGTTGCGCGATCTCACCTGTTGTTCACCCTTCGCAATCACCTCTACAAGGACTTCTACTGTGTCGGGTTCGCTTCACGCATGGCGCCGGAGGTGGGCGAGGCGTCGGTTTCATGCCAGGAGACCCAGCTGACGCGCGAGCTGGCGCGCGCAAACCGTGGCTGCGGCTACTGGCAGCCGGGGTGGGTCGTGACGGGCCGCCACGACGAGATGGTGGTCGTACGCCGCGACGGGCTGGAGCTCTGGATCGCGACCGAGGACTGCAGGCCCTGCGCGGGCGGATCGATCGCACCTGCGTCCGACGTCGCGCTACGGCTGCCAAACGGCTCGTGCGAGCTCTCGCCCGGCTACTACTCGGCGATGAGCGACGAAGCACTGGACCCAGAGGGGAGGGGGGGCACGCTCGTTCGCCTGTACTGGAACGTCGCGCCGGCGTCGGCCGCATGCCTCATGATCGCGATCACCTCCCACCTGAATGCTGCGCGCCTGCCGTTCAGGCTGAAGATCCTCAGCGACGCGCTCTCCTACGGGCGTTGTGACACCGCCGTGCTGTACATGCTCAAGGACGATCTCAAGGCAGGTGCTCGCGAGCTGGCGCGGGCGTATGCCGAGGCGCTTGACGGCCTGCGGCCGGGGACCCCCGCATTCACGAAGGAGATCGCGCATGGAGTGAGCCTGGCGGAGGATGCCGGCGACGGTGAGAGCTTCGGGCAGCACCGCTGCGAGCTGCTCGCCGAGGGACTGATCCGCGCGTCCGAGCACGGTCACCGCAAGCTCGAGCAGCGCATGGCGAGCGTGGAGGGGACGTTCGCGCAGGCGGGCGTGGACTTTGAGCTCCCCTATCTGCGGCACGGCTCGGCGGATGACTACGACCTCGTGCTTGCGCCACAGCCGGCGGTGCGACGCGCGCGAGGAGCGACTGATCGCTCGCCCGACGCCGCCGCGTTCCTCGCGATCGCCACTCAGATCGGGGAGCGGCTCGTCGCCGAAGCGGTATGGGACGAGGATCGCTGCAACTGGCTGGCGCTGCTTCCCCACGCGATCACGACGCGGCAGATCGGCCTCTCCTATGGAGCCCTGAACCACGAGCTCTACGACGGCACGAGCGGGATCGCGCTGTACCTCGCCCAGCTGCACTGCCTCACCGGCGACGAAGCACTGCGCCGGACGGCGCTCGGAGCCGCGCGGCAGGCGCTACGCGTCGCCGCGCAGGACAGGTTAACGATCGGCTTGTACACCGGGACGCTCGGCATCGCCTTCGCCTCGGCCTGCGTCGGGATGCTGCTGTCAGAGGACTCGCTCGCGCCGCTCGCGGCCCGCCTCGTGCGGCGAATCTCCGACGGCGAAGGCGAGATCGCTGGCTTCGACTTCCTCTCCGGGCGCGCCGGCGCGATCAGCGGCCTGCTGATCCTGCACGAGGCGCTCGGGGATCGGCTGTTCCTCGCGCTTGCCAGACAGCTCGGCGACGACCTGGTTGCCAGCGCCGAGCGGACGCCGCGGGGCTGGTCATGGGTCTCTGACATGGAAGGTGGCAACCACCCCAACCTCACGGGTCTGTCGCACGGTGCCGCCGGTGCCGGACACGCCCTGCTCGAGCTCTTCGACGCAACCGGTGACACGCTGTATCGTGCGGGCGCCGAAGGGGCCTACCGCTACGAGCGCTCCTGGTTCTACGACGACGAGCGCAACTGGCCCGACCTGCGCGAGCAGCCGCGCCGCAGCACGCAGCCTCGTCCTGGCACCTGCCGGGTCCAGTGGTGCCACGGCGCGCCGGGGATTGCGCTGGCGAGGATCCACGCCTATGAGGTCCTCGGCGACCCCGTCTACCGCGACGAAGCGCTGACGGCGCTGGCGACGACCGAGTCACAGACCGAGATGGCGCTGCGCCGCTCGACGTTGAGCTACTGCCTGTGCCACGGCCTCGGAGGCAACGCCGATGTCCTCCTGGAGGGTCGGCGACTACGTTCGCCAAACGCGGCCAACCGCGCCAACGGCGCCAACGTTGGCGGCTCGTTGCCGGTGCGGATCGGCGCCGCCGGCATCGGCGCGCACGCCGAGAGCGGGATGCCGTGGCCGTGCGGGATCCCGGTACCTGGGCGGGAGACGCCGGGGCTGATGCTCGGACTGGCTGGCATCGGCCACTTCTACATGCGCCTGGCGTTCCCCGAGGCGATCCCGTCGATGCTGCTGCCGCGCCGCGCGGACGTCGCCCGTTTCGCGGCGCTGGCAGGACCGCGCGACCGCATCGCAGTCGCCGATCACGATCCCCGGCTGGAAGAGAGGAGCCCGTCATGACAGATCGGTGTCGAAGCTGCGGGCGTCACGCACCACCCGTCGTCTGCTCGATCATCCCGTCCCACGTGCTCGCCGAGCTCAGCACTGGCGGAGGCGACGGCGGGCAGGACGCTGCAATCAAGACGCTCGCCGCCTCGTCCAGCGTCCGCGGGCAGCGCACGGTCACGGCGAGGCTGCTGCGCCAGCTCGACACCGGGATCGCCGGCCTGCTCCCTGCCGCCGCAGGAAACCACGAGCGCCAGACGATCTATGACGCGCAAGGCGAGACGCGCCTGCCTGGAGCCAAGGTCCGCGGCGAATCAGACGATCCGGCCCGCGATGCGATTGCGAACGAGGCCTTCGACGGCGCCGAGCGTAGCTACAGCTTCTTCAAGGACGTCTTCGGCCGCAACAGCATCGACGGCCAGGGCGTGAAGCTCATCTCCTCCGTGCACTACGGCCAAGCCTTCGACAACGCGCTGTGGAACGGCACGCAGATGATCTACGGCGACGGGAGCGGAGCGATCATCGCGCAGGGCCAGCTCACGAAGGCGATCGACGTCATCGGCCACGAGCTCACCCACGGCATCACCCAGACGACCGCCGGACTGGAGTACCGCAAGCAGTCCGGAGCGCTGAACGAGTCGTTCTCGGACGTCTTCGGCTCGCTCGTCAAGCAGCGTGTCCGGGGGGAGACGGCGGAGCAGGCCGATTGGCTTATCGGCGAGCGGCTGCTGGGGAGCGCTCTGAAGGGAAAGGCACTCCGGTCATTGAAGGACCCGGGCCATGCGTTTGACTTCGATCGCCAGCCGGCACACGTGAACGACTACGTCGACCTGCCCGACGACAACGACCCCCGCAACGACAACGGCGGGGTGCACATCAACTCCGGCATCCCCAACCACGCCTTCTACCTCGTGGCGACGACCCTCGGCGGGAACGCCTGGGAGAAGCCGGGGCAGATCTGGTTTAAGACGCTGACCGAGCGACTGCGACCGAAATCGGACTTCCTCGAGGCTGCCAACGCGACCGTTGACGTCGCGGGCAAGCTGTTCGGCGACGGCGGCTTGGAGCAGCGCGCGGTGCGCGCCGCATGGAGGGTCGTGGGCGTCTTGCGATGAGGCTGACGGTGGTCCAGGGCGGCGGCATCGCCGGGCTCCTGCGGACGGTGTCGGCCGATTCGGCGTCGCTGGAGCCGGCGCAGGCCGATGCCCTCGAGGCCATGATCGAGGATGCCGGCCTGTTCGACCTGCCCGAGCGGCTGGGACCCGCCTCCTCGCACCCCGACGCGTTCGACTATGAGCTGACCGTCGAGGACGGCGAGCGGCGCAAGACGATCCGCGCCAGCCAGGACGCGCTGCCCGAGCAGGTGCGCGCGCTGATCCAGTGGCTGCAGTCGGTGCCGGGCCACGAGGAGCGAGTCCATGCGCCGGGCACCTAGCGCTCAGTCCTTGCGGGGCGGACCGCTAGGATCGCTCCTGACGACCGCCGAGGTGCTCGGCGAGGAACTGCTCGGCAGCAGCGATGAAGCGCAGCTGGCTGTGCTCACCGACAAGGCTGTGGCCCTCGTCATCGAAGCGCAGGTACGTGTGCGGCACGCCGCTCTGCGTCATCGCCTCCACCAGCGCCTCGGACTCCGCAACGCTCACGCGCGGGTCGTGGGCGCCATGCGCGAGGAGCACGGGGATTCGGATGTCGGCGGCATGAGCGAGCGGCGAGCGTGCCCAGAGGAGTTCCGCGTCGTGGCGCGGGTCGCCGATGCGGCGGCGTAGCTGCGGCGCGAGGCCCGCCCAGTACGGCGGCGTGCGCTCGATCAGCGTCACGAGGTTCGTCGGGCCGGCGAGGGAGATCGCGCAGCGGAACACGTCTGGAGTGAACGCGGCGGCGGCGAGGGCCGCGTACCCGCCGTAGGATGCGCCCGAGATCCCGATCCGAGCTCCGTCGGCGTGGCCCTCGTCGATGGCCCAGGCGACCGCGTCCACGAGATCGTCCTGCATCTTGGCACCCCATTCGCGGTCGCCGGCGGCCAGAAACCGCCTCCCGTAGCCGGTGGAGCCGCGGAAGTTGACCTGGATGCAGAGGTAGCCGCGGTTGGCGAGCCACTGCACCTCCGGATCGAACCCCCAACGATCACGGCCATAGGGACCGCCGTGGACGCTGACCACCGCCGGCCACCGTGCCCGTCCGAACGTGGGAAACGTCACGTAGCCGTGGACGAGCAAGCCGTCACGCGCGCGAAAGCTGAAGGGCTCCATCCGCGCCAGGCGGTAGCGGCTCAGCGCGGGGCGTGTCTGGAAGAGCAGCTCTGGCTTGCGCGAGCGCCGGTCGTAGAGGTGGTAGACCGGGGGACGGTCGTCGGCGTTCAGCCGCACGATCCAGCGCTGATCGGCATCGTCGCGGCTCGTCAGGTGCGGATCGCCTCGGCCGAGCTCGCCATGGGCCGCGAGATCCGGCTCGAGCGCGCGGTCGACGACGAGGTAGCGCAGCCGCTCGCCGTCGACCGTGGCCAGCTGCGGCTCGTGCGTATGCGGATCGATCCGCACGCCGGAGATGTCGAACGACGGATGCCCCGCGATCTCGCGCGCGCTGCCGTCGTTCAGATTGAGGCGGTGCAGGCGCGCCGTGTCTTCGCCGAAGGTGCAGACGGCGAACAGCTCGCGGCCGTCATCGCTGAAGCCGAAGGCAGAGGTGGCGAACGCATCGTCGGCGTCCGCGACGAGGATCGTGCGCCACGTGCCCGGGCCGGCGTCGCGCACCCAGATCTCAAGGCCGCCGTCCGCCCGCGGGTGGATCCCCCCGCGCGGGCGCAGCTGATGATCGACCACCCACGAGGGAAACCAGGAGAACCCCGGGTTCTTCTCGGCCAGCTCGATCTCACCGGTCGCGATCCGGATCCTGTAGGCGTCGTGCAGCTCGGGGTCGTCGCGATTGAGGCCCACGAGCGCCTCCCCGGGCACGGCCGGCTCGAGCCCCAGCAAGCGCGCCTGGACACCATCGAAGGGCGTCAGGTCGCGATCCTCGCCCGTCTGCACGTCGACGGCGTGCAGATGCCAGTTCTCGTCGCCGTCGCGGTCCTGGACGTACAGCAGATGGCGGCCGTCGTGTGCCCACGCGTGGCCCATGATGCTGCGCCGGGACTCGCGCGTCAGCGGTCGCGCTCGCGTCGAGTCCAGATCGCCAACCCAGATGTTGGAGATTCCGCCGCTGGGCGCGAGGTACGCGATGCGTCGACCGTCGGGCGACAGCGCCGGCGCTTCTCGCTGGGGATTGTCGAAGAGCACGCTGCGCGCAATCAACCCGGCCTCCGCTTTCGCTGGCGCACCACGTTTCGACGGGCCGGCGTCAGCCATCGTCCCGCTGCCGTTCACGGCCCCGGTCAGCGCGGGCTCGCGGGCATGTCCGGCGCACCCTGTACAGAACATCCGACACGACTCTCATTGCACCTCGGAGTGGTAGCTCGATACCTGTGGCCTCCATGACCCTGACGACAGCACGCGGCGACGACGCATTGGTTCTGCTCGGCAAGGCCGTCGGTCACCCGCTCCGCGTCCAGATCCTGCGATCGTGCGCGATGCAGGATCGGCGCTCGCCCTCGCAGATCGCCAGCGAGCTGAGATCTCCGCTCGGCAGGATCAGCTACCACGTCAGCCTACTCTCGCAGTGGGGCTTTCTCGATCTCGTGGAGACGATTCCGCGACGGGGAGCGGTGGAGCATCGCTACCGTCTCGCAACGCTCGCGCGCGAGCGTCTCGAGGCGATGGCGCCCGCAATCCTCCAGCGGTAGGTCCTGCGCGACCGGATCGGATCTCGCCGCCGACGTCGCTGCGGGCGGCGGCGCTGACGAAGATGCGCCGCCGGTGCGTCTGATGTCGAATCGATCTACAGCTCGGCGGCCGTCCGCGCCCGCAACGCCGCCTCGACGCCCCGGAGCACGCGCTCGACGGTCTCGATGTGCTCGACGTCCAAGCCGCCGCGCAGCGCGGCGTCGGCGGCCGCGTCGACCTCGCCGCGGCGCTCCCGCAACTCCTCCAACCGCCGTGCCAACCTCGCCTGGTCGCGCCAGGGCTCGAGCTCCGCCAGCGCCGCCTCGAACGCCGCCCGCAGCTGCAGCGCAGCCTCGCGTATTCGTCCGGCATCCAGATCGGCGCGGGCGCGCAGCGCGAGCTCTTCGCACGCGAGCACCGCGTCGCGGCCTGCGAGCAGCGCCGCGAGCCGCTCCTGCGGGCGCAGCGGGTGCGCGCCACCGCGCCGCATGATCGCGCTCGGGGCGCCACGCGACGCGGGCGCAAGCTCGCGCGCGCCGTCCCAGCCCCCGTCGGCGACTCGCTCGCCGTCGCCGTACCCGACCCGCACGACAAGCGCCTGCGAGCGCGCGACCGGCAGCACCGTCGGATCCGCTGTCGCCGCGCGATGGGCGTGCAGCACGCGGTTCAGTCGCGCCAAGCCGTCGGCGGCGAGCGCTTCGAGGTCGGCGTCGCGCAGCCAGCGGTCCGCGGCTGCGCTGCCGTCCAGGGCTGCCGTGTCGATGAGCGTCGCGCGGACGGTCAGGACCGGCTGGGGAGGAGGATCGGGTGGGGCTTTGCGAGCCCGCCGCCGCGCCGGGAGAAGCCGGCGCTCCGCGGCCCCGAGCGTTTGCAGCACGAGGATGTGCGCCGGCGCCTCGCCGAGGTGCTCGCGGATCGGGTAGCGCCCCGGTTGAGGTCCCAGCGCCCACGGGAACTCGAACTGCACGAAACGAAACCGCCGTGACTCTTCAGCCACGGCGGTTTGAAATCAATCGAGGATGTCCGAGTGGATCTACTCGGCCTTGTGCGCCTGACTGGCCCGCCCCAGCTGCGGGACCTTGATCGCGTACTTGGACGGCGCCAGCTGGACCGTGGGATTGTCGATGTGACCCAGGCGGTCGATCAGCTTGATCCACTGCGACGGCTTGAGCACCGATGAGGCGATCTGCCCGGCCTTCGAGTTCAGGCTGAACTGCGGCCGGAAGCCGACGTGGATGTGGTCGGCGTGGTCGGCCATCGCGAGTGTGTTGTCAGCGCCCTCGTAGGTCATCAGGGTGATGATCTGCGCGGGCTTCATCGTCCCCTGCAGCGTCAGCAACCTGCGAACCGCGATGTCCGTGATCGAGCCCGCACCCTGGTTGCCCAGGATCGGGATCCCGTTGATCTTGGCGATGTCCACCGCGTTACCCGACGAGTGCGCCGAGACGTTGCCCGACGAGGTGTAGTAGCCGTGGCCACACTGCAGCGACGTGACGGTCGGCTTCAGACCCGAGGACGCGAGGAACTCGAGCGTCGCGAGCACGCGGCGGTCGACGATCCCCGACTCGATGTCACGACGTCCGCAAGAGTAGGTCTCGATCCGAGGGTTAGCCAGGACGCGCTGGATCAGGTTGTCCTTGCTCTCGAGCAGGATCTGCCCGATCGTCGCGGTCTGGGCGTTCTCGCCGAGCAACGGGTTCTTGCCCTGCGCCCGGTAGATCGCGGTCGACTCGAGCAGCTTCCAGCCGTCGAGGATCGGCTTCGGATCGATCCGCGGAGCTCCGCGCCCGGCGGGCCGGATCTCGAACAGCATGTGCGGAGCGAGCGTCGGCGACGTCTTGCCGATCCGTCCGAGGATCGTGCCCGCGATGACGCGGCGACCGGGGACCAGACGCTTGAGCACGACGTCGTGGCGGTTGAGGCCGTAGACCCCGGTGAAGTACGACTTGACGTTGCCCGTCAGCGCCGACTCGGATTCGAGGATCTGCTTGCGCCCGCCGCTGTCCAGCGCCCTCGGGCGCGACGGGTTGGCGAACAGCCGCTCCTTGGCGACGGCCGTCGTCTCCTGCACCGCCTGAGCGGGCGCCTGGACGGCCTGCTTGACGGCCTTGACCGGGTCCTTGACCACCTTCTTGACTGCCGTGCTGGAGGACGAGCTGGCCGGCGCCGTGGGCGCCGGGTCGGCCTTCGGGAGCGCGAGCTCCTTGGCGATCGACTCCTTCGTCTGCGTCTTGCTCTTGGGCACCGGCACCTGCTTGGCGACGGTCTTCAGACCGGCGTAGGTGTAGGTGTTGCCGTAGGCGTCGCGCAGCATCACGAAGTTGCCAAGGCGCGTGTTGCGCCCGACCTTGACGATCTTGCCGTCCTGGACGGCCACGACCGCAGACTTCGCGTTGGCGAAGATGTTGATGCCGCGCCGAGCGCTCTTGCCCTCGACCGGCATCGCCGCGTTCTGGCCGCGAGCGAAGCGACGTGTCGCGTCGCGCTCGGAGATGTCGTCGGCGTACTTCGACGTCGCGTGGACCGGGAAGATGCCCTGCGTCAGCCCGCTGATCGAGCCGATGAGATCCGCTGGCATGCCGCCGATGAACCGTGCGCGCATGAGCACCGAGTCGACGTACCAATCGGCGTGGTTGTAGGCGTAGATCGCCTTGCGCAGATCCTGATCGGCGCCCGCCGCCTTGAGATAGCGCGCCGCGGCGAAGATTGCGTCGACCGGGTTGTAGGGATCCTTCTTGCCATCGGAATTGGCGTCCACCGCCCACGTCTTCCAGCTCGACGGGATGAACTGCATCCAGCCCATCGCCCCGGCGGAGCTGACGTTGAGGTTGCGGCCATAGTCGGTCTCGATCTCGTTGATCGCCGCCAGGACCTCCCAGCGGATGCCGTACTGGATGCCCGCCGCCTGATAGATCGACAGCAAGAAGGCCGGGATCCGGAACTTGTTGATGAAGAAGTTCGGAACGCCGACGGGAACCGCGCCGGGGAGAGCCAGGGACATCGTCGGGTTCGACAGCGTCGGGATGCCGTTGGAGTGGCGCAGGTCGGTGGCCTTCGGCCGGGCGGTCTCGGGCGCCCGCGCGGCGGTGTCCAGAAGGCGTCCGGCCGTATCGACCCCCTTCTCGACGTTGGCCTTGGCCTTCTTCGACTTCTTGACGACCGTCTTGTCGACCGGGGCCTGGAGCGGGACGGTTGGCTGCTCTGCGACCGGGGCGGCAGGCGCCGCAGCCGGTACGGTGGGCTTGATCGACAGCGACGGTCCGTTGCTGGGGGGCGCGTTGACCGGCGTGATCTCCTTGATGCTGAGGATCGGCAGCGCCCCGATGTTGGGCAGCCTGATCTGATCAAGGGGGAGGTCTGCACCCACATCGATCGTGATGGTCTTCTTGATCTTTCCGAGCAGCTGGAGTTCGAACGTGCGCTTGATAGCGCTCGCGGGGCCAGCAAATGTCCCGAATCCGACGGCTATGCCGCCGCTCGCGACCATAGCCATGAGCAGCCTACGCTTGTGGTGCATGTGTTCCTGCATCTCCCCCCTGGAGCTGTTCCAAGTACGCGATCCCGATGCGCGTGTCCGCAGACTAGCGAGAATTGGCGCCCCGCGCTAAACACCGTCTAAACGACTAGGTTCGAGCGGGCATTTCAGCGCGTAACGAGGACGGAACGCCGCGCCCGCCGCCGCAGGTCGTTTTCCGCAGGGTGCTCGCGTCGGGCGCGGCACACTGCGCTAGCCTGCGGGCGCCCCCCACGAAGGCTTGAGAAAGGCAGCTGGATGAGCGACGACGCCGAGGTCGAAGGGCTGCGCGGACGGATCGCCAGGCAGGGCGAGGACACGCTCGGCAGGATGGCCGAGGACCTGCTGGCGAACCCGCTCGTGAGCAGTGCAATCCAGCGTGCATTCGACGCGCGCGAGAAGGCATCGGCGGCGCAGGAGGCGGCGTTCGGCGCGCTGAACATCCCGACGGCCGGCGACATCGAGCGCCTGACGCGCCGGGTGCGGTCGGTCTCCCAGCGCTTGGAGGGGATCGAGGACGGCATCGATCGCCTGGACGAGCGGCTGGCAGCGCTGCCCCCGTCGGACGGCGTCAACGCGCGCCTGGAGCGGATCGAGGCGCAGCTCACGGCGCTCACGGTGCGGCTCGACCAGCTGCGCGAGGAGCTGCCGGCGAACTCGAAGCCCAAGCCGAAGGCGAAGCCGGCCCCCGCACGCCGGCCGCGGGCGAAGGCCGCCGGCTAATGGTCAGTCCCGTAACGACTGACCACTAGCACGACAGCGCGCCTTCGGCGGCTCGTCCCAGGCGCTGCGCTGCCAGGGCGAGGCCTTCGTCGTCGATGCGATCGCGCCCACCGCTGGCGTCGAGGATGTCGCTGACCCCAAGCACGCAGGCGGCCGCGATGCCGCGCAGCTCAGCGACCCGAAGGATCGTGGCCGCCTCCATCTCCACGGCGAGCGCCCCCGCACTTGTCCACGCGCGGGCGCGCGCGACACCGCGGTCGTAGAAGAGGTCCGTCGACGCCACCGTCCCGGTGCGGACGCCGTCGCCCGCCGCGTCTCGCAGCGCGGCGACGAGGCCGCGGTCGGCGGCGACCAGGCCATCGGCGCCCAGGGCACGGCTCGTGCCGTCGGCGGCGAGCGCTGCGTCTGCGATGACGAGATCGCCGAGCGCCAGGCAGCCGTCCAGGGCGCCGCACGTGCCGACTCGGATCGCGCGCTCCAGGCCCAGATCGCACAGCTCCTCGAGCACGATCGCGGCGCTTGGCCCGCCCATCCCGGTGCTCTGAATCGTCAGCAGCCGGCCGTCTTGCGCCTCGCCTGTGTAACCCCACAGCCCGCGGTTGTGGTTGAACATCTTCGGCTCGCGGAGCAGCAGCTGGGCGAGCGCGAGCGCCCGCCCGGGGTCTCCGGGCAGCAGCGCGCGGGGGGCCAGCGGGGCCGTTGGGCGGATATGGACGGTCATCCGGGCTGCGCATATGATCGACGGATGGTCAAGAAGAAGAGCGCCTCGCGCACCGACGCGGTTCGCGAGGCCGTCGACCAGGCGTTCAAGTCGCAGTTCCCGCGCGAGCGGATCTCCGACCTGCTCGACGAGCTGGGCAGCACCGCCGGCCGGCTGCGCGGGGCGGTCGACGAGCTGCGGCCCGCGTCGGAGGCGGAGCACAAGGCGCTGCGGATCGAGGTGCGCGATCTCACGTCGGCAGTCAAAGCGCTGTCCAAGCGCGTCGACGCGCTCGAGGCCAAGCCAAAGCCCAAGCCTGCTGCTCGCCGGACGACAAAGGCCGGCGCCGCGTCGCGGGCGCGCAAGCCGTCGGCCACCGAGCCGCCGGCCTCCGGGTCGTAGGCTGGCTGCAGACGTAGTCTCAGATCCAGCCGCGGCCGCGGCCGCGAAACCTCAGTTCGCAACCGATAGGGAGGTTCCACGTCACCATGGGAGCCGAGTTCAGCGGCCCGAAGGAGTTCCGCAGCGTCATGGACCGCATCTTCACGCTGATGAGCGATGACCCGGACATGGGGCCGAAGCTGCGCGATGCCGATGTGCCCCAGCGCTTCGAGTTCGACGACGTCGACCTCGTCGTCAACATCCGCGCCGCCCGCGAGGGCGAGGACGGCTGCCTGTACTGGGAGTGGAACGACGACGTCGACTGGAAGCCCAAGGTCAAGATGAAGATGTCCTCCAACGTCGCCAACCGGTACTTCCAGGGCAAGGAGAACGTTCCGATCGCGATCGCGCGGCGACGCATCAAGACGAGCGGCGACGTCAAGGCGGCGCTCGCGCTGATCCCGATCACGAAGCCTGTGTACGCCCAGTACCGCGACGTCGTCGAGGCCGAGTACCCGCATCTGAAGGTCTGACGCGCATTAAGAGGCGTTGACAGCGCGCCCCAGGAGGCGTATGCATCCCCTACCAGGTCGAACAGTGGGTGGCTCGCCACCCGCGAGGCGCCGCCGGTACGAAGACGAGCGCCGTCGGCCAAGGCAGCGGGCCGTATCGCCCGCAGACGGCGGGGCTCAGGTCCCGCCGTCGTCGTGAGATCGATTCGCGCGGGAGCAGCGGGGCCTACGACGCCGCACCCGGCTCCGGCGCTGCGTGGCAGACCGCCTAGAGACGTTGTCTGCATCCGGATCCAGCACGAAGGCCCCGTTATTAGCCGGGGTGGTACTGCGCCGTGGACCGCAAGGCCCGTTGTCGACGCCGCCGGCCGCCATCGCCGCCTCGTAGAACGCGTCGACGGCCGCTCGATCCTCGGCACGGAAGGCGACGTGGGCGGTCGTCGGGGTGCCGTCCTGGGAAAGCCAGCCAACAAGGGCGGCAACGTTTGGCCGCCTACCGACCACGGGTAGCGGAGCCTCAATGTCAGATTCCGATCTCACAGACCGCCCCGTCAGCGAACTCATTCAGCGCGCCTCGCAGCAGACCGCGACGCTCGTGCGCGACGAGATCCGGCTCGCCAAGCTCGAGCTTCAGGAGAAGGGCAAGCGCCTTGGCATGGGTGCCGGGATGCTCGGAGGCGCCGGCCTCGTCGCCGTCTTCGGCGTCGGCGCCCTGGTCGCAGCGCTCATCCTTGCGCTGGCGACGGTGCTCGAGGCCTGGATCGCCGCTCTGCTCGTCGCCGTCGGCCTGCTTGCGCTCGCCGGCATCCTCGCTCTGAGCGGTAAGAGCAAGCTCGAGGAGGCGACGCCGCCGGTGCCAGAGGAGGCAATCGAGAGCACCAAGCACGATGTCGAGACGATCAAGGAGCACGTGCACCAGCGATGAGCGCTTCCGATCAAATCCACGACGATGCACCCACCGAGCGCGACGCGCTGCTGCACGAGATCGAGTCGACGCGCGAGGAGCTCGGCGCGACCGTCGAGGCGCTCGCGCACAAGGCGGACGTCAAGGCTCAGGTTCAAGAGAAGGTCGAGGAGACCAAGGAGCACCTGCGCGAGACGAAGGTCACGTTGCGCGAGCGGCTGAACAAGCGAGAGGTGCCGGCCGCCGTCGCCGCGGCAAGCGCCCTGCTGCTGCTGGTCTCGCTGCTGCGGTCGCGCCGCTAGCCATCGGATTGCAGCTAGCCGAGCATCCGCCGCTCCACCGCCCAGCGCGACAGCTCATGGCGGCTGGAGAGCTGGAGCTTGCGCAGCACGGCTGACACGTGCGCCTCGACGGTCTTGGCTGAGATTCCAAGCCGCTGGGCGATCTCCTTGTACATATAGCCGCGGGCTATGTGCTGCAGCACCTCGCGCTCGCGGGGCGTGAGCTGGTCAAGCTCGGCGTCACGGGTACCGGATGCCGGCGGCGGCGGGGGCGCGCCGGCGAACGCATCGAGCACGAAGCCGGCCAGCCGCGGAGAGAAGACGGCGTCGCCTCCGCGTACGCGGCGCACGGCATCGGCGAGCTCGGCGGCCGAGATCGTCTTCGTGACGTAGCCGCGCGCGCCCGCGCGAATGACGGCGATGACGTCCTCGGCGGCGTCGGAGACCGACAGCGCGAGGAAGCGCGCCGCCGGCGCGTCGCCTCCGACGCGTCGGATCACCTCGAGGCCACCGCCATCGGGCATGTGGACGTCGAGCAGCACAACGTCGGGTTGCTCGGCCCGGATCAGCGCGACCGCCGCGTCCACCGTCGCCGCGTCGCCGACGATGTCGACCAACCCCTCGAGCTCCGCGCGCACGCCCGCGCGAAACAGCTCGTGATCGTCGACGAGGACGACGCGCGTGCTCATCCGCCGTCACCGCCGCCGCCGCGCTCCAGCACAAGCTCGACCTCGATGCCGCCGCCCGGCGATGCCTGGATCGTCGCGCGACCGCCGTGGCGCTCCATCCGCCCGACGATCGACTCGCGGACGCCGCGGCGGTCGGCCGGCACGGCGTCGACGTCGAAGCCCGGTCCGCGGTCGCGGACGAACACCTGCAGGCGCTCGTCACCCCCCTCCGCGTAGACCGCCACCGGCGCCGAGTCGCCGGCGAACTTCGCCGCGTTGAGCATCGCCTCGCGCGCCGCGGCGACGAGCGCCTCGCCGTCGCGGTCCAAGCGCGCGTCGCCGACGGCGACGACGTCGACCGCCACGCCGTGCTCGCGCTCGATCTCCTCCGCCGCCGTCTGGAGCGCCGCCGCCAGCCAGCGCTCGCCCTCGCCGTGCGCCGGTGCCCCACCCAACCAGGTGCGCAGCTCGCGCTCCTGCCGGCGCGCGAGCGCCGCCACCGCGCGCGGGTC
>DASVPU010000053.1:0-2447 GCA_036389475.1 Solirubrobacteraceae bacterium
TAGCCGGGGCTGGTGGAGAGCACCAGGAAGGCGAACATGAGGATCAGGGCGGCGCTGGTCACGAGCTTGCCGGTGCGGGCGAGCCCGAGCTCGATTGCCTTGTTGGTGGAGCCGGTCTCGTCGTAGGCCTCGCGCATGCGGGTGAGCATGAACACCTCGTAGTCCATCGAGAGCCCGAACAGGAAGGCGAAGATCATCACCGGGATCCAGGCGGTGATGGACTGCGTCGCTTCGATGTCCCACAGCGAGGAGCCGTGTCCCTGCTGGAAGACGAGGACGACGATCCCGAACGCCGCGGCCAGCGAGAGCAGGTTCAGCAGGACCGCCTTGATCGCCAGCACGATCGAGCGGAACGCCCGCGCGAGCAGGATCAGCGTGAGGAGCAGGATGCCGGCGAGCACGTAGGGGAAGCTGCCGAACAGGGCGTGCAGGAAGTCGCGGTCGACCGCGGCGATGCCGGTCAGCGTGCCGTTGGTTCCCTTCAGCGTCGTGTTGGCGCGATCGATGATCGTCTGGATGCCGGGGCCGGCGCCGTCGATCGCGGGGAACGCCTCGACCAGCGAGTTCGGCCCGCGTTGCCAGGTCGGGGGCGCGGTCGCCCCGATCACTCCCGGCACGGCGCGCAGCTTGGCCGCGACCTGCTGGGCATTGCCGCCGTGCTCGACGAGGACGTCGAGCGGCTTCATCACGCCCGGGCTGATGTGCGCGTCGGCGAGCATCTGGCGGCCGGCGATCGCCGTGCCGCTGCCGGGGAAGGTCTTCAGCTGCGCCTCCGTGGGGTTCAGCTGCGTTCCCAGGCCCGCGAACACGGCGACGATGGCCAGGCCGACGGCCGCGACCACGACCGGGCGGCGGAGCACGAAGCGGGCCCAGCGGCCCCAGGCGCCGTCCTCGGGATGGCCGCGGTCGATCAGTCGCCGCGGCATCACGCGAACGCTGTTGATCCGCTCGCCCAGGACGGCGAGCATCGCCGGCAGCAAGGTCAGGGAGGCGAGCACGGAGACGACCGGGATCAGCATGCCGCCGAGGCCCATCGAGCGCAGCAACGGCAGCGGCAGCGCGACCATCGCCAGCAGGCCGATCGCCACCGTCGACCCCGACACGATCACCGAGCGCCCGGCGTGGGTCATCGTCTCCACCAGCGCCGACTCGACATCGTTGCCGTGGCGCAGCTCGTCGCGGAAGCGGAAGATCATCAGCAGGGCGTAGTCGATCGCGACGCCCAGGCCGACGAGCGCGATCAGGAACTGCACGATGATCGAGACGTCGGTGATGTAGGTCAGGCCCCAGACGAGCGTGAAGGTGTTCAGGATCGCGGCAACGGCGACGGCGATCGGCATCAGCACCGCCGGCAGCGTCCCGAACACGAACAGCAGGATCACCAGCGCCCCGAGGCCGCCGATCACCGCCTCCAACAGGACGCCCGAGCCGCCGTTCGCGCCATCGGTGCTGGCTTCCCCGATCGCGTCGCGACCCGTCACATTGACGGTGATCCCGGCCGGGAGGCCGTTCTGCGCTGCGGCGCGCAGCTTCTCTGCACCGCTTAGCTTGTCGAGCCCGGCCGGGCCGGGGGGATAGACCTGCGCGAACGTCGTGTGTCGGTCGCGCGACACGTACATGGGGCTGCCGGTCGAGAAGTACGAGCTCGTGTAAGCGCCCGGCGTGGCGGCGGCGGCGCGCTGCATCGCCGGCTCGATCGCCGGGTTCTTCGTCGCGTCGCCGCTGGTGTGGAAGACGACGGTGCTCGGTGTGCGATCGCCACTCCGAGGGACTTGAGCGTTCGCTGGCTCGCCTCGTAGGCCGGCTTGCCAGGGACCGACAGGCTCTGATACCAGCGCGAGGAGAGCTGCCCGGCCGCGAAGCCGCCGAACAGCGTCAACACGATCCAGGCGCCGATCACCCACCAGCGGTGCCGGGCGGTGAAGTGGCCAAGACGGGCGAGTCGCCCGGTGTTCGGCGCGCCGGTCATGAGATCACCGGAGCGGGCGTCGACGGGATGGTGTCGCGTGCGGCGTTGGTGGGCGGTTCGTCGCCGCCCATGTCGAGCCGGAACGGCGGATAGTGGTCGGTCATCAGCGCGGCGTAGGCGCCGACGCGGAACACCCAGCGGTTCATGCCCAGCACGAGGTCATACAGGCCGCGCGGGTAGCGGCCGGCGAACAGCAGGACGATGGCGGCGATGAGGACCAGGAGGCCGATCAGGCCGGCGCCGTACCACCAGTTGCCGCCGTTCGCCTCGTTGTAACCGGCGAACGCGCCGCCGGTGAACACGCCGATGATCAGGTAGTGCGGCAGCGCGAGCAGCCACCACTTCACGAGCACGAGCCCACGCGAAAGCGACTGCGGGTACTCGACCCTGAGCCGGGCCGGGTAGTCAGGGACGTCGGAGAGCGTGAACGGCGGGTACTGGTCGGTGCCGAGCGCGCTGTAGGAGTAGAAGCCCACGC
>DASVPU010000054.1:0-2829 GCA_036389475.1 Solirubrobacteraceae bacterium
GACGAGCAGGATTCCGAAGCCGCGCACCATCGGCACGGGCGAGAGCGCGAGTGCCGCAAAGCCGGCGGCCGTGGCGGCGGCTGCGGCAGCGATCGCGGGTGCTCCGAGCAGCGCCGCCCGCCGCGCGGCCGGCGCGGCGCCGATCGCCTTCCCCCCCTCTCCCTGTTCCTCGGCGATCCGCGACTGCACCTGGATCGCGTAGTCGACGGCGAGGCCGATGAGGATCGGCAGCACGGCGATTGACGCCATCGTCAACGACGCGCCGCTGAGCGACAGCGCGCCGAACGTCAGGGCCGCGGCAGCAAGCGCGATCGCGAGCGGCAGCAGCCGCGGACGGCCGCGGAAGACGACCGCGAGCGTGCCCGCGATGACGATCAGCGCGACGATCAGCAGCGTCAGCATCGACCCGGTGATCGAATCGGTCAGGTCCGAGACGACGACCGGCGCGCCGGTGACCGTGTACGTCGCTCCGTTGCGGGGCTTGAGGCTCTTCAGGGCAACGGCCTCGCGGACGAGGCCGATCGCGTCGTTGCGTCGCTTGGCGCTCAGCCCGGCCTTCAGGCGCACCTGGACGAGCGCCACGCGCTTGGTCGCAAACAGGTAGGCGAACCTGCGCTTGGGCGTGCCGACCGGCTTGGTTTGGTCGAAGACGAGCGTGTTGACGAAGCTCGGATCGTCGATGCGGGGGACCGCGCGCAGCCCGTAGCGGACGGCGAGCTCGAGGAGCCCCTCCTGAAAGCGCTGCGCCACCGCGGACCGCGCCGCTCTGGCGCGGCGACCGGCCGCGGCGCGGCCCAGGTTCTGGCGCAACGCGGCGCTGCGGGCCGCCGCGGCGGCGGCGCCGGCCTCCGCGGCGTTCTGTCGCAACCGGCGAGCGAAGCCGGCGCTGAGCTGGCGCACCGCCTCGTTTATGAACGTGCCGGGGCCGAAGACGACCTTGACCGGCTTCGTCGCCGCCAGGCGCCCGCAGGGCCCGTTGGCGCCACCGGGCGGCGTCGCGCCGGCGGGCAGGTTGCCCGAGATGCAGCCCTCGAGCGCGAGCAGCCGCTCGAGGTCCTGCGTCAGCAGGAGCTTGGTGAGGTCACCGCGGACGAGGACGATGATCGGGTCATCGCCGAAGCGCCGGCGCAACGTCGATGTTGCGACATAGGCCTCGCTGCGGGTGCCGACGAGCGTGTCGATGCCTGCGTCAGGCTTGAGCTGGAGCGCGAACGCCAGCCCGGCGAGGGCGAGCGCCGCAGTGAGGATCAGCACGAGCGCGGGCCGGCGAGCCGCCAGCGCCGCAGCGCGGTGCAGCGGGCTCGGCGCGCTTGGGAGCTTCACGGTGGTGCGCAGGCTAGCCGCCGCGGCGTGCCGGCAGCGCCTACTCCATGCCCAGCGGACCCTGCGACTCGCCCGCGAGGAACTGGCGGACGAACGCGTTCTCTGACTCGAACAGCTCGGCGGCGGGACCGGATTGGACGATGCGGCCCTTCCACAGCACCGAGATGTGCTCGGCGACTCGGCGAGCGGTCATGATGTCGTGGGTGATGAGCGTGAACGCCGGCGGCGGCGTGCCACGCTTCTGAGCCTCGTTCATCATGTCCGCGTGGATCTCCTGGATGAGCTCGCCCAGGAGCGCCGTGCGCACCGGATCCAGGCCCGAGTCGGGCTCGTCGAAGAGCACGATGTCGGGGTCGAGCACGAGCGCCCGTGCGAAGCCGGCGCGCTTGCGCATGCCGCCCGACAGCTCGTTGGGCATCTTGTCCTGCGCGTCCTGCAATCCGACCTCCGCCAGACGGCGGTTGACGATCTCGCCGATCTCCTCCTCTGACTTCTCGGTGTGCTGGCGCAGCGGAAAGCAGACGTTGTCGAAGACGTTCATCGAGCCGAACAGCGCGCCGTCCTGGAAGAGGACCCCGAACTTCTGGCGCATCTCGAACAGGTCGTCGTCGCGCATGTTCGGCACCGACTCGCCATGCACCAGGACGTCGCCCTTGTCGGGATACAGCAGGCCGACCATGTGCTTGAGGCAGACCGACTTCCCAGTCCCCGAGGGCCCCAGGATCATCGAGATCTGGCCCTCGGGGATGCTCATGTTCAGGCCGCGCAGGATCTGGTTGTTGCCGAACGCCTTGTGGACGTCGATGAACTCGACTGCCTCCTTCCGGCCGTCCGGCCGCTTCGGGCCGCTGTGCCCTTCGTATTCGTCGTAGGTGGTCGACATCCGGTGTCTTCAGGGTCAGTCGACAGGCGGCAGCGGTGGTCGACGGACACTATGTCGTCTGGGTGGCTGTGCGCGCTGGTCAGAGCCCTTTCGCCGACTTCGCAGCCGCGAGCGCCTGCGCCGCCTGAGCCGCCGCCGCCAGCAGCCCTGCGGCGTTAGCCGCGGGTTGCGCTGCCCGTGCGGGAGGTTGTATGCGTCGTAGGCCGCCTTCGACGCCGCGTGCGCAGCCGCCTCGAGCGATGCGATCTCGGGGTCAGCGTGCGGCGTGGGTGCCGCCGCGGCCGCAACCGGGGCTGCCGCCTCGGGCTCCGGGCGCCGACGCCGGCGCGGCATCCGCCGTGCGTAGGCGGATCGTGCCGTGACCGGCCCGTTCCGAGGTGTCGGGTGCGGGCCCGAGCTCGGGCGCTGCTGCGACCGGTTCGGGCTCTGGTTCAAGGCTCCGGTGCGGGCGGCGGCGCCGCCGCCGCACGCTCAGCGCGCTCCTCCGGCGTCAGAAAGCGAATCGCCCCGTGACCTGCGCCACCCCCGGAGGGCACCTCAGGCTTCGGCGCCGGCGCCTCCGGAGCCGCCGCGGGAGCCTCGGCGGCCGCGTCTTCAGCTGAGCGCAGCCGGATCTTGCCGTG
>DASVPU010000055.1:0-3448 GCA_036389475.1 Solirubrobacteraceae bacterium
ACCATTTCGTCACCAGATGGTGGGTCGCCGGAACGGCGCAGGAGGTCTCAGACGTCCTTGGGGACGCGAAGACCCTGCCGGCGTGGTGGCCATCCGTCTATCTGCACGTGCGTGTGGTGGAGCCCGGCGACGCCGACGGTATCGGCCGCGTGCTGGACGTCTACACCAAGGGGTGGCTGCCGTACACGCTGCGCTGGCGGCTCACCGTGACCGAGCCGGTGTCGCCCCAGGGTTTCGCGGTCGCCGCCGCCGGCGACTTCGTCGGCACGGGCGTCTGGACGTTCACGCAGCACGGTCCCGAGGTCGAGGTCCTCTACGACTGGCGCATCCGGGCGAACAAGGCGCTCCTGAAGCGGCTCACGTGGCTCATGCGACCGATGTTCTGCGCCAACCACCTCTGGGCGATGAAGCGCGGCGAGGAGAGCCTCGTGCTCGAGCTGCGACGCCGCCGCGGCGTGGCCGTCGGCAGCCCGCCGGGGCCGACCTTCGCCCGCCTGACGAAGCAACCCACGGGCTGATCAGCCCCGCAGAGCACCTGCTCGGTGCCGGCGACACGACCCGAGGTAAGCGCGGTCCGCAGGGTCCTTCCGCGCGCGATCGTGCTGGTCGTCCAGCAGCGCGTTGACCTTCATGTTGCTGCTGGCCGCCTGCGTAGCGCTAGTGCTTCGGTAAGGGCGAGGATGTTTTCGTCGCCGACATCGGGCCGACTGTCTAACTGGGCGAAATCGGTGGTTTGCGTTAGTCGAAGCTCTGCTTGCTTTGTCTGCTCAGAAAATGACCGCTGAGGTGAGTCAGGCGGCCTCCGGGAGGAGCAATTGTCAAATGTTGTGGATTTGGCGATGAAGGATGATCAGGCGGCGATCTTCTCGTCGGTCGTTTCGTTGTCGTCGTCGGTGACCTTGATGCCGTCCTTGAACTTCACGTCGGCGAGCACGTCGGCGACGAGCTCGTTGCCGTTGAACCTGCGCCAGCGCTCCTGTGCGGCGTCCAGCAGCTTGTAGGCCATCGCGAGCGCCGCCTTCTTGCTTCCGGCGCCCTTGGTGACGCGGGTGCGCAGCTTGACGGTCGCGAAGCTCGATTCGATCGCGTTGCTGGTCTGCAGGTGGCGCCAGTGTTCGGCGGGGAAGTCATAAAACGCGGTCAGGTGCTGCCAATCGCGGTCGAGCTTCGCGGTCGCCTTGGGGTGCTTGGCGTCGAACTGCTCGCAGAAGCGCTCGGCGCGCAGCGCGCGTCAGCGCGCGACGGGGCTTCCATGATCTCGTGCAGCAGCTTCTTCGTCGTCGGCTGCAGACGCTTGGGCAGCGCGTCAAGCACACGCGCGATCGCGTGCACCCAGCACGCCTGGCGCCGCGCTCCGGGAAACACGTCGCGGAGCGCCGCCCAGGTGCCCAGCGCACCGTCGCCGATCACGAGCTTGGGCTCGTTGGCGCCGCGGTCTTTCAGATCGCGCATCACGGCAGCCCACGACTCGGTGCTCTCGCGGTAACCGTCCTTGACGGCGAGCAGCTCCTTGGTGCCGTCGTCGCGGACGCCGATCACGACCAGCAAGCACAGCCGGTCGTCCTCGCCGAGCCGGATTGAGACGTGGACGCCGTCGACGAACCAGTAGGCGTACCGGTGAAAGCGCAGCGAGCGGGTACGGAAGCGCTCGTGCTCTGCCTCCCAGTCCTTACACAGCCGGCTGATCGTCGAGGACGACAGGCCGGCGGCGTCCTCGCCGAGCAGCTGCTCCAAGGCCGGGCGGAAGTCGCCGGTCGACAGGCCGCGCAGGTACAGCACCGGCAGCACGTCGTTGACCTTCGGCGACCGGCGCGCGTACGCCGGCAAGATGTTCGACGAGAAGCGCTCACGCTCCCCGGTGTCCTCATCGACGCGCTTGTCGTTCACGCGCGGCGCCTGAATCGGCAGAGTGCCCGACCCGATCGTGAGCTTGCGCTCCCGCGCACGACCAAGCGCTTGGCGCCCTCGTCGCGCTCCTCGGCGAACCGCTCGACGTAGTCGGCGACCTCTGCCTGCAGCGCCGTCGCGATCATCCGACGCGCACCCTCCCGGGCCAGGTCGTCAAGCGTGACGCGGGTCTCGTCGTCCTCCCCGACTGGGAGCCTGCGAACATCCACCATGGCATGCCTTTCTGCCGGCCATCACCGGCATCGGTCTTCGTCAACCGGGAAGGTACGCCGCCTTCTTCTTCATCGCCGTCCACAACTTCTGGGGTATAGCTCGACGCGCTGGCGCTGGTGCGTCACCTGCGCAGTCGTGCTCCGACGGGACCGCGCGAGACGTTCGAGCTGGCCGATACGCACTGGTTACACATGTGGCGAGATTCTGGGGAGGGTTGGCGAGACGCCGCCGGCAGCTTTGTTACCGATCGTGTCGTGCTCAACTTCATTCGGATCTCGGCGCGCGATTACCCTAGCTTTCACGAGCGTGTTGCGCTCGAGGAGCTCGGCGCAATCTACAGCGAGCATCTCGGGCTCAGCGTACCTGACGCCCGTGAGCTCATAGAGGACTTCCGTAGGGACAACGGACCAGCCCGAGCCTGCGTGGGTTGCGTGGTGCACGGAGCATCAGCTCCGCCAGGATGAGCTGGGGGCGTCGTTAGTGCGCAGGGCCCGGCTGCGCGCGGCGACGGGATATCTGGCGAGATGAGCTTGGAGCGGCTGCGGCAGTTGGCGAGTGATTACGCCGGCGCGCTCGGGTTATGGCCGGAGGGCGAGGCGCCCGAGGCGCAACTCGCGCTGTGGCTCACGGTGGAGGAAAACGAATCGGTTATCGAGTCTTGAGCGAATCGCGCGCGTGGCGGTGCGCACCTTTCGGCTCTACCCCAACACTCCGCCGGACGGCCCGTTCGTGGCGGAGTTGAAGCTGTCCGGGGCGTTCGCGCGTGCGCGCGCCACCCTGATCGAGCGGCCGCCGGTGCCGGAGGCTCGCCCGAGAGCGGACGCTGTGCTCGATTGGTGCGCCATGCGCTGGGGCGTTCATGCGATCAGCCCGCTGGCCGTACTTGACCGTGGCCTCGGCTCTGCCACAAGCCACGCCCAGGATCGATCGCTGACCCCTGCCCTTGCGAAACGTGCGGGACGCTTCTACGCGCGGGTCGAAGCCTCGGGAGACTTCCCACTCCCTTACGGTCGCCTGAGGGACCACGCGGCACTCGCAGGGCCAGATCATGAGCCTGCGCCAATTGCGTCCAGCGGGTTGGCGGTGTCAGTCGTCCCGAGCCGGCCAGCCTCCTCCATCGCAGCGCGCAGGCGCTCGGCGTCTCGTCGGCCAGTGCGGGGTCCATGTAGCAGCGGAGCAGAAATGTAGGCGCTCCTGCTGTTTCCGTGGGTGAGGTGGCCGGCTGATCAGGGACGCACGCCGCGCCGCGCCTAGGGTTCCGGCTTCTTCACGGCTGGAATCGAGGGGAGCGGGAACGACGTGCGCCAAACAAGGGTATGGGCGCGGC
>DASVPU010000056.1:0-2480 GCA_036389475.1 Solirubrobacteraceae bacterium
ATCGCGTCGGTCGCGACCGACGCGATCTCGTCGAAGCGGACGTGGCACTCGCCGCGCGAGACATGGATGTCGCGACCAGGCATCGCGGCGGCCCGTCGGAAGCTGCTTGCGAGGTCGTCGCGGCTGCCCGCGATCTGCGCCAGCCGCGATTGCGCCGCCTCGGTGAGTGCGCGGCACAGGGCGACGCCGGCGTCCAGGTGGCAGCCGGCGCCGACGAATCCGATCGCCTGGTCCGCCAAGCTGATCTCCACCTCGAAGCACGGAAGCTCGGTGGGACTTCGGGCATCGGAGATCTGGACTCGCATGCCGGCCGTGTGAAACCGATCCAGGAGGTCGCTCGCCTCCGCCGAATCGACGGTCTCCGGGTCGACCCTCCGCTCAGCTCCGCTCCCGAGCGCGTGCAGGCGGGCCGTGCCGTCGCGCTCGACGACCTCGAGCAGGGCATGCAGCGCGGCCTCGTCGAGCGAGTTGCCGCTGGCCAATCCGTTGCTGTTGCCGAAGAGCACCGGCGGCGCCCAGCGACGCGCGACGCGCCCGTCGATCGAGGCGCAAACGCGCGGCACGAACGTCTGGCCGGAGCCGTCCATGCGCCGGGCATCGAGCCACTCGAGCATCGTGCCGCGGTTCAGCAGATTGCGCCCGACCTGCGAGAGCTCGAAGACGTCGTAACCGAGCTCGGCGTCCAATTCGGCCACGCGCGCGACGCGAGCGGGAGGTCGAACGCGTTCCGCGTGCCACCACTCCGCGCATTCCATGACGGCGGAGACCTTCGCCGCGATCGGCGTGAGGCCCTTGCCCTGCGAGACCGACAGGGCGCGAGAGTTCGGTCGGATCGCTTGATACGTCGGGATGCCGATGCGGTCCAGACGAGTCACGTCGGCCACGCGCGTGATCCCCAGCACCCCAAAGAGCGGCCGGACGCGTTCGAACGTCTCGAGCGGATGACACAGCCTGTGGGTGCCGGCGACGTAGCGCTTGAGGGTCGGCGCGTCAGCCACGGCCGGAGTATCACACGGGGCGGTCGCCCTTCTCGGCGATGACAACCCCGCCATGTCCGCAAATGCTGCGCGTCATGCGAGGAGACTGTCGGGGTGCCAATGCGCACGCTGATCCGGGGTTCGGGGCGATCCTCATGCGCAGAACTTGCGCACCATGCTCCGGCGCCGGTGCCGGGCTCCTCGGGACGACCCGCGCCCGCGATCGAGTCAGATGTGGCGCAGCGGGCTGACGCCGCGCTCAGTCAAACGGCGCAGCGCAGCGACCGACCGCACGCGCCGACCTGCTTGATCGCCGCGACGCGGACACGCTCGCGCGGATGATCGCGACCGCGCGCGCCAACGCGCACCGCCACGTCGAGCTGCTGCTCGCCGCCCAGCTGGCGCCCGAGCGCCGCCGCCAGCTCGACACGCTGCTCGACGCAGCGGACGGGCAGACCAGCGGCGTCGCGGAGCTGCGCCGACGCGGCTCACGGACCGGCGTCAAGGAGCTGCTCGGCCAGGTGCAGACCTACGGCCGACTCGTCGCGCTCGGCGCCTCGGACATCGACATCAGCGCCCTGGCGCCGGCGCGCCGCCGCGCGCTGGAGGTGCTCGGGCGCCGGATGACCGCCCAGCAGCTGCGGCGCCTGGAGCCCGCGCGCCGCCACCCGCTCATGCTGGTGTTGCTTCACGCGCTCGTCATCGAACGCGGCGACGAGCTGCTGGACCAGTTCGGCAAGCTGTTGCGCCTGACCGACGGGCGCGCTCGGCGCCGCGTCGACGAGCAGCGGCGCAAGACCGCCCGCCAACGCGACGAGCTCAGCGCTCGGCCGCCAGCTCTCGCTGATCTTGCTCGAATGCGCTGCGACCGGCGAGCTCGCCATGGACCGCGTTCGCGACGAGGTCGGCTTGGAGCGGCTGCATGCCGCGGCCGCGGTCAAGCCCTGGCGGAGTGCTGCACGCTGAGCTACCGCCAGCTCGCCTGGGCGACGGAGTGGTATCTCGGCGACGAGCAGCTACAGGCCGCCAACGACGTCCTCGTCGACTACCTGCACCAGCTGCAGCTCGCCGCGCACTGGGGCACCGGCCGCTTCTCAAGCAGCGACGGTCAACGCTCCCCGCGGCCCGCGGACGGGCGGCCGGCGCGGACGCGATGGCCCGCGAGTTCGGGTTTCGCCGCGGCGTGCTGAACCTCGTCAACTGGGTCTCAGACCAATACAGCCAGTACGGCACGAAGGTCGTATCCGTCGCCGAACGCGAAGCGATCCACACGCTCGAGGCGATCCTGCACACCCAGCTGCCGATCCTCGAGCACATGACCGATACCCACGGCGCAATTCTTATGTGGACAGTTGGTCGCGCCGGGGCGGTAGCGGGACACCTGGTCGCCGGGCGGGTGAGGAGCCCCGGAGGGGCGACGATCCCGTCCGGCGGGCGCTCCACGATGGGAGGGTCAGCGATCCGGGGGAGTCCTCGATGCGGGTGCGTCGCGGTGGCGGGCAG
>DASVPU010000057.1:0-9888 GCA_036389475.1 Solirubrobacteraceae bacterium
AGGTTGACGTTCCAATGCGGCGGCACTGCGGCGGCCGCGTCGCCGGTCGGTGCCATGACGGCGACGACGTCGGGCGGGATCGGCTGTGCCGCTTCGCCCACGTAGCCGGGCAGCCGCCAGAGTGTCATCGGTGCCTCGGGCGCGCCGAACGCCTCGGGCTGCCAGCCGAACACCGAACCGTAGAACGCCTTCGCGCCCTCGCCGTCGGTGGTGTGCAGCGAACTCATCGCCCACGTGCCCGGCTCGTTGACGAGCTGCGCACCCTCGCGAGCGCGCGCCTCCCACACGCAGACGGCCGCGCCGACCGGATCGAGCAGCACGGCCAGGCGGCCCGCGGGCAGCGCGTCGAGCGGGCCCGCGAGCAGGCTGGCGCCCGCAGCCGTCGCGCGCTCGGCGGCCTCGTCCACGCTGTCGACGCGGACATAGGTGCTCCAGATCGCCATCGGCGGTCCGCCCATGTCGGCAAGCGAGCCGATCCCGGCGACGTCGCGGCCGTTGACGCGCGCGACGTAGTACTCGCCCGCCAGGTCTCCGGGCATCGGGCCCGGCCCGTCGAACTCCCACCCCAACAGCGCCGCATAGAAGTCCAGCGCGGCCCGCGGATCGGGCTGCAGGGTCTCTACCCAGCACGGAGCTCCGGCGGGATAGCGCTTGCGCTCGCTCATCGCAGCCCCTGTCGCAGCTCAGCCCGCGGCGTCCGCCCTGCGAGCGGCCTTGCGCCGTCCCCAGTCAGACGTCGGCTTTGACGGCGCGACGAGCCAGATCAGCACGGCGACAAAGGACAGCAGCAGGCCGCAGGCAAGGCCGATGCGCTCGCCGTAGCCCTTCTTGCCCGACAGGTATGAGGCGACGATCGCCGACAGCAGCCAGCCGTAGAGCAAGAACAGTGCATTTGCTCCTATGAGGCCGAGAAGCGTCATCCCCCGAGGTAGGCCTTCTGGACATCGGGATTCGTGCGCATCGTGGCGGAGTCGTCGCTGAGCGCCACGATCCCGGTCTCGAGCACGTACGCGCGCTGAGAGACCGACAGCGCGTAGTTGGCGTTCTGCTCGACGAGCAGGATCGTCGTGCCCTGGCGGTTGATCTCGGCGATCGTCTCGTAGATGCGCTCGACGAGGATCGGCGCGATGCCCATCGACGGCTCGTCGAGCAGCAGCAGCATCGGCTTGGCCATCAGCGCGCGCCCGATCGCGAGCATCTGCTGCTCGCCGCCGGACATCGTGCCCGCCTTCTGCTTCTCGCGCTCGAGCAGGCGCGGGAAGAGGTCGAACACGCGCTCCATGTCGGCGGCGACATCCTTGTCGCGGCGCAGGTAGGCGCCCATGTCGAGGTTCTCGCGCACGGTCATGCGCGGAAAGCAGCGCCGCCCCTCGGGCGACTGCGAGATGCCGAGCTTGACGATGTCCGCCGGCCCGGTGCGCGTGATGTTCTCGCCCCCGAAGCGGATGTCGCCGGTGCGCGGCGGCGTGAGCCCCGAGATCGACCGCAGCGTCGTGGACTTGCCGGCCCCGTTGGAGCCGATCAGCGTGACGCACTCGCCCTCGTCGACGGTCAGCGACACGCCCTTGAGCGCCTCGATGTTGCCGTAGAACGTGTGGATGTCGTCCACCTCGAGCATCGTCATCAGGTTTCACCGCTCTCCTGACGCTGGCGCTCGGCCTCCTGCTTGCCCAGGTAGGCCTCGACGACGAGCGGGTCGCTGCGCACCGCGGTCGCCTCGCCCTCGGAGATCTTCTCGCCGTGGTCAAGCACCGTTACGTGCTCGGAGACCCCCATGACGACCTTCATGTCGTGCTCGATGAGCAGGATCGACAGGCCGATCTCGTCGCGCAGGCGCTCCATGAAGCGCGTGAGGTTGGCGGACTCCTGAGGGTTCATCCCGGCAGTCGGCTCGTCGAGCAGCAGGAGCTTTGGATCGGAGGCCAGGGCGCGGGCAATCTCCACACGGCGCTGGTCGCCGTAGGCGAGGTTTGTCGCCAGCTGGTCGTGCAGCGCCGGCTTGAGGCCGACGTAGGACAGCATCTCGGCGGCCTTCGCGCGCGCCTCGCGCTCCTCCTTGCCGACCCGCGGCGGGCGCAGGATCGAGCCGATCAGGCCGGCAGTCATCCGTGCGTGCTGGCCGACCATGACGTTCTCGACGGCCGACATCGTGCCGAACAGGCGGATGTTCTGGAACGTCCGCGCGACGCCGAGCGCCATGATCTTGTCCGGCCGGCCGGCCGTGATGTTGGTGCCGTCGAAGCTCACGCTCCCGTCCGTCGGCTTGTACAAGCCGGTCAGGATGTTGAAGAACGTCGTCTTGCCGGCGCCGTTGGGCCCGATCAGCGAGACGATCGCCTTGCGCGGGATCGAGAACGACACGTCGTTGACGGCCGTCAGGCCGCCGAAGCGCTTTGTGACGCCATGCGCTTCGAGAAGGCTGCTGTTGGGGGTGCTCATGGCACCTTGGCCTCGTAGACGCTCTCCTCCCCGACGGCGAGATCCTCGATGCCGGACTGCAGCTCGATCTGGCGCCGCCGCTCGGGAATCAGCCCCTCGGGACGCAGCACCATCATGATCACGAGCAGGAAGCCGAAGATCCCGAACGACAGCTCGGTGAGGTCGAACTGCAGGCCGATCTTCGCGGGAACGTCGTTGAGGACGTCGGGGATCAGCCGGTTGTTGATGAACGACAGGACGACGGCGCCGACGACGACACCCCAGATCGAGCCCAGGCCGCCCAGGATGATCATCGCGAGCACGAAGATCGAGAACGAGAACTGGAACTGGTCGGCGTTGACCGTGTTGAGGTACGAGCCCAGGAACGCGCCCGACACCCCGCCGAACGCCGCGCCGGTGCCGTAGGCCAGCAGCTTGGTCTTGACGAGCGGCACGCCCATGCTGACGGCCGCCACCTCGTCCTCGCGCAGCGCGATCCAAGCTCGGCCCAAGCGCGAGTCGCGCAGGCGGAAGTTCACGAACAACGCGATCAGCACGAGCGCGAACGCCACCCAGTACCACGGTCTGAGCTGCAGCGACGTGAACGGGGCGAGGAACGGCAGGTCGATCTTGTCGACCGGCGTGATCCCCTGGCGCCCGGCGGTGAGCTGCGTGCCGAAGGCCTTGATCTCGTCGCCGTTGATCGCGATGCGCTGGACGATCTCACCGAACGCCAGTGTCACGATCGCGATGTAGTCACCGCGCAGGCGCAGCGTCGGCAGCCCGATCACCATCCCGGCGATCGTCGTCGCGACGATCGCCAGCACGATGATGAGCAGGAAGTTCAGGTGGATGCCGGGCAGGTTCGCGGCCGGGCCGCTGACGAGGACGTGGATCCCCTGGCCGTGGTTGGCCGTGATGTGAAACAGCGAGCCGAAGTAGCCCATCGTGTACGCGCCGATGGCGAAGAACGCAACGTAGCCGAGGTCGAGCAGCCCCGCGAAGCCGACGATGATGTTCAGGCCGAGCGCCATCACGACATATGCCAGCGCGACCGTCGCGTCGTCGATGAAGCCGCCGCCGGCGTCGACGAACAGCGGCAGCACGGCGCCGGCGACGATCGCGGCGGCGGCCAGGCCGACGCGCGCGCCGCGCGGCAGGTCCAGGCCGCCTCGAGAGGAGGGGCCTGCGGCGGCGGTCGCGGCGGTCATGTCAGCCCGCCTCGCGCGTCTGCTCGCCGAGCAGCCCGGACGGCTTGAAGACCATGATCAGCACGAGGTAGGCGAACACGATCGCGGGCGTCCACTCGCTGCCGATCCGGTTGTCGGAGATCTGCTGGATCCCGCCGATGATGAGGCCGCCGAGCACCGCCCCGCGGATGTTGCCGATCCCGCCCATGACCGCCGCCGTGAACGCGATCAGGCCGGCGGTGAAGCCCTGGAAGTACCAGATCGTCGTCTGGTACAGCGCGTAGATCAGCCCTGCGGCGCCGGCCAGCATCCCGCCGAGAAGGAACGTCGCGGAGATCGTCGTGTCGACGTTGATGCCCATCAGCCGCGCGGCGTCGGGGTCCTGCGCCGTGGCGCGCATCGCCTTGCCGAGGCGGCTGCGGGAGATGAAGGCCGTCATCGCCAGCACGAGCGGGATCGTGACCGCGATTGCCAGCATGTCGCCGTGGGTGATGCTCAGGCCCGCGAAGTTGATGAGCTCGTGCTGGGAGTTGATGAGGTCGTCGATGCCCTGCTGGGAGCCACCGCGCCACAGCAGGCCGACGTTCTGCAGGATGAACGAGAAGCCGACCGCCGTGATCAGCGGGGCGAGCTTGGGGGCGTTACGCAGCGGGCGATATGCGACCCGCTCGATCATGACGTTCAGCACCCCGAGCGCGATCATCGAGACGAGCAGCGTCAGGAACAGCCCGGCAACGAGGCCGGGTACACCGGTCGCCGCCGTCAAGCCAATCGTCCCGAAGAACCCGGCAGACACGAAGGAGCCCAGCATGAAGACCTCGCCGTGAGCGAAGTTGATCAGCTCGACGATGCCGTAGACGAGCGTGTAGCCGATCGCTACGAGCGCCCAGATGGAGCCGTTGGAGAGACCGTCGACGAGGTTGTTTCCCAGCCGTGAGAGGTCGCCCTCGGTCTGCAGATCGTGGATGCCGAACGCAACCGGCATGACCAGCAGGACGCCGATCAGGCCGTAGCGCGATGCGAAGCTGCGCACCGCGCGCAATGCACGGGGCTGTGCTGCGGGAAGACTTGTGGCCGCCATGCCGGAGATCTCGCTGCTCGTCGCGCGGAGCGCGTGCGGGGGGCGAAGTTAGCTTCGCCCCCCAGGTGCACGTGCTCGATGCCTATGTCTGCGCCTTCACCGTCTCGAGGAACACCTGCTGGCCGTCCTCGACCTTGTAGACGCCGTAGTCCGTCAGCGTTGTGTCGCCGTTCTTGTCGATCGAGTACTTGCCCAGCGGGCTGTCGCGATCCTTCGTTGCGAACAGCGCCTTGACGATGTCCTCGCGCTTGCCGGTCTTCGAGCGCTCGATCGCGTCGAGCGCCAGCGACATCGCCTCGTAGCCGTAGATCGAGTACGGGTTCGGGTTCTTGTCGCCGTACTCCTTCGCGAAGTCGTCGAAGAACTTCTTGCCGGCCTCGCCGTAGCTGTCGGCTGACAGCGTGGCCACCGTGAGCTTGACCTTCTTGGCGACGTCGGCGGGGATGCCGCCCTCCTTGGGATCGAAGAAGCCGCTCTCGGCGACGCCGTCCGGCCCGTAGAGCTTGGCGTTCGGCAGCGCCGCCTCGAAGTCCTTGTAGATCTGGACCCCGTTGTTGGAGGTGATGCCGGAGTACACGAAGCAGTCCGCGCCCTGCGACTTGGCCCGCGACGCGAGCGAGCGGTAGTTCGGCGCCTTCGGATCGATGCCCTCGTTGAAGATGATGTTCAGCGACTGTGTCTTCGCCGAGATCTCGATGTTGCGGGCGAGCCCGGCTCCGTACACCTCCTTGTCGTTGGCCATCGCGACCTTCTGGCAACCGTCCTTCTTCATGATCGTGGCCAGCGCCGCACCCTGGATCGTGTCCTTGGGAACGATGCGAACGTAGTTGCGAAAGCCGCTCGGGTAGTACTTGTCCGGCGTTCCGGGCTCGGCCCCAGGCTCGTTGGACGTCAGGCCGACGGCGGTGTTCGCGGGCGAGATCTGTGGAAGCTTGGCATCGCTCAGGATCGGAATCGAGATCGCGCTGGCTCCCGAGTTGAACTCACCGATGACCGCCACCGTCTTGTCGTCCTGTGCGGCCGCGCGAGCGTTGGCGGACACGTTCTCCGCGGTCCATGTACCGGCTTGAGCGCTGGAGTCGTCCTTGGAGAGGTACTTGACCGTGAACGGGCCGGCCTTGTCGCCGGCCTCCTTGAGCGCCAGCTTGATGCCGTTGACCATGTCAGTCGTCTGCGGTCGCTGGGCCCCCTGCAATGGAAGGCTCGAGCGAACGATGAGGGTGCCCCCGGTGGGAGCAGCAGCGGCACCGGCGGACGTCGTGGTACCGGCAGAGCTGCCCTTGTCGTTGCCGCATGCGGCCGCGCCATAGGCCAGCGCAGATAGCAGCAGCCCTATCGCAGCTGCTCGATTCAAGCGCAAGATGGATTCCCTTCTCAAATAAGATGAACGCGAGGTCCCGCGATCGTACACCGCTTTAGATGGCACAAGTGCAGTCTGGTCGATGCCGTGCAGCGGCGATCAGGGACGAACCTTGAGCACCTTGTCGAGCACGAGCCGCGATCTGCGCACGCGATCGCCCGCGTACGTGCTCAGGCTCGTATCCCCGTACCGGTCGATCGTGTACGTACCAAGAACCGACTGGCGGTTGCGAGTGGCGAAGAACTTGTCGACGACCACCAGGCGATCGTTGCCCTTCGATCCCGCGCTGCGAATCGAGCTCAGGATGACGTTCGTGGCCTCGTAGGCCAGCAGCGCGTCAGACAGCGGCTCGCGCCCGACAGCGGCCCGGAAGCGGGCCCGGAACGCGCGGGCGGAGGCGGGCAGCAGGCGCGCCGGCAGCGTCGGCGAGGTGAGGCGCATGCGTCGCTGCACGGCAGCCGGGAGGGCCTGCGCGAACGTCCCCTCCGCACCTGCCCCCGGGCCGAAGAGCAGCAGGCTTGGATCGGCGGCAAAGACGGCGCTGAAGACGCGCGCCGCGCCCGCGTCGGGCACGCCGGAGAAGAGGAACGCGTCGGCGCCCGCCTGCCGGACCCTCGCCGCCGGTCCGGTCAGGTCGAGCGTCTGCTGGTTGATGTGGCCCAGGTCGGACACCGCGATGCCGCGGGCGGCGGCGGCGGCGGCGACCTGGTCGGCGAGTCCGCCGCCGTCGAGGTCGCGGTCGGCCAGCATCGCCAGCCTGCGCACGCCCTCCTCCTTCATGTAGCCGACGAGCGCGGCCGCCTGCACGTGGTCGGTCGGAACCATGCGGCCGAACGTGCGGCGCCCGGCGGGGTAGAAGCGATCGGGCTCCCCCTGCCGGCGGCTTGGGCGAGTCAGGCCGACGTAGGTGCTCGACGGGCTGATCTGCAGGATGTGGCCCTCGTTGGTCAGCGGCAGCGCGAGGGCCGTCGCGGCCGAGTCGAGGTCCCCGATGAACGCGATCGTGTTTGGGTCGCGCACGGCCTGGCGGGCGTTCTCGAGGACGCTGTCCTTGGTCCACGTCTCCTGCTCCGCGGTCGCGGAGTCCAGCGACACGTATGTGACGCTCAGCGGGCCGACCTTGCCGTTGGACTCCTCGAGAGCGAGCTTGATCGCGTTGACCATGTCGCGTGAACGCTCCCGATCGGGGCCGTGCAGCGGCAGGCTGGAGTAGATCGTCAGCGTCCGCGGGCCGCTCTCGGGCCCGCCGTCGCCGGTGTTGCCGGTGGCGCAGCCCGAGAGCGACAGCGCCAGCACGAACGCGACGAGGACGCAGCCGAGCGCTGCTCGCTGCCCGCCGCCCATCGGCAGGGCTACTCCCGGCCGGGAAGGTGCGGGGCGAGCAGACGGCCCGTGGCGCCGAGCGTTACCACGAGCAACGTGATCAAGAACGCGTCGAGCGCCTTGAACCCGATCGCCCACAGGACGATCCAGGCGATGAGGCCGAAGGTGGTGGCGAGGACGAGGCCCATTGCGCGCGCAACCCTAACGGATGAGCCCCGCGGCCAGCCCCGCAACGATCTCTCCGGCAGCCGCGGCGGGATCGCCGGAGTCCGCCGCCGCCCGGACGAGGCGGCTGCCCACGATCACCCCGTCGGCGCCGGCACGCGCCGCGGCGGCGGCCTGCGCGGGAGTCGCGATCCCGAAGCCCAGCGCAACGGGAACCTGCGCGTGCTTGCGCACACGCTCCAGGATCGCCCGGAACTCGCTCTCCCCATCAGTTCGCTCGCCGGTGGTGCCCCTGACCGAGACGGTGTAGAGGAAGCCACGCGCCCGCGCCCCGATGATGGCGAGGCGCTCGTCGGGCGTCGTCGGGGCGACGAGCGGGACGAGGGCTACGGCGTGCGCCTCGCACGCCTGCTCGATCTCCAGGGCCTCCTCGAGCGGCAGATCCGGCACGATCAGGCCGCTGACGCCCGCCGCGCTCGCAGCCGCGGCGAAGGCGTCGGCCCCGCGCGCGAGGACGAGGTTCACGTAGCACATGAGCACGACCGGCAACCGCGGCGCCAGCGCCTGCGCGACTTCGAGGACGCCGCCGAGCGTCGCCCCCGCGCGCAGGGCGGCCGTGCCGGCGGCGTGGATGACGGGCCCATCGGCCAGCGGGTCGGAGAACGGCACGCCGAGCTCGACGAGGTCGGCGCCGTTGTCGGCGTAGGCCTCGCCGATCGCGCGCGAAGTCGCCATGTCGGGAAAGCCGCCCATGAGGTAGGGCATCAGCGCCGCGCTGCCGCTGCGCAGGGCGAAGGCGGCGGCGATGCGGTCAGCGCCGGTCTGCAGGACCGCCGGGACGCGATCGCGCGCCGGCTTGGACGGCGGCTCAGTCATCCTGCGCGAGCACTTCGGCGAGATCCTTGTCGCCGCGGCCCGACAGGCAGACGAGGTCGAGCGTCGAGCTCTCGCCGTCCTCGTGCAGCGCGAAGTGCAGGGCGTGCGCGGTCTCGAGCGCCGGGATGATCCCCTCCAGCCGCGTCACCTCGCGAAATGCCCTGAGCGCGTCCTCGTCGCTGACCGCCACGTAGCGCGCGCGGCCCGAGTCGCGCAGGTAGGCGTGCTCGGGCCCGGAACCCGGATAGTCCAGGCCGGCGGAGATCGAATGCGCCTCGGTGACCTGACCCTCGCCGTCCTGCATGATCGCCGACAGCGAGCCGTGCAGGACGCCCGCGCGCCCGCCGGCCGTCAGCGGCGCGCCGTGGCGACCGGTCTCCAGCCCCTCCCCCGCGGCCTCGACACCGATCAGCGCGACGCCGTCGTCGGAGACGAACGGCGTGAAGATGCCGATCGAGTTGGAGCCGCCGCCGACGCAGGCAATGACGCGATCCGGCAGCCGGCCGGCGCGGTCCAGCAGGTCGCGCCGCGCTTCGTCGCCGATGACGCGCTGAAGGTCTCTGACAAGCGCCGGGAACGGCGCCGGGCCAACCGCCGAGCCGAGGATGTAATGCGTCGTGGCGACCGACGAGACCCAGTCGCGGATCGCCTCGCTGACGGCCTCCTTGAGCGTTCGCGCCCCGGCCTCGACGCTCACCACCTGCGCGCCGAGCAGCCCCATCCGCTGGACGTTCGGGGCCTGGCGGCGGATGTCCTCGGAGCCCATGTAGACGACGCATTCCAGGTTCAGCAGAGCGCACGCGGTCGCGGTGGCGACGCCGTGCTGGCCGGCCCCGGTCTCGGCGATGATCCGCTGCTTGCCCATCCGCCGGGCCAGCAGCGCCTGGCCGAGCGCGTTGTTGAGCTTATGGGAGCCGGTGTGCATGAGATCCTCGCGCTTGAGCCAGATCTCACGGCCGGCCAGCCCCGACAGGCGCTCGGCGAGGTACAGCGGCGTCGGTCGACCGGCGAAGTCGCGCAGCAGGCCGCCGAGCTCCGCGCGGTAGCCGGGGTCGTCGCGCACGGCCACCCACGCCGCTTCGAGCTCGGCGAGCGCAGGCATGAGCGTCTCCGGGACATATTGACCGCCGTATGGGCCGAAGCGATGCTCGACCCCGGCCTCGACGATCGGGCTGCGATCGGGGGTCATACCGGCGCCGCCACTGCCGCGCCGTGCACGGCGTCGAAGAACGCCTGCAGCTTGGCCGGATCCTTGACGCCGGGACGCAGCTCGGTCCCGCTCGCGACGTCAACCGCGAACGGCTGGGCAGCCGCGATCGCGGCCGCGACGTTGTCCGGCGTGAGCCCTCCGCTGAGGATGATCGGCGCGTGCAGGCGCTGCTTGCGCACGAGCTCCCAGTCGATCGTGTGGCCCGTGCCGCCGGGCACCCCCTCGACGAAGGCGTCGAGCAGGAGGTAGTCCGGGTGATAGGCGA
>DASVPU010000058.1:0-8352 GCA_036389475.1 Solirubrobacteraceae bacterium
ATCGCGTCGGTCGCGACCGACGCGATCGAGCACGATCTCGAGCTCGTGGTCGAGCGGGTCAAGGCGCAGAGCGGCACCTCGCCGATCGTCCTCGACCTGAGCCACGACGACGTCGGCATCGCCGTGGTCAAGGTCATCGCGCCCGCCCTCGCCTGGGACTATCGACCGACGGAGTCGGTGCGGGCCGAGAGGCGTCACGCGTGATCCACGTGTTCGTCGGGCCGACGCTGTCGGCCGAGACCGTGGTGGAACATCTCCCCGACGCGAACGTGTGTCCGCCGGTCAAGCACGGCGACGTGCTGCGACTCGATCCTCGTCCGGGTGACGTCGTCGCCATCGTCGACGGCCTGTTCCACGAGGATCTCCCGATCCGCCACAAGGAGATCCTCGACCTGCTCGATCGCGGCGTCCACGTGTGCGGGGCGAGCTGCATGGGAGCGTTGCGCGCAGCGGAGCTGCATCCGTACGGCATGGTCGGGATCGGCAGGATCTTCGAGATGCTGGTCCACGGCGACATCGAGGGCGACGACGAGGCCTCGCTGGCGCACAGGGGTGCGAGCGATGGCTATCAACCGCTCAGCGAGGCGCTCGTGGACATCCGGTTCCACTGCCGGCAGGCATTGGAGGCCGGCGTGAGCGACGAGGAGGACGCGGCCGCGATCGTGGCGGCGGCAAGCGCGCTCGCCTACGACGAGCGCGCGTACGCCCGTGTGCTCGCGGATGCTGCGACGCATGGTCTGAGCCCGTCCGCGGCTTCGGCGTTCGTGACGTTCACCGAACGCGAGGGTGCACGCGCCACGCGCGACGACGCGCTGGCGCTCCTGCGTCACCTCCGGGCTCTACCGCCGGCGGCAACAACAGGCGAGGCGTTCGAGCTGGCCGAGACCCACGCGCTGCGCATCTGGCGAGACTCGCGGCGGGGCGCGCGAGACCCCGACGGGGGCTTCGTCAGCGATCGCATCCTGCTCAACTTCATTCGGATCGCCGCACGCGACTACCCCGCGTTCCACGAGCGCGTCGCGCTCGAAGAGCTCGCCGCGCTGTACGGCGAGCACCTCGGCCACGACGTACCCGCTGTGGCGGAGCTGACGGAGGAGTTCCGCGGCGACGCCGGACTGCGGCCCGATCAGGCGTGGGCCGGATGGTGCGCGGAGCATCGGATCCGTGAGGAGGAGCTCCAGGCGTCGTTGGTGCGCCGGGCCCTGCTGCGCGCGGTGACCGGGGCCTCCGGCGAGATCGCCGTCGAGCTGCTGCGGCAGGTGGCGAACGACTACGCCGTGACGCTCGGTCTTTGGCCGGACGGCGAGCCTCCCGAGGCGAAGCTCGCGCAGTGGTTGGCGGCGCAGGAGACACGTCGCATGTCGAGCGTCGAGCAGGTCGCGCGCGTGGCTGTGCGCACGTTCCGGCTTCACCCCAACACGCCCCCCGACGGGCTCTTCGTGACGGAGCTGAAGCTGTCGGGGGCGTACGCGGTCGCGCACGCAGCGCTCGTCGAGCGGCCGCCGTTGCCGAAGGCTCGCCCGCGCGCGGATGCCGTGCTCGATTGGTGCGCCATGCGCTGGGGCGTGCACGCGATCAGCCCGCTGGACGTGCTCGACCGTGGCCTCGGCTCGACTACGAGCCACGCGCAGGACCAGTCCCTGATCGGTCCGCTCGCAAAGCGCGCCGGGCGCTACTACGCGAGGGTCGAGGCGTCGGGCGACTACCCGCTCATCACCGTCGCCCCGGGAGCGGGTCCGCTCCTCGGCGCGACGACGGACTGAGCCGCTCGAGCCGCCGCACGGCCCGCCGCCCGTCACCCCGCCGCGTGCGCGGCCGCCTCGTGCGCCTCCGCTGCACGCCGCACCAACGACAGCAGCTCCTCGGCGGCCAAGCGCGGCCGCGACGGGAGCTGAGTGACGGAACCGCCCCTCACAGCGCGCTGCCCGCGAAAGGCGGCGGCCGTCGGAACGCCGATCGCGGGGGCCTTCCCCAGCGCCTCGGGCGGATCTCCCACGAAGAGCACGGCGCTGGCCTTCACGAGCCGCGCGACCGTCCCGAGCTCAAGCGCCGCGGATCCGCGCAACGTGTGCGTCGCGAAGCCGCGGAACCGGAGCTGAAGCCGGAGGTTGTCGCTCGCGGCGCGAAGCGCGCCGGCCTCCACGGAGCTGTCCGAGACGACGACCGTCGCCTGAACGGGCGTCGTCGCAAGCCGGCGGTACGAGAGCGCGTGGTCGCTTGCCCATCCGACGGCCAGCGCCAACACGCCGGCGTTGTCGGAGCGCTCGGCGAGGTCGTCGACGGCCTCCATGACGATCTCGTCGAACGCGCGGCCCACGCCGCGCATCGTGACCGCCGCCTCGAGCAGCCGGTCGCAGTCTGCGAACCGCAGTGCGGCGAGCTCGCTGCGCAGCTGATCGGTGTGCGAGCCGGTCTCCTCGCGGATGAGTCGCACCGCCGACGAGATGCTCAACCCGCGCGCAAGCGCGTCGCCGAGCAGCGCGATCACCGATTCGTCGTACAGCCGACGACCCGAACCTGATCGCGACGGCATCGGATAGCCGAGCCGCTTCTCCCAACTGCGAATGGTGCTCGGCGTGGTGTGCAGGCGCGCGGCTGCTTCACCGATCGTCAGCAACGGCATGTGGATATGCGACGCCTGTTCGCTGCGCGCGTTCGCCACGGGAGCACGAGCAACGCTGTCGTGCTCCACCACGCCCTGTCGTCAGCCGTCTCGGTCATCGCATCCCCTACGTTTGCCACGACCATTGGACTTGCCGGGAGCCGAAAGCTAGCTGCGGAGTTGTGCAATAGCAACCGGCGAACTTGCGCAACATCTCGGCATCGCCGCGCGCGGCCGTACGCGACTCGCCGTCAACTAGGCGCGTTGGCGCAATTTGCCGTCGCGCGAACAATCGAGGAGGGCTTGTGCGCTTGGTATGCACATCCGCTACGTACGCGCTCATCGGCCGCAACTGCTTGACATGTGGGCCCCGTCGCCGCCGTAACATCCCACCCCCAATGGCATTGCTCGAAGGCGCTACGAGCGAGCTTCGCGGCCGGCGCGCGGGTGACGTCCGCGCATTCCCGATCGGAACGCCGCCCTGGATCGTCGCCCTGCAGCGGCGAATCCGCGGGTCCATCTCCATGCCGGGAATGCCCAACTACGAGTCGGCCCGTGCCGCCGCGACCCTCCGCTACTCGGCGCGGCCGGCAGCCGTCGTGTTCTGCGAGACCGAGCAGGACGTGCGGATGTCTCTGGTGGCGGCGCAAGACAACGGCATTCCGATCCGGGTGCGCTCCGGACGCCACAGCGCCACCGGGTACTCCAACGTCGACGACGGGCTCGTCATCGACGTCAGGCAGATCCGGCACGTGACGGTCGACGCCGCGGCGCGCACCGCAACCGTCGGCGCCGGCGCGAACCTCGGCGAGGTCAACGCCGCGCTGGACGCCCACATGCTGCACCTGCCGGCGGGCGGGAGCTGGTCGAGCGTCGGCGTCGGCGGCTTCGTGCAGGGCGGAGGCTACGGCTGGACCGCGCGGCAGTACGGCATGAACTGCGACCGCGTGGCCGCCGTCCGCGTGATGCTCGCCGACGGGCGCGTCATCCGCGCGACGCGCGACCGCAACGCCGCGCTGCTGTGGGCCGTGTGCGGCGGCACGGGCGGCAACTTCGGAGTGCTGCTCGACGTCACCTACGACTTGGCGGAGCTGTACGCGGTGTGGGGCTTCGTGCTGGCATGGCCGATCGAGGACGCGCCGCGGGTCCTGGCAACGATGCAGGAAGGCTTTCGCCCCGGCGGCGATGCGCCCGACGAGCTCGGCCTTCGGACGCTGATGGGGCTGATCGACGGTGAGGAGGCCATGATCGTGGAGGGCCTGTTCGCCGGCTCCCGACAGGCTGGCGTGGAGGCCCTCGCGCCGCTGACCGCGATCGGAGCGTGTACGAAGCTGATGGACCTGACCGACGCGTATGCGGTGGTCAACGAGCGGCTCCTGAACGAGTACGGAGAACCCGGCGCGGAACCAGGTCGCACGATCTTCGGCCATCGGTCGGGCTACATCGTCAGACCGCTGGGCATCGATGGCTGGGCTGCCGTCGTCGAGCAGTTCAAGGCTTCGCCCAGGCCCCACAATCTAGTCGTCGTCACCCCGTATGGAGCACAGCTGGCGCGCATCGCCACGGACGCTTGCGCCTTCGTGCACCGCGCGGTCGACATGAACATCACTGCCTACCCGATGTGGAACCCCGCGTGGCCGCACAGCAACGAGGAGCAAGCGTTCGAGTGGGCGAACGGCCTCCTCGACGTCGTGGAGCCCTTCCGCGACGGCTCCGTCTACCAGAACATCCCCGAGCGCGGGCTCGCCGACTACCGCACCGCGTACTGGGGCGCGAACTTCGCCAGGCTGCTGGCCGTCAAGCGCATCGCCGATCCGAACGACGTCTTCACCCACCCCCAGGGCATTACCCCGGACCCTGCGAACCCCGTGGTCGTCGAGCAGCTGCCGGAGCTTGAGCCCGAACCCTTCGGGAGCAACGGCCCGAGCCTCTACGGGACCGGGCTGAGCCGGTTCGGGCAACGCGGCTCCAACGCGCCGTCCACCCCCGCCGATCGTCATGGGATGGCGACGACGAAGCTCCCGCCGGCCGGCTTGCGCCAACGGCTCGGGGAGCTTGCGGACCTGGGCCGCGCCGGCGTCGTGCTCACGTGGGACCAGCAGGTAGCGATGCCCGCGGGTGGCGCAGCAGCTCGCGGCGCGATGATCGGCTCGCTGCAACGCCTCGCGCACGAGAAGCTCGTCGGAACCGAGCTGTCGATGCTGCTCGCGATCGGCGATCCCGACGATCCGGCCGTACGCGTCGTCGGTCGCGAGCACCAGCGCGCGCGGAGGGTGCCGGGGCTGCTCACCGAGGAGATCTTCCGCGCCGGCTCCGACGGCATGGCCGCATGGCTCGACGCGCGCGCACACAACGACTTCAGCCGCCTGGAACCAGCGCTGCGGCGCAATGTAGAGCTCGCACGCGAGTACGCCGAGTGCTTCCCCGAGGCCGACCACCCGTACGACGCGCTCTTGGATCGCTATGAGCCCGGAGCGACCACAGCCCGGGCCGTCGCGCTCGTCGACAGCGTCTGCGCCGGCCTCGCGCCGCTCGTCGCCGACCTGGCGACTCAGGCCGCCGCCGAGCCGCTCGCGGGTTCCTTCCCCGTCGGGTCGCAGCGCGCGGTCGCGCGCCGGATCGTGGCCGCCCTGGGGTTCGACGCGGACAGTTTCCGGCTTGACACCGCGGCCCACCCTTTCACCTGCGCGTCGACCCGGACGGACGTCCGTGTCACAGCCCGCTTCGAGGACGGAAGCCTCGGGGGGCTCCTCACGTTCCTGCACGAGATGGGTCACGCGCTGTACGAGCGCGGGATCGACCCCGCGCTCGCACGTACGACACTGGACCAGGGGGCCTCTCTGGGCGTCCACGAGTCGCAGAGCCTTCTGTGGGAGAACATGGTCGGGCGCGGCGAGGCGTTCTGGAGCTGGTGGCTTCCGCACCTACGCGAGGCGATGCCCGCTGCGCTGGGCGACATCGCGCTCGTCGACTTCTTGCGGACGATCAATTCCGTGCGCCCGACGTCCGTCCGCTTGGAGTCCGATGAGGTGGCCTACGCGCTCCATATCCTGCTGCGCGTCGAGCTCGAGCTCCGGCTCGTCGAGGGGACGCTGGATCCCGCAGATGTGCCGGAGGCGTGGGCGCAGAGGACGCGCGAGCTGCTCGCCGTCGACATCTCCGACGACGTGCGCGGCGTGCTGCAGGACATCCACTGGGCGCAGGGCGCGATCGGCTACTTCCCGACGTACGTGATCGGACAGGTCCTGGCGGCGCAACTCTGGGAGGCCCTGCGCGCGGACGTGCCCTGCATCGACGACGACCTGCGCGGCGGCAACTACGTCGCGCTCTGCGACTGGCTTCGCGACCGCGTCCATCGCCACGGCCGGGCGCTCTCGCCATCGGAGCTCGTCGCGCACGCGGTCGGTGGGCCACTCGATCCGGGCCCGCTCGTCGCGCACCTCGATGCGAGGTATCGCGCGCTCTACGACCTGGCTTGAGCCACCCTCAGCCGGCGACGAGAGACGGCCAAGACCCGCGCGTGTTGCAGAACCGATACCACGTCCCGCCGATCGTCATGTACGCGTCCTCGCGCAGCGACCACTCGAACAGCTCGTCGAGCATGTCCTTCGTGACCGCAGCCGCATCGATGATCTCCGCGAACGCTCGCAGGAAGTGATGAGCGAGCGCCCTGCCGCGAGCTCCCGACAGCGTCGCGATCGCCGTCGTCGAGCCGGCGAACGTGAAGCCGGCAGCGCCGAACAGCTCCGGGGTGTCGACGAGCTCGCGGTCGCGGCGAATGGCAGCGCCATCGGCCGCATGGCTCCAGTCCGTGCGGGTGAACACCTCGGAGCTGAGCTGCGTCTGCGGCCTCACAACCGAGGCCGCCTGTGCGTTGTTCTGGATCAGCGCGGCCCAACAGTGCTCGCTCGCCCACCTCGTCAGGGAAACGCGCTCGTGTTGGGGCATGTACATGAGCACGCTTCTCGCGAGCAGCACGTCGAACCAGCCCTCGAGGCCGGGATCAAAGCCGCCATGCAGGTACATGTAGTTCGGCGGCCCGGGCGTTTGTGCGCCCATTGCGTACAGATCCTCATCGGGCTCGAGCGCGACGATGCTCTTCATCGGAAAGCGCGCGGCGAGGAGCCGGCCGAACGCCCCGTTGCCCGCGCCGAGGTCGAGCACGGTCGTCGCAGCAAGCCATTCAGGTGAGCGCAGCAGCACGTCCAAGTCGGCGGGCCATTGCGCCTCGGACTGCAGGGCGATCCCGCGATCGTAGAGTCGTGCGTGTGCCGGCGGCCTCCGCGAGGCGGTCTCGTGTGGCGCCGTCGCCTCGGGCAACACGTTGGTGGCGAACTGCGCGCCGGGGTGTCCATGTGCCGAGCCGATCACGACACGGCCGCCCGGACAGGCTCGGCGCCGACGAGCACGGGGTTGTGCAGGCTGTCATATGTCTCGCCGACGACGGCGTGCGCCCCGGGCTCGACCGACCACCCGAACAGCTCGTCGAGCAGCGCCCGCGACACCGCGTCAGGGTTCATGCCCATGATGCTCAGGCGGATGACGTGGTGATAGAGACGGCGGCCGTCCGGGTCGGACACCGCCGCGGCGATCGGCGCCGTGCCGGAGTGCACGAACCCGGCGGTCGCCCATTCGGCAGGCGTCCCGGCGAGCGCGCGATCGCCTGCGTATCGAGTGGCGAGCTCGTCGGCGCGACTTCGCAGCGCGTCCTGCAGCGCAGCTTCGTAGATCGGGAGCGCGGGCTCGATCATGCTCGCTGCATCGTTCCAGCTGACGACGATGGCGGATCGAACGCGTTGGCGCGCCCATGCGTACAGCGCCGGCCGGTCGGGGACGTACATGACGACGTGGCGTGCAAAGAGCAGGTCGTGCGTGCCGGTGATGGATTCGTAGCCGCCGAGCACGTAGCAGTAGTTCGGCGGAAACGCCGATCGCCGGCCGACGGCGAAGATAGCAGCGTCCGGCTCCACTCCGAGAAAGCGCTTGTCGGGGAATGCAACCGCGAGCTTGCGGCCGAACGCGCCGTTGCCGGCGCCCAGGTCGATGATCGTCTCCGACTCGATGAAGGCGGGCGCCGAAGCGAGGATCGGGAGCTCGTGGTCCCACAGCAGCTCGGCGTGCAGCGAGAGCTGCCGACAGTACGTCTCCGTCGGGTCGGCCGGAACGAGCGTCATCTCGCGGGGACCACGAGCGTGCTGCCGACGACTCGCGTGACGGCCGCCAGCTCGCCGAGGGACACGGATGTCAGGACGGAGTCCAGGCCGGGGCCGGCCGTCGCGATGTGCACGATGTGGCGGGCCGGATAGAAGCGCAGGAGGTGGTCGCGGAGCCGGCCTCCATTGGCCGTCGCGGCCCGTAGGACCAACGTCGCCCGCGTGTCCGGGACCACGTCGGACTGCACGAGGTCCGACGCGCTCCGGACCTGACATCCGGCGAACGGGTCGATGCTGAGCTGCGCCCAGATGCCGTCGAGCGCGGACACCGCGTTGGCGACATGCACCGTCAAGCCGCGTCGCCGCCCCTCGTCCAGCAGGCGGTGGGCCGCCACCGTGCCGACCATCGGGTTGCCGTACGTCGCCAGTGCCACCGGCCCGTCCGCAGCCGCATCGAGCACGCGCGCCAGGATCTCGTCCTCGGGGGCATCCGCTGCCGCGAGGCTCTCCATCGCCGGAATCCCGAACGCTGCGGCGTTGATCGGGGGCAAGCCGAACAGCCGCTTGCAGCGCTTGAGGATCGCGAGCGTCTCGAGC
>DASVPU010000059.1:0-26124 GCA_036389475.1 Solirubrobacteraceae bacterium
GTTGCCCAGCCGGTAGTCGCCGTGCACGATCGTCGCCGGGGCAGGTCGCGGCATCCTGGCGGCGAGCCAGCGCCCGACCTGTTCGACCGCCACGAGCTCGCGCGTCCTGGAGTGCTCCCACAAGCGGCTGAAGCGGCGCACCTGGCGCGCGAGGTATCCGTCGGGATCGGGGGAGAAGTCCTCGAGCCCGCAACCGCGCCAATCGACCGCGTGAACCTCGACGAGCGCGTCGACCAGCTCCTCGCTCATACGCCGGCGTTCGGCGGGCGTGTCCAGCTGCGCCGGCACGGCGGATGTCACGACCTCACCGTCGATGCGCTCCATGACGTAGAACGGGGCGCCGAGCACGGCCTCGTCGTCGCCGACGGCGAGGATCCGCGGCACGCGCGCCGCGGTGCGCTGCAACGAGTGCAGCAGGCGCGCCTCGCGCAGCACGTCGTGGGCGCTCGGTGGCAGCGGGCCACGCGGCGGGCGGCGCAGCACGAGTTCGGCGCCTTCGCGGCGGACGAGGTACGTGACGTTCGAATGGCCCTCGCCGAGCGGTGCCACGTCGAGCTCTCCGTGGCCGAGACCGTGCACGTCGAGGAACGCCTGCAGCGGCTCGAGGACCAGCAGTGGCTCGCGTTCGTTGGCCGCCGCCGCCGCATAGGTGGCGACGACGTCGTCGCGAGAGCCCGTGCTCATGCAAGGCCACGTTATGGCGCCAGCCGCAACCTTGCGTCGCTACGGTGGTTGCAGTAGCCGTGTCACGATCCCTGCCGCTCGCGCTCGTCTTCTGCCTGCTGCTCGCAGCCTCCGCCGGCGCCTCGCCGACCCAGTCGATGACCTTCGAGGCGCCGCGCGACCTGCTCAACCCGACCACCAGGCCGGCCGCGTTCATGGAACTGCAGTCGCTGGGCGTCAGGGCGCTGCGCGTCGTTTTGACGTGGTCGATGGTCGCACCCGGCGCCGATCAGGCGCAGAAGCCCGACTTCGAGCCGACCGATCCAGATGCTTATGACTGGGGCGAGTACGACCCGCTCATGGCCGGCGCGAAGGAGCTCGGCTGGCCGGTCCTGCTGACGATCTCGGGGCCCGTCCCGACGTGGGCGACGAAGGACAAGCTCGACAACGTCACGCGCCCGGACCCCAACGCGTTCGCCGCGTTCGTCACCGCCGTCGGCCGCAAGTACGGCGACCAGGTCAACAGCTGGGCGATCTGGAACGAGCCCAACCAGCCGCAGTTCCTGCGCCCGCAGTTCTCGCGCGGAGGCCAGGCCACCTCGCCGGGGCTGTATCGCCAGCTCTATCTGGCCGGCCAGCGCGGGCTGCAGGCGGCCGGGCAGGACGGCGAGCGCGTCCTCATCGCCGAGACCTCGCCGCGCGGCACCGGGCGCGTCGTCGCGCCGCTGAGCTTCCTGCGCGGGATGTTCTGCCTCGACAGCTCCTACAAGCGCCGCGGCAAGTGCAGCCCGCTAAGGGCCGGCGGGTACGCGCACCATGCCTACACGACACGCCAGGGGCCGTTCTTCGACCCGCCCAACCAGGACGATGTGACGATCGGCGTCCTGTCGCGCCTGACCAAAGCGCTTGACCGCGCGAAGAAGGCCGGCGCGATCAGAAGCCGCCTGCAGATCTACCTGACCGAGTTCGGCATCCAGTCAACGCCCGATACGCAGAGCGGCGTCTCGCTCGCCAAGCAGGTCGAGTACCGCGCGATCGCCGAGCGGATCGCCTACGCCAACCCGCGCGTCGTGGCGTTCTCGCAGTACCTGCTGCGCGACTCGGATCCAAGCGGACCCAAGCAGTACGGCGGCTTCGAGTCCGGCCTGCGCTTCGCCGCCGGGGGCCCCAAGCCATCGTTGCCCGCATTTCGCCTACCGCTGGCCGTGCGGCGGGAGGGGACGAAGGCCTCGGTCTGGGGGCTCGTGCGACCTATCGGGACCTCGGACCATCCCGCGCCGACGAGCGCGACGATCACGTATGCCGACCGCGGCTCGGCGAGCTTCAAGACGCTGCGTTCCGTGAGGACCGACGCCCACGGCTACTTTCAGCTCACGACGAACTGGCGCCGGGGCCGGCGCTGGAACGTGACCTGGCAGAACTTCAGCGGCTCGCCTGTGGGGTCCTACGAACGCCCGCCGGCCGGGCGATGAGCATGAACGTGTGCCCGAGCCAGCGCGCTCCGGGCGCCGAGCCGAAGCGGTCCAGCGCGCCTATCGCACGCTGCGCGCGGACGGGCAGCCGTCGCCACGAGTAGCTCACGGCGTGCAGCTGCGGCTGCAGGCCGGCGGCGCGCGCGGCCTTGACGACTCGTCGCGGCGACAGCGGGATGTCGTCGCGGGTGCCGTGCACGCGGATCCCGAGCCCGGCGCGGTTCGCCACGGCAAGCGCGACGCCGATCGGGTGGTAGACGCTCGGTTCGATCGCGACGAACGCGCCACCGGGACGCAGGAGCCGCGCCGCCTCGGCGATCGCCGGCTCGAGCGGTCCGTTGTAGGCGACGTGGTGCAGGACCAGCCGGTGCAGCACGACGTCGAATGACGCGTCGGGCAGCATGTCGAGCATGCCCGCCGCGCCGACGACGCCCTCGTCAGCGTCGCCTTGCGAGACGGCAATGCGCGTGCGGTCGCCGTCGATGTCGGAGGCGACGAGCCGCCAGGCTGGCCTGGGCAGCAGGTGGCGCCCGGGATGCCAGCCGCACCCGACGGAGAGCGCGTCGCCGCCGCCGAGGCCGAGGTTACGATCCAGCAGCTCGCGCTCACGCCGCTTGCCGCGCTCGTACTGCTCGGCGAGCGTCGCGGGGTCGCTGAGCCGGTCGAGCAGGTTGTCGGGCGTGTAGATCTCGCTCAGGACGCCAAGGCTACTTCCGCTCGACGCGGCGCGCGTGAGCCATAGGCTGGGACGACGATGTCGCGCTGGGCTCCTGAGAACGTCTACGGGACCGCCAAGCCGGGTCCGCGCGCCCGAGCGGCCGCGGTCGCGTCTGGGCGAGCCCGCAGGCGCCGCCACGAGCAGCTCTTCGCGCTGGCCGGCGTGACGTCCGAGGACCGCATCCTCGACATCGGCTGCGGCCGATTGGGGCTGCGCCGTCACGAGCCCGGACTCGACATCACGGGCGTCGACCTCGTAGAGCGACCGGAGTATCCGGGTGCCTTTGTCATGGCAGACGTCCTCGACGGCCTGCCGTTCGAGGACAACGCGTTCGACCTCGCATATTGCAGCAGCGTCATCGAGCACGTCGCGGCGCAGGATCGCGGCGCGTTCGCCCGCGAGCTGCGCCGCGTCGCACGGGGATGGTTCGTGCAGACGCCCGCGTTCTCGTTTCCCGTCGAGCCACACGCGCTGCTGCCGATCGCGCACTGGCTGCCGCCTGCGCTGAGGCGGCCCTACTGGCGGCTTGGCGTCGCCGGCGAGTGGGAGGACATCGCGCTCTTGCGGCGCGCCGAGATGACCGCGCTGTTCGGGCCGCCGGTCGCCGAGCGGATCGGCCCGCTCGTCAAGAGCTGGGTCAGCGTGAAGCCCGTAATACACCGTTCGGCGTAGCGCCACTAGATTTCCGCGCATGCCGCAGCAGCTGTGGTTCCTGCGCCACGGCGAGGCCGAGCCGCACGGAGCGCGCCCCGACTTCGACCGCCGCCTCACGCCTCGCGGCGAGGAGCAGTCGCGCGCGGCCGCCCGCGCGCTCTCCACGCTCGAGCTCAGGTTCCAGTTCGTCTTCACCAGCGCGCGCGTGCGCGCGCTCGACACCGCCAAGCTCGCCTGCGAAGCGCTCGGCATCGAGCCGATCGTCGACGAATCCCTCAACAGCGGCTTCGACGCAGACGACGCGCTCGCACTCGCGGCCGCGGCGGGCGCGGACAAGCGCGTGCTGTTCGTCGGCCACAACCCCGACTTCGTCGAGGTGCTCCACGACCTCACCGGCGGCGCCACGGAGATGAAGAAGGGCGGCGTCGCGGGGGTGCGTATGCACGGCCGCGACGGTGAGCTTATCGTGCTCATGCGCCCGCGCGAGCTGGTCGCGATCGCGGGCTGACGCGTGCGGCTTATCCTCCTGCGCAGTGGGCTGGCCAAGCATCCGGACGGGCCGCTTCAGACCGGCGCAGGCCGCGGCAGCACTGATCGCGGCGGTCGCGCTGGCTGGATGTGGCGCGAGCAACAACTCCGATCGGTCCGACGGCGCGACAAGCGGCGGCGCGGGCGCGACGGCACCTGCCGCGCCGCCGCCCGCCGGTCCCTCGAAGCCCCGGTCATCGAAGAATCTCTCGCGCACGGTCGCGCGACTCTGCAGCAGGCCGTGTACCGACGGGCAGCAGGACTTCGTCGATCGACTGGCGATCGTCCCCCGCCCGCCCCACAGCAGCCTGCTCGACGATGACGACGTGATCGTGTCGATGCGGGTTCGACTCAAGAACATCGGCTACATCCCGGCGGTGATCAAGGCGGGTGGCGCAAAGCGCTCTGAGTTCAAGCTGATCGATTCGCACCTGCGAACGCTGAGCCCATCCGAGACGTTTGACAAGCGCAAGGAACCGGTCGCGCAATGCCCGCGGCTGCGCACCGTGACGCTGCTCCCCGGCGACGCGCATACGTTTCGCGTCTGCTTCGTCCTCGCCGACCGCCAGCACCTGCCGAAGGTGCTTCGCCTGCGCAACCTCGCCGAGATAGGACTGCGCTGAGGGCTCAGCGTTCGTTCCGCCGCCTACCAGGGGGCTTTCGCCGGCCGCACGCCGGTGGCCGTTGGCTTCGATGGTCGTGTTGCAGGCGCCGCTCCACGCGCTCTCCGCCTCGTTGACGAGCTGCCAGAACGCGATTGTTGCGTTGTTGCGGTAGCGGCCGGGGAGGTTGTACGCGTAGTCCTCGAAGGACTGGGGACAGCCCCGGCCGGCCGTCTTGTAGTCGTAGTTGTAGAAGCCCTCGTCCTTGCGCTTTGCGGCAGAGGGCTCACAGTCTGGGTAATGGTTGACGAGCACCGGATCACCTTCAAGCCCTTGGCCGCCGCCCTGTCGAGCACCCGATCAAACGGCCCATACGAGTTGCCCGCCCCCGCGATAGAAGCTCTCAAAGAACCACGTCCGGATCACGGTCGCGGCGTCCTTGGCGTCCTGCAGCACTCGATCGACCGTGGCGCCGTCCAGCGCGCGGCCACGGGTGTACTGCCCCGGGACGGAGGTCACCTGGTAGTTGTTGTGGCCGACGAAGCGAAAGGCGCTTCCGTCCAGGGAGAGGTTCGTGCCCGTTCGCTGCACGAAGCCGGCCGGCGCCGTGGCCAGAACCGTGAGAACCAGCAGGCACGTCATCGGCAGCGCACAACGACATCTCATGTGGGTCCTCCGGAGCGGGCGCGGCCGAGGCCAGCGGCGAGCCCGCTATCGCAGTCGTCGGCCGGGCGCAAGGAGCTTGAATGCAGTCGCTGAGCGCGATGTTCGGTCCCGTCCAACAGGCATACCTGCTCGAGGCGCGCCAGATGCAGGCGCTGTCGTTCGCCGTGCACATCCCGCTCGTGTGCTTCGGGATCGCCTTTCCGGCGATGGTGCTGCGCGCAGAATGGCTGTGGATGCGCACCGGCGACGAGATCTATCGCCTCCTGGCGATGCGCTGGACGAAGGTCATGGTGGCGCTGTTCGCCTGCGGCGTCGTGACCGGCACGATCCTGAGCTTCGAGATGGGCCTGTTGTGGCCGGGCTTCATGGGAACGTTTGGCGCGGTGTTCGGGCTCGGGTTCGCGCTCGAGGGGTTCTCGTTCTTCGTCGAGGCGATCTTCATCGGGATCTACGTCTACGGCTGGAACCGGATGGCCGCGCGCGCGCATTTCGTCAGCGGCATCCCGATCGTGGTGGCGGGGCTGACGGGCTCGCTGTTCGTGCTGTCGGTGAACTCGTGGATGAACGACCCGCGCGGATTCGCCGTGCGCAACGGCCGCATCACCGATGTCGAGCCGTTCAGCGCGCTGTTTCGCAACGGGCACCTCGGCTACGAGATCGTGCACATGTACCTCGCGGGCTTCATCGTCACCGGCTTTCTCGTGGCGGCGGCCTACGCCGTGGGGCGCTTGCGCGGGCGCTGGGGACGCTACGAGCGGATCGCGCTGACGATCCCGCTGACGGTCGCGGCACTGGCGGCGCCGGTGCAGGTACTCGTCGGCGACTGGGCCGCACGCGAGGTGGCGAAGACGCAGCCGACGAAGCTGGCAGCGCTCGAGGGCGTCGCCCACACGCAGCGCGGCGCGCCGCTGCACCTGCTCGGCTGGTATCGCGACGGGGAGGTGAAGGCCGGGATCCCCGTTCCGAAGGGGCTCTCGCTGCTGGCGTTCCATGATCCGGACGCCGAGGTCCAGGGACTGGATGGCGTTCCCGCGGCCGACCGGCCACCGGTGAACGTCGTGCGGATCGCGTTTCAGCTGATGGTTTCGATCGGCACCTTCCTCGCCGTGCTGAGCATCTGGTACCTGTTCGCGCGCACGCGGCGCAAGCGCGTGCCGTCGGGGCATTGGTTCTACCGGCTGCTCGTGCTGGCCGGCCCGGCGTCCGTGCTTGCCCTGATCAGCGGCTGGGTGACGACCGAGGTCGGTCGCCAGCCGTGGGTCGTCTACCAGGTCATGCGCACGACCGAGGCCGTGACCGCGGCACAGGGCATTCCCGTCGGCTACGCGACGCTGGCCGCGTTCTACGCCTGCCTGATCGGCGCGGTCGCCTGGATCCTGCGGCGTCTGGCGCGGGCGCCGATGGCGACCGTCGCCGAGCCCGAGCATGCCCTGGGCGACAGCTGAACGTGCTGGGCCTTCACCTCTACGAGCTGCCGCTGTTCTTCGCGCTGCAGGGGGTCGCGCTGTACGCCATTCTCGCCGGGGCGGACTTCGGGGCGGGGATCTGGCAGCTGCTGGCGGGTCGGGGCGAGCGGGCGAAGCGCATCCGCGACCATGCACATCACTCGATGGCGCCGGTCTGGGAGGCCAATCACGTCTGGCTCATCTTCGTGCTGGTGATCGTGTGGACGGGCTATCCGATCGCGTTTGCGTCGATGGCATCAACGCTCGCAGTGGCCCTGACCGCCGCGGGCATTGGCATCGTGCTGCGTGGTGTGGCCTACGCGCTGCGGTCTGCGAGCGCGGGCGCCGCCGAGGTGCGCGCGATCGACACGCTGACGGCCGCGGGATCGGTCATCGCGCCGTTCGCGCTCGCGGGCGCAGCGGGCGCGATCGCCTCGCAGCGAGTGCCGGTCGGTAACGCCGCAGGCGATCTGTGGTCCAGCTGGCTGAACCCGACGTCGATCATGGCCGGCGTGCTCGCGCTGCTCAGCAGCGCCTACCTGGCCGCCGTCTACCTCGCGGCCGACGCGCGGCGCGAGGGCGACGACGAGATGGCCGCGATCTTCCGCGTACGCGCGCTGGTCGCGGGATCTGTGGCGGGCGCGGCGGCGATCGCGGGAGCAGTCGTCGTGCGCTCGGATGCGCGCTGGATCTTCGACCGCCTCGTCGAGCCGCCCGCGCTGCTGAGCGTCGCGCTGTCCCTGCTGGCCGGCGCGGCGACGCTCGTGCTCGTCTACCGCCGGCGTCTGGACGCCGCCAGGATCAGCGCGGCGATCGCGGTCGCGGCGGTCGTCGGAGGCTGGGCGCTCGCCCAGAACCCGGTTCTGTTGCCGGGGCTGACCGTTCGGCAGGCCGCCGCGCCGGACAACGTGCTCGCGCTGCTCGTCGTCGTGATCCTGCTCGGCGGCCTGATCCTCTTCCCTTCGCTGGGTCTGCTGTTTCGCCTCGTGCTGCGCGGAAGCTTCAGTGCCCAGCCGAGGGCAGAGCGTCCCGCGCCGCCTGCGAGCTCGACCGGCGGTGTCGCCTCGACGCTCACGGCGACGCGGCTCGCGGGCGCGTGCTTCGCGATCGGCGCGGCTCTCCTCCTGCTCGGCGACAGCGCCTGGCCCCGTGCCGCCGGGGTCGCGGCGCTCGGCGCGTTCATCGTGCTCGGGCTGTCGGCGCTGGCGGGAGAGGACTCGCGGGAGTGACGTGTGTCTGCCGGATGACGGCGCGCCCGCGAGCGCGGGTTGATCGGCGGACGAGCCGATCCCGGCGCTGCTCGTCTCGTGACTTGGTGACCGGACGAGGCCGATGTGTAGCCGCGGCGAGCTCGCCGTAGGAGTCGCCCGCGTTCGTCGGCTGCGCTTGGCGGCGAGCCCGCTCGGGGATCGGAGCGCACCGGCCATCGCGGAAGCGCTTCGGCCGCGTCCCCGCGCGCTCCTTCCGACATAGGACGCTTGATGGTCGAGAGAGGACGGCTTGAAAGGCGCCGCCGGGAGGTGAGCGGGTGCGGCGCCTGAGCGGTAAATGATTGATGAAGGCCGCGAGCTGATCGAAATCGAGCCCGCAGGATATGCTGGCCGGGAGCAACTGCGGGGTGGCCACATCCCCGGACTCATGGCATAGATCTGCCGACCGTTCCGGTTCTGCCGACTTTCGGTGCCTTGCGACCCCGATGCGAACGAGTGGTCCTCTCAAAACACCCGTCCGATCATGTGGTCAAGGTCGGCCAGCGACATGACCGGTGGCGTGAGCGCTCTTGCCGGAGCCGACGGGAGCTGCCGAGTACGCCGGGCAGCAGCTCGGCGGGCGATCGTGCCGAACAGGCGCCGCGATCGAGCGTCACGATCAACCGCCAAAACCACGGACTGACGCGGTGATGGCGCGACCCGTAGCTGCTGCCCGACATCCTCGACGGCAAGATCCAGTCCGGCCGGGTCTTCGATCGCACCGTAGGTCTGAGATGGCGTGCCCGATCGGTACCGCGCGATGCCGCCCGCCCGTCGATCAAGGTCATGGTGACTCGGTGACGCAGCGCCGCGCAGCCGCGCTGCCCGCGATCCTGGTGGGCTCGTGAGCGGCCGCTTCGGCGGGAAGGTCGCGTTCGTCACGGGCGCGACCAGCGGCATCGGCCGCGCCACCGCCCTCGCTTTCGCGCGCGAGGGCGCGAGCGTCGTGGTCGCCGACGTGGCAGCCGACGGCAACCGCGAGACGGCCCGCATGATCGAGCACGCGGGAGGCCGGTCGCTTGCGGTGTCCTGCGACGTCGCGCGCGGCGACGACGTCAAGGCGGCGCTGCAAGCAGGGCTGCAGCGGTTCGGCCGCGTGGACATCGCCTTCAACAACGCGGGCATCGAGCAGCCGATCAAGCCGGCCGCCGAGATCAGCGACGAAGAGTGGGACCGCCTCGTCGCGGTCAACCTCCGCGGCGCCTTCCTGAGCATGAGACACGAAATCACGCTCATGCTCGAACACGGCGGAGGCGCGATCGTCAACACCTCGTCGGGCGCCGGCGTCAAGGGCTTCAAGGGGCAGGCCGCGTACGCGGCCACCAAGCACGGCCTCATCGGCCTCACCAAGTCGGCGGCCCTGGACTACGCCGCCTCGAACATCCGCATCAACGCCATCTGCCCCGGCATCATCGACACCGAGATGATGCGCCGGTTCACCGGCGACAGCGACGAAGGCCGCGCTGCCGTCATCGCTCAAGAGCCGATCGGCCGGATGGGCAGGCCCGAGGAGATCGCGGCCGCCGTGCTGTGGCTGTGCTCAGACGAAGCAGCGTTCACGATCGGTCACGCCATGATCGTCGACGGCGGCCAGACCGCTTGAGCTCTCGTTCTCGGCGAACTCCTCGTCGACGACGCGCGCACGCGAAGGCGGGAGGGGTGCCGACGCTGTCGGCGTTCGCGCGATGCATCGATTCTCAGCGAGCAACGACCATTCCCGGACCTGGGCGCGACCATGGCGCGGACGCTGGCGAGCGCCGCTGCGGCCGCGCCTTGGGGCCACCAGCGCGTAAGGCCTGATCTGCGAGATCTGACGTCTCAGATCATATCCCACACCACCGACATTCCCCCTTCAACGGCTTCTGAATGAGCGTTAGCGATCTGACAGCGCTGCGGTGCACTCTTCCGGAGCCCGGGTCACGTACCAGCCCGCGGCTGCAGCGCTGCGCAGCCTGCCATCACGGGCCGGCTGCACCGCTGTTCATCACACACAACCCAAGGAGTCAAGCTACGTCAGTTCATCGGCCCAAACCACCGCCCAGCTAAGCGCTCGCCTACGCACCGTTTCGCGACATCGTCTCTCGGAGGTAGAGAAGAAGTGACCTGAGCAGATGACGCTGCTCGTCAGAGCGGCGATGTGCGACAGAAGGCCACCTGCGGGCGCCATCTCGAAATGACGTCCGCATGGTGGCCGAACTGTCGGCGCCTCCGTGAGTGGAGCCTGCGCTCGAGCCGTGCGCTATCGCGCGCCGCCCAGCATGCAGGCGTGCCTGTCGTCGGCGGATCCCGCTCGGCGAGCTACTGATGTCGGCCGAGCGGTACGAGCTTCGCGTTCGTCTGGCGGACACGTCGTGGACTGCCCTCAAGACACCGGAAAGGCGGTAGAACGGTGACTCTGGGCAAGGCGTGCTGTGCGCTCACCCATTTGACGCGGCAGCGAGCTGGTCTCACAGCACGGTGTTCAGCTGGTTGGTATGGTGGCGCTCGCCGTGATCGGGAGGGCCGGTCGGGTGAGACCGTGCGTCGGCGTGGCGTCGCTTTGCGGGCTGGGGAAGCTGCCAATGCAGTGCAGACAGGGGTGAACGCGCTGTGAACATCGCGACCGTGGACTGGCGCTGCATCGTGTTGCGCCAACGGCGTCGTTGTCAGCAAGGGCGTCGGCATAGTTCCCTTCTCGCTCGCGCAGCACCTGGTGCTGCAGACGCTCACGCGATGAGGGTCGACGGACCTGCCAGTCACTTGCGATGCGCGGCCCGGCCCGTTGGCACGCAAACGTCCATCGGCAGCTTGGCCTGTGGCCACCTCATGGGCGCCAGCAGCGCGCTCCCTCAGCACATCGCAGGTGTCGCCCGCGCGCCAACCAGCGTCCTGCCCGCGACGCGCGCACGCGTCAGCCCGGCAGCCGACCCACCAACGAGTTTGGCCGTCAATCCCCGCGCGATAGGAGCAGCAGCGTGACACCCCCAGACGAACCCGCAGAAGGCGAATTCGAGCTCTCGTCGGAAGCCGCCGAGAAGATGGGCACACAGCTCGCAAGCGCCCTGGCGCCGTCACACGCATCCAGCGAGACCATCGAGATTCCGGAGCACGACACGTGGCCCTACGAGATCGACGGCGCGAAGGGGACGGCCTGGGTCTTTCTCGCCGACGGCCATGACGACCTCACCGACCCGCTGATCGTCTCGGACGGGTTCCAAGGCGTACCGAGCAGCTTGGAGGAATGGTCGGTGCTCTGGAGTGAGGATCCGGACGATCCCGAGGGGTACCCGTGGGCAAAGGACGTCAGCGACGCCGGCAAGGACCTCATCCTCCTGGGCTACAACGACAGGACCGCGTCGATCCTCGACAACGCCAAGATCGCCAAGGCATGCATCCTAGAAGCGATCGAAAAGCGCGTTGGGGACACGCCGCTGGTCGTCGGCGGCTTCAGCATGGGCGGCCTGATCACCCGATACACCCTCGCCCTGATGGAGTACGAGGAGGAGCACGACGGCGGGCCTGACCATCAGACGTCGACGTACTTCTCCTACGACAGCCCCCATCGCGGCGGCTGGATCCCGATCAGCGTCCAGGCCTTCGCTCACTTCATAGCGGGCCTGAAGCCCAACGAACCGAAGATGACGGCCATGTCTCGCATGCTCAACAGCCCCGCCGCTCGTCAGATGGCGACCTACCACATCTCCACGCATAAAAACGATCCGCAGGCCGCTCCAGACGACCTGCGGGACACGTTTTCGGATGCGCTTCAGAGAGTCGGATCGTTCCCGCAGAAGCCGAAGAGAATCGCAGTCGCCAACGGGCGCGCGGACGGTGTCATCCGCGACCTTCCGACTGACAACATCACCCTGTTGTGGAGCGGGAAGCCGGGAGCGACGCTGTACGGCCAAACGCCCGGTACGGGTCAGGTTGTCGCGCAACTCAGGGGTCTGCTGCCGAACTTCACAGTCAAAACAGACGACATCCCGGCGCTGGACGGGGCACCTGGCGGGACCCTGGAGACCAATGGGATCGCCGTGAATGCGCTGACAAACGAAGGCATTACAGCGAGCACCGCCTTTCCCTGGGTCTGCTTCGTGCCGACGGTCAGTGCCGTCGACGTCGCCGATCCCGAGAGCTCCGCCACCAGCCCCATCCCCCCCAGTCCCCCTGCCGGGTGCGGTTTTCACACCTACAAGTGCGCGACAGCATCAGACGAGCCGGCCGACCTCGAACACACACGCCTCACCAGGGAGCTGTGCACCTGGCTCCTGGAGAACTTCGAGTAGTCGGGGTAGCGCCATCATCTCGGCATCATCCAACGCTTGGTGTTTGTCGCCATCGCGTCTCCGAGCGTGATGCCGCGGCGCTCAAGCGCTCTGGCGTCGCGACCTTCGGTGCCGCTGGCACGCTTCACCGCCATGGGCTGGCCGGTTAGCGTGGCGCGACTTCGGGTTGCCGATCCCGCGGGCCATGAGGCCAACGAAGCGAGCATCTGCACGTGGGAACGGCAGTGCGTCGATTCAGGCGATCACAACGAGAGGAGTGCAACATGAGTGACCAGGTCATCCCCGACGGGACCTACACCGTGAGGGGCCCGGGCGGGCAGCTCACCATGGACAGCTCGTTTCCTGGCGTGGCGATGTGGCAGCCTGAGGGCAAACCAACCCAGCAGTGGAAGGTGGCCTGTGACTCGGGCGCCTACACGCTGCGCAGCGTCGCGTCCGACCTCTACCTCGGAAAGGATGGAGATCCCAACGAACCGTCCATGATCGTCAAGGGAACGGAGCAGCCGTTCGCCTGGAAGCTGTCGACCGGCGACGATGCCGATGAGACGACCTACCTCCTGACCTCCGCGGCCTCCTCCGAGGGTCTGGTGCTCGGCATGAGCTTCCTGCGCATCTTCCCTCCGCTGGTCGCCATCCTCCCACCGAACCCCTACAGGGATGTTGAGTGGGCGTTCGATGCCGTGTGAGTCGATTAGATGAGCCCTTGCGGCCCTCGCGCGCGTAAGGGTGTCTCCAGACGCAGACGCGGCCGGCCATCTGCGACGGCGAAGCCGGCCGCGTGGCTGGGGCGTTCCTCGTCGTCTGCGCCAGGGCGTTGTGCAGTGCTGAGAACGATCGCCTCGGCGAGCTCGGCGACTCGTGGAGATCGGCATCGGCTGGTTGAACACATCCCACAGCAGACTGCGGCTCCGGGCGGGTGAGGCGGACCGCTGCTCGCCTTGAGCGTGCCGGCTGCGCACCCGCCAGGGTGGCGCGCTGTTGCTCGGCCCAGAGTCGGCTGGCGCCTTTGCGACAGCCCCAGCGCTGGGCCCGAAATCGAACTCTTGGTAGATGGAGTAGGTCTTCCAGCCTCGCGGGCAGCGATAGCCGCGGATGCATGGCAGCGCGGTCGAGCATGCGACGCGGGGGCTGTAGACCTTCATGCCTCGTGTCCGGCCGCAGTAGCTGGCGGCGTCCGCGCCGGTGGCTGCGCTCGATGCGACCCGCGGGGGCACTGGCGCCGAGCGTGAGGTAACGCCTGCGCGCGTCGCGGTTGCGACGTACGCGCCCTCGGCGCGGCCGCGCCGCACGTCGGTGTTCGCCGCGCTTGGTGTGCGTCGCCCCTAGGAGACTGGTGTTGATCGGGGTTCTGTGGCGGCGCGTCGCGGGCGAGCGCGTCGTAGCCGGCGCGCTGCGGGTGTGGGCGGTGTGCCGGTGGCACCCGCCGGTCCAACGTGCAATGTTGTCTGGCCCTCGGACGGGCTTGGCCGCGGCCGTGTGGAGGGGTCAAACCACGCCTCGCGCTTACGCGCTGACGCTTTGCAACCGCGGGCGGGGCTGGCAGACTGGCGCCGTGGGCGATCTCGTCGCACGCCTCATGGACCTGTGGCTGGACCTTCCGGCGGACGACGACGACGCCGTAGCCGCCTTCCGCTCGCTCTACACCGATCCCGTGCAGATCAACGGCGCGGCGATGACCGCCGCCGAGCTCTTCGCCAGAGCGCGGATGCTCCACAGCACCTACGACGGGCTGCGCCAGGAGCTGATCGATTGCGTGGAGACACCTGGCAAGACGGTCATCGCGTTTCGGATGCGCGGCACGCATGTTGGGCCGCTGACGACCCCGCTCGGCGTGGTGGCTCCAACAGGTCGGCCGATCAGCATCCTCACCATCGACGTCCTGACGCTGCAGCCGGACGGCAGGGTGAGCGAGGTCTGGGTGGTCCCCGACGAGCTGGGCCTGCTGATCGGCCTGGACGCGCTCAGCCTCAGCGAGGACGCGCGTCAGAGCACAGCCTGAAGATCGGCGGCGCTACTTCAGCAGCCGCGAAAGCCGCCGATCCTTGAGAACCTTGCCGCCGGTCTGCTCCTCGGGGCAGTAGCACATGACGTAGTCCTCGTAATGGACCGCTTCGATCGTGGCGCCGCAGCGAGGGCACGACTCGCCCGCCTTGCGGTGGACGCGCAGCGGGAGCGGGAGCTTGTCGGGGATCGGCAGCGTGATGACCCGCTCGTAATGCTCGATCGCGCCGTCGAGGACGTCGACGATCGCCTCGCGCAGGGTCGCGACCTCGTCGCCGGTGAGGTCGTTGCCGCGCTTGAACGGCGACAGCCGCGCCGTCCAGAGGATCTCGTCGACCCAGGACCGCCCGATGCCCGAGATGACCCGCTGGTCGCGCAGCAGTCCGTGCAAGGGCCGTGGCGATGCCAGCAGCTCGCCCAGATCCTCGCGTGCTTGTGGCCAGGCCTCGGGACCGAGCGTCGAGACGGCCTCGTCGGCGTCGACGTCCTCGACGCGCAACAGCTTGACCCAGGCCGCCTGCTTGGTGCCGAACTCGCGCAGGCGCAGCTCGCGATCGGGGTGGTCAGCGTCGGGTACGCGGACCAGCAATCGCGAGGTCCGGTCACGAGGACCGGCACGCTTGTCGTAGAGCTGCAGGCGACCGGCGCTCATGAGGTGCACGAGCAGCGCGAGGTCGCCGGCCTCGATCGTGAAGAGCTTGCCGCGCCGCCCGACCGCTGTGATCATGCGGTCCTCGAGCGCAGACAGCGGCGGGTCGAATGTCTTGAGCGCGTTGATTCCCGGTGCAAGCACCGTCTCGATCCGCGCGCCGCGCAACGCGCTGTCCAGGCGGCGCGCCGTGATCTCGACCTCGGGAAGCTCGGGCACACCGCCAAGGCTACGCGCCGGCCCTTTCCGGGATTACGTCAGAGCTTCACGCCGTGCAGCGGGTTGGGGATCTTCACGTACATGTCGCTGCGCGCCTTGCCGACATGGCAAGATCCCATCCGGTGATCGGCCCAGGCGCACACGCTCCCGATTTCGAGCTGCCCGATCAGGACGGCGAACCAGTTCGCCTGTCGTCGCTGCGCGGACGCACGATCGTCTTGTACTTCTACCCCAAGGCCGACACGCCCGGCTGCACGACACAGGCCTGCTCGATCCGTGACCGCGGCTCGGAGTACTCAGACGCCGGGGCGAGGGTCATCGGCGTCTCGCCCGACCCCGTCGAGAAGGTCAAGCGCTTCCACGACAAGCAGTCCCTGGACTTCACGCTGCTCGCCGACGAGGACCACGCCGTCTGCGAGGACTACGGCGTGTGGGTGGAGAAGTCCAGGTACGGACGCACGTACTGGGGCGCGCAGCGCTCGACGTTCATCATCGATCCGGATGGGGTCGTCGCACACGTGATCCCGAAGGTCTCGCCCAAGACGCACGACGACGAGGTGCTCAAGGCACTCGGCGAACTGGGGCCGCCCGACAAGTCGCCCCTGACACCGGGATGACGTAACGCCGATCAGCCGCTGGCCGGATATCCCGCGGCGACCATGTAGACGACTCCGGCTGCGATTGGGTCCAGCAACAGTCAATACCTGCACGTTTATAGGCACGCGCCGCAGCCCCCAAGCACTCGACTACGACGGCTACTCGCGCCGGCTCGGGCACATCCGCCGCAGCGCGCACGCGCCGCACGCCGGCCGCTGCGCGTGGCACGTACGCCGGCCGTGGCGCAGAAGGTTGACGTGGAGCTCGAGCTCCGCGCCCTCCGGCGTGAGATCGAGCATCGCGTCGTGCAACTCCTCGAACGGTGCCTTCGGGCGCAGCAGGCCCAATCGCGTGGCGACCCGCGAGACGTGCGTGTCGACGGGCACGTCGCGCAGGCCGTAGGAGAACAGCAGCACACAGGCGGCCGTCTTGCGCCCGACGCCCGGCAGCGCGCAGAGGTACTCCTGTGACTGCGCCACGGGCGCATCGCGCATCCACTCCAGGTCGAGCGGGTCGCCGATCGCGCGCAGGATCGCCTGGATTCGCGCGGACTTCACCTTCGAGATGCCGCCCGGGCGGATCGCCTCCTCGACCTCCTCCAGCGGTGCGTCGCGGACGGCCTCCCATGTCGGGAAGCGCTCGCGCAGGCGCAGGAACGCGACGTCGCGGTTGCGATCGTTGGTGGACTGCGACAGGACCGTGAGCACGAGCTCGGCGAGCGGGTCGCCGTGCGGCTCCATCGCCGGGACGCCGTACAGCTCCGCCAAGCGCCCGCGAATCCGAGCGACCCGCGCGCGGGCGGGCTTCTTCCAGTTCGCGCGAGCGGCGCGCGCGGCGGCCTGACTCACGCCAGCGCGCCCCAGCGCTCGCAGGCGCGGGCGGCCTCCGCGGCGGCGGTCGGCAGCGCCGCCGCGAGCGCGGCCGGATAGAAGTTCGTCATGCCAAGGCGTGCGAGCAGCGTGCCCAGGAAGACGTCGCCGGCCCCGACGGCACTCACGACGCGCGCCGGGTTGGCGCGCACATCGAAGTTCATTCCCTTCCCGCGCAGGATCGCGCCGCCGGCGCCGCTGGTGACGATGACGTGCTTCGCACCGCCCGCCAGCAACGACGCGGCCGCGGCCTCGGGATCGGTTTCGCCGGTCATGAGCCGCGCCTCGGCGTGGTTGCACTTGACGAGGAACGCGCCCTTCACGCACGTGGCCGCGGCGGTGCCGGCACGGCCGGGGTTCTCGCGCCAGCGCCCCATCCGCAGGCTCGGATCGAAGACGATCGGCCGGCCGAGCTCGAGCGCGCGCTCGCGGGCGGCCATCGTGAGCTTCGCCTCGGCTGGTCCGGCAAGCGTGTTGGAGGTGAAGAACAGCGCCCCGCTGGACTCGACGGCATCCAGCAGCCGCCCCTCCAGCGCGCTGAGCGTCGCCGCGATGCCGTCGCCGTAGAGCTGGTAGGTCGGCTCGCCGCGCTCGTCGACGGTGATGAACGTCAGCGCGGTCCGCAGCCCGTCGACGAGCCCGAACCAGCGCAGGTCGACGTTCTCGGCGGCGAGCCGGTCGCGCAGCCAGCCACCCCATGGATCGTCGCCGGCGCCGCCTGCCAGAGCGACCGCGGCCCCAGCGCGCGCCGCCGCGACGGCCACGTTGGCGGTCACCCCGCCGCAGTGCGGTACGAACGCGTCCACGTCCTGGAATGACGCCAGCGGACGCCGGCAGATCAGATCGACGATCGCTTCACCGAAGCACAGAGTTCGCACGCGCGGGAGGCTATCTTCCGCGGCCGTGCCTGCACTGTCCCAGGAGACGCTCGAGCTCGACGGCCAGCCTGTGTTCCTGCGCCGAGCGGGCGACGACGACGTACCGATCCTCTACCTGCACGGGATCCCGACGAGCTCGTTCGATTGGATCGCGCCGCTCCAGCTCGGCGGCGGTATCGCGGTCGACCTGCCGGGCTTCGGGCGCAGCGGCAAGCGCGGCGACCTGGACTACTCGCTCGGAGGTCACGCGCGCTTCGTCGACCGGTTGCTGGACGTGCTGGAGATCGACCGCGTGCGGCTGTGCATGCACGACTGGGGCGCGGCCGTCGGCCTGGCATGGGCGATGGCCCAGCCCGAGCGGGTCGAGCGCCTCGTCGTCGTCAACGGCGTGCCGCTGCTGCAGGGCTTTCGTTGGCGCGGACCGGCGCGGCTCGTGCGCATGCCGTTCGTCGGCCCCGTCGCCGTAGGCTCGGCGACGAAGCCGATCCTGCGTTTCGCCTCGCGCAGGGCATCGGCGGGTCGAGGCCCGATGCCCGAGCCGTTCGTGTCCAGCGCGGCGGCATCGTTCGATCTCGGAACGGAGCGGGCGGTGCTGGCACTCCTGCGCAGCGCGGCGCCCGAGGTGCTCGCGCGCGCGGGCGAGAACCTCGCCGCGGTACGGGCGCCCGCACTCGTGCTGTGGGGCGATGCGGACCCCTACATCCCCGCGCGCTTCGGCGCCGGCTACGCGGCGACGCTCGGCGACGCCACGCTGGAGGTCGTGCAGGACGCCGGGCACTGGCCGTGGATTGACCGGCCGGAGCTCAGCGCACGGATCGTCGAGCACCTGGCGGGCTGACCGGACGGACGCCCAGCGGACCTGCGACGGTTCGCGCGTGAGGCGCGCGGCGTGGATCCCATGGCTGTTCGCTGCGCTCGGCATCGCCGCCTACCTCCTGCTCGACCCGCCCAGCGCCGATCTGGCCGCGCAGGAGTACCGGGCGCAGCTCGTGCGCCGCGCGGGCCTGACGCTGTGGGACAACGGCTGGTACGCCGGCCACCACACGCTGGGCTACAGCGTCCTGTTTGCACCGCTCGGCGCGGCGCTCGGGGTGCGCGTTGCAGGTGCGCTCGCGGCGCTCGCGGCGGTCGGGCTGTTCGCGCTCCTCGCACGCGAGCACTGGGGCGAGCGCGCCGGGAACCTCGCTGCGCTGTGGTTTGCGGCCGGGGCCGTGGCGACGCTCTGCAGCGGCCGGTTGACGTTCATGCTCGGCGTGGCGATCGCCCTCGGCGCACTGCTGGCGCTGCACTCCAAGCGCCATCCGGCGGCCGTCGCGCTCGCGGCCCTGACGACGCTGGCGAGCCCGGTGGCCGGCCTCTTCCTCGTGATCGCGGTGGCGGCCTGGGGTCTATCGGAAGGGGCCCTCGGGCGCGCCGCGCTGGTCGCGGGCTCGGCACTGGCGGCCGGCGTCCTGGCACTGGCGCTCTTCCCGGAGGGCGGCACCGAGCCGTTCGCTGCCTCGGCGTTCTGGCCCGCCCTGGCGGGCGCGGCGCTCGTCGCGGCGCTGCTGCCGGCGCGCGAGCGGGCGCTGCGCCTCGGGGCCGCGCTCTTCGCGCTTGCGTGCGTGGCGGCATTCGCGCTCGCGACGCCGCTTGGCGGCAACGTCACGCGGCTCGGCGCCCTCGTGGCCGGACCCGTCGTGCTAGGCGCGCTCGCCGGCCGCCGCAGCTCGGCGCTGCTCGCAGCGGTCGGGCTGGCACTGGCTTACTGGCAGCTGTACCCGGCGGTGCGCGACGTCGCCCGCGCGTCGGACGACCCGTCCGTCGACGCCGCATATCACGTCCCGCTCGTGCGCTACCTCGAAGGGCGGCATGCGACCTTCCGCGTCGAGATCCCGTTCACGGAGAACCATTGGGAGGCGCTGCACGTGGCGCGCTCGATCCCGCTGGCTCGCGGATGGGAGCGCCAGCTCGACCGGCGCGACGGCGCGCTGTTCTACGACGGCCACATCGACGCGCAGCGCTACCGGGCCTGGCTGGACGAGCACGCCGTGGCGTACGTCGCGATGCCCGACGTGCCGCTGGACTACGCCGCGCGCGACGAGGCGCGGCTGATCGAGCGCGGGCTGCCCTTCTTGCGACCGGTATGGCATGACGAGCACTGGCGCGTGTTCGCGGTGACGCGCCCGGCGCCGCTCGTCGAAGGCGCGGCCGGGAGGATCTCGCTGCAAGCAGATGGCTTCACGCTGCGGGCACGGCGGGCCGGTGACGCGCTCGTCCGCGTCCGCCACACGGGCTGGTGGCGGGTCACGAGCGGCCGCGCCTGCGTCGCCGCCGCTCCCGGCGGGATGACGCGCGTGCGTGTGGGCGCTCCGGGAGTAGTACGGGTGCAGGCGCGGTTGCCGGGCTCGACCTGCCGCTGACCGCCGAGCCTGATCCACCGAACTGGCGCGCGGCATCGTGCGGATCCAAGTTGAATACACACGGGCAGGCGCCGCGCCTCTACGATCGCGCCCGATATGCCCGGCGCCCGCACCGCCCCGTGGTTGATCGCGGCGACGCTGGCACTCGCGTGGCTGGCCTTCGCGCCCGCCACGCCCGACCTGGCTGCGCAGGTCTATCGCGCCGGGCTGTTCGCTCAGGAGGGCTTTACGCTCTTCAACGCCAACTGGTACGGAGGCCATCACACTCCCGCCTACTCGCTGATCTTCCCGCCGCTGGCCGCGATGCTCGGCGTGCGCATGGTCGGTGTGCTCGCGGCAGTCGCCTCGGCGGTGCTGTTCGAGCGCATTGCCCGCCGCCATTTCGGCGACGCCGCCGCGCGGCTGGGAGCGCTGTGGTTCGGCGCCGGCACGGTCGCCGACCTGCTCATCGGTCGGCTGACCTTCGCGGTCGGCGTCACGTTCGCCCTCGCCGCGGTGCTCGCGCTGCAGCGCGGCCATCGCCGCACGGGCCTTGCCCTCGGCGTCGCCTGCACGCTGGGCAGCCCGGTCGCCGGGCTGTTCCTCGCGTTGGCGGGAGTCGCATACTGGTTCGCGACGCGCGAGCGCGTCGGCCTATGGCTCGCAGCGGCGGCGATGACGCCGGCGTTGATGCTCTCACTGCTGTTCCCCGAGGGCGGCAGCCAGCCGTTCTCGGCGGGAGCACTGCTCGCGATCGTAATGTGCTGCGGACTGCTGCTGTGGCTGCTGCCGGCCCGCGAGCGCGCGCTGCGGGTGGGCGTGCTCGTCTACCTCGGCTCGGCACTGCTGGCGTTTGCGATCGCCTCGCCGATGGGCGGCAACGCCAGCCGCCTGGGCGTCGCCTTCGCCGGCCCGCTGTTGTTCTGCGCGGCTCGGGCGCCGGGCGCCTCCGCGCAACGCCGCCGCCTCGTGTTCGCGGCCGCGGTGCCGCTGCTCGTCTGGCAATGGTGGGCGCCGGTGCGCGAGACGATCAAGGGCGCGCTGGACCCCTCCGCGCAAGCGGCGTACTTCCAGCCGCTGCTGCAGTTCCTCAACGTGCGCGCCGAGGCCGCGGTTCGCGTCGAGGTTCCGTTCACGCGCCTGCACTGGGAGTCGGTCTACGTCGCGCGCCGTACGTCGCTGGCCCGCGGCTGGGTGACGCAACTCGACGTGAAGTACAACGCGCTCTTCCGGACCGGCTTGCGACGGTTGGGCCCGCAGCGCTACGCAGCATGGCTGCGGCGCGAGGGCGTGCGGTACGTCGCGCTGCCCGACGTCGCGCTGGACCCCACCGGCCAAGCGGAGGGGCGTCTGATCCGCCGCGGCCCGCCGTTCCTGCGCCCGGTCTACCGTGACCGTCACTGGGCGATCTACGAGGTGCTGGGCACCCCCGGGCTGGCCGACGGCGTGGGTGAGGTCACGCGCATAGGCCCGCAGGAATTCGTGCTCGACGTGCCGCGTCCCGGCTTCACGCTCGTGCGCGTGCGCTACACGCCGTACTGGCGCATCGAAGTCGGTCGCGGCTGCGTCATGCGCGGCGACGGCGGCTGGACGCTCGTCTACGCGCTGAGCACCGGCAAGCTGCGCGTCGGCGCCGACTTCGATCCGCGGCGACTGCTCACCGGCAACGCCCGCTGCTCCTCGCCGACGCACCCGAACTTGTGATCTTCGGCAACATCGCGGGGTAGGATGACCGCATTCCCATGCAGCTCCGCCTCAGCTCGATCCACGAGCGCCTGTTGCCTCACGGCCCGCTCGACGTCGTACGCCAGCTGCTGTTGTTCGTGGCCGCCTACGAGCTCTACAACCTCACGCGCGGGCTCGTCAACCATCCCGAGGAGGCGACAATTGCCTTCCAGAACGCGCGCGATCTCATCGGCATCGAGCGCGCGCTCAACGTCTTCGTGGAGCCGTCCCTGCAGGCGTTCATCGCCGACCGCGGCTGGCTGCTGGACGGCTCGTCCTGGATGTACATCAACGCCCAGACCTCGGTCACCATCGGCGCGCTGTTGTGGCTGTACCTGTATCGCAACCAGAGCTTCTACTTCGTGCGCAACATGTTCCTGATCGCGTTCGGGCTCGCGCTCGTCGGCTACACGGTGTTCCCGACGGCCCCGCCGCGCTTTTTCCCCGAGTGGGGCTTCTTCGATGCGGTCTCTGACTTCACCGGCGTGCCGCAGGACAGCGTGACGATCGGCAAGCTCTTCAATCCCTACGCGGCGGTCCCGTCGATGCACGTCGGCTTCGCGCTCATGATCAGCATCCCGCTCGCGCGGCTTGTGCGCCGGCGCCCGTTGAAGATCTTCTGGGCGATCTACCCGCTGGTGGTGGTGTTCGTGATCGTCGCCACGGCGAACCACTTCCTCGCCGACGCCGTGCTCGGTGCCGCTGCTGCCGGGCTGGGCGCGCTCGGTGCTCGCTGGATGGCGCGCGCGCGACCCGACGCATGGGCGTTTGGAGGGCCGCAGGGCAAGCACGAAGACGCTCCGCCGCGGCAGCCCCACCCCGCGCCGGCGACTTGATGGCGGCCGGAACGCAGCAGCCGCCGCCGCCGACCGAACCCGGACCTCCCACTCGTCCACGGCGCAGCACACCGGGCGCGGAGCGCCTGGAGGTTCTGCGCGCGCGGCTGATCGCCTCGCGCCTGACGCCCAACGCGATCTCGCTGACGGGGTTCGCGCTGAACGTCCTCGCCGCGGCGCTGATCTGGCAGACGCAGTACTTCTGGGGCGGCGTTGCCTTCATCATCGGGTCGATCATGGACACGCTCGACGGCGGCTACTCGCGGATGTCGGGTAAGGGCACGCCGTTCGGCGCGTTTCTGGACTCGACGCTCGATCGCATCGAAGAGGGCATCGTGCTCACCGCCGTCGCGGCGACCTTCGCCGATCGCGGCGACGAGCTCGCGGCCGCGGCGGTCGTCGTCGCGGTGATGTCCTCGCTCGTCGTCTCCTACACCCGCGCGCGCGCTGAGGCGCTCGGCGTCCAGTGCAAGGTCGGCCTCGCGACGCGCGCGATCCGCGTGACGATCCTGTCGGCCGGCCTGGTCTTCGCGAGCCTCGGTGCGCTCGAGCCCGCGGTCTACGTTCTGGCCGGCCTCTCGAGCTTCACGGTCCTGCAGCGCATCTTGCACGTCCGCCGCGAGCTGACGCGAGGGCCGGCGCCGGCCGTGTAACAAGCAATCGGCGACGGGGTGTTAGCTCCCCGAAACGCTAGAAAGGGAAGCCACAGCACAATGAGCTCGACCAACGGCGGCGGCGCCTCGACCAACGGCGCCGCGCGCTACCAGCAGGACAAGGTCCGCGTCGCGATCGTCGGCGTCGGCAACTGCGCGTCGGCGTTCGTCCAAGGCGTGGAGTACTACCGCGACGCCGACCCGTCGCAGGCCGTCCCGGGCCTCATGCATGTCGATCTCGGCGGCTACCACATCTCCGACATCGAGTTCACGGCCGCCTTCGACATCGACTCCAAGAAGGTGGGCAAGGATCTCGGCCAGGCCATCTGGGCCGGTCAGAACAACACGATCAAGTTTGCGAAGGTGCCCAAGAAGCTCGGCGTGCCGGTCTGGCGCGGGATGACCCATGACGGCCTTGGCAAGTACCTCAAGGAGAAGATCGAGAAGGCTCCCGGCCAGACCGCTGACATCGTCCAGATCCTCAAGGACACGCACACCGACGTCGTCGTCTCCTACCTCCCGGTCGGCTCCGAGGATGCGACGAAGTGGTACGTCGAGCAGGTGCTCGACGCCGGCTGCGCCTTCGTAAACTGCATCCCCGTCTTCATCGCGCGCGAGGACTACTGGAACAGGCGCTTCAAGAAGGCCGGCCTGCCGATCGTGGGCGACGACATCAAGTCGCAGGTCGGCGCGACGATCGTGCACCGCGCGCTGGCGCGGCTGTTCCACGACCGCGGCGTGAAGATGATGCGCACGTCACAGCTCAACGTCGGCGGCAACATGGACTTCTACAACATGCTCGAGCGCGAGCGGCTGGAGTCCAAGAAGATCTCCAAGACCAACGCCGTGACGTCGATCATGGGTCACGAGTTGCCCGCCGACGACGTCTACATCGGTCCCTCGGACTACATCCCGTGGCTGACCGACCGCAAGTGGGCCCACATCCGCCTCGAGGGCCAGGCGTTCGGCGACGTGCCGCTCAACGTCGAGATGAAGCTCGAGGTGTGGGACTCGCCCAACAGCGCCGGGATCGTCATCGACGCGGTGCGCTGCTGCAAGCTCGCCCTGAACCATGGGATCGGCGGTCAGCTCGACGGGCCGTCGTCGTACCTCATGAAGTCGCCGATGAACCAGCGCCCAGACGACCTGGCGCACAGCGCGACCGAGGACTTCATCGCGAAGTACGCGCGCAAGCCGGGGACCGAGCCCGCGGCCGGCCCCGCCAAGCGGCCGGCGAAGAAAAGCGCTGACGGGTAGCCGCCCCTGCGCTTTGCAGCGAGCGGCTCGCCGGCCGGCGAGCCGCCGCGCGGTCACTGCCGCAGGGATGGCGTTTGATCAGGACACCCGGACGGCCGTGATCATCGTTCCCGTGTAGGTGCCCACGTCGCTGGTGTTCGCGCAGCGTAGGATGGCGTTGTCGTTGGGCGCAGCGCCGACCGTGGCGATGCCGGTCAGCACGACCTCCGTGGTCCCGGAAGCACCGTTGTCGAGCCCGGTTCCGAGCGTGTCAGCGGTCGTTGCTCCGACGACGAGGTCGCACGTGACGTGACCTTCGAGCGTCGGGCTGTTGTTCGACGCGATGCTCTTCGCGGTCACGAGCCACTTGCCGGCCCCGAGCGCCGCCGAACCGACGACGACGGGGTTGCTGATGACGAGCGAGTAATCCCTGCTTGGCAGCGCAAACGATTGGCCGTCTCCCGAGCCCGCGCCCTGCGGGCCCTGCGGGCCTGCGGCGCCCGGCGCACCTGCGGTACCGGGGGCACCCGCAGGACCGAACGGCCCGGGAGCGCCCTTGGCGCCGTCGGCGCCCTTCGCGCCCGCGCGAAGCTGCCCCGGCTTGAAGTCCTTGCTGAGCAGCGACTTGTCCTTGACCGTCTTGCTCGTCACGCTGTTCGCCGGCAGCTTGATCGCCGCGTAGCTGGTGCCGCCAAGCGCCACCACCAGCGCAATGGTCGACGTCACATTGGCGTAACGCCCCCGACCCAAAATCCGTTTCATGTCCCACCTGACTTTGCCGATTGTCCGTAGCGCCGCGATCGGTGAGACTACCTTGAGAACCGCCCGATCCCGTCCCAGTCTAGGCGCACGCCCGAAACGCCTGGACCTTTGAGCAGGCGGGGGCGTCCGGCCAGCCAGTGGCAGTCCTTCACAGAGCCGAAGCGCAGCCGCGGTGGCGCCAACCAGATGCGAAACGGCCCGCCAAGGGCGGGCCGTTTCTGACGTCAGGGGCGCTGCGGTTGATCTACGAGCCGTTCAGCGTGCCGACCTGGACCGCGGTGATGTTGCGCTGCAGGTAGTTGCCGGTCGCCGGGGCCGTGGTGCATTCGAGCGTCGCCGTGCCGCCTGCGGGGAGCGCCGCCGCGCCGTTGAGGTTGATCGACGCGTCCGCAACGGGAGGAGCAGGAGGGACGTCGCTGCCGGCCGTCCCGAGGCTGTCGATCGTCGTTCCGCCGGCCTTCAGTGAGCACGTGATGCTGACGTCGCCCGCCGCGCTGTTATGCGCCATCGCATGCGACTCGATGACGTACTTGCCGGCCGGCAGCGGCAGGCTCTGGACCGTGACGGTCCCGGCGGCGAACGCGAGCGTGCCGGCGGTCGAGGCCGAGAAGCCCGCCGAGGCGCCGTTCGCACCGGCAGGACCTTGCGCCCCGGGGTCGCCCTTCGCTCCCGCCACGCCGTTGGCGCCGGCCGCGCCCTTCGGACCTGCCGGCAGCTGCCCAGGCTTGAAGTCCTTCTTGAGCAGCGACTTGTCTTTGACCGTCTTGGACGTGACGCTGTTGGCCGGCAACTTGATCGCCGCGTAGCTCGTGCCGCCGAGCGCAGCGACGAGCGCAACGGTCGCCGTGACATTGGCGTACCGGCCGCTTCCAAAGATCCGCTTCATTCCGTGTTCCTCCAGGGATGGACGATGCACCGCGTCGGGCGCAACGACGAGCCGAACATGGCGTTTCGCCCATACGAACACGTCGACGATGAGGCTCAGATGAGAGCTCGATTGAAATCGGACGACTTCTCGTCGCAACAGGCGGCGGCGGTGCCTTGCGGACGAACCA